>JBEHXI010000291.1:0-8853 GCA_048498775.1 Actinomycetota bacterium | reverse complement strand
CGCCCGTCGTGGTCGTCACGCCCGTCGTTGCCGTCGCGGCCGCCGTGCTCGTCACGGCCGCCGTGCTCCTCCCGCACGCCGTGGACGAAGTGCTCCTCGTGCCGGACGATCCGGGGGGCGCCGTTCTGGCAGCGGTTGCCCCAGGTGGGGTTGGCCGCGCCGACGACGTTGGTGGTGTTGCCGCAGGCGTTGACCGGAATGTTGATCGGTACCTGCACGGTGTTGCCGGACAGCAGTCCGGGTGATTGTGCGGCGACGCCCGAGGCGCCCGCGTCCGCGTAGGCATAGCCGCCGGCCACGGCGAGAACGCCGCCCGTCGCGACCATGGTGATCAGGCCTTTCTTCGCGACCTGTCGCATGAATTCCCTGCTTTCTGTTCTACGGAAAGCTCGTGAGCGGGTGCCCGCTGTGAGCGAACAGAGGAGTGGAGGTTGTCTGGGCGAATCCCAGGGGGTTGGCGAGAGCCCCGGAGCACATGGCGCGTGCTCCGAGGCCGGCCGGAACAGGACCGTCTCAGGCCCGGCACACCGTCAGTGACTGACGCAGGCGTTGCCGAAAGCGGGGTTCAACAGCCCGACCACGTCAACGGTGTTGCCGCAGACGTTGACCGGAATGTGGATCGGGACCTGGATCACGTTGCCCGACACGACGCCCGGCGAGCCGACCGCGGCCCCCTTCGCTCCGGAGTCGGCAACGGCCATGCCCGCGCCGGCGAGCAGCAGGCCGCCAGTGGCAGCCGCCACGGCGACGACCCTCTTGACCATCATTCCTCCTAGTTGGCAATGCGGCCCCAGCCGCGGACCGCACACGACCTAACGACCCGGGAGGAATTCGAGCTACGAAAAGAAGGATCAATTCACTCGTTACGGCTAACCTTCCGTATGGGTTGCCGAACAAGAGGCGTCGTCAAAGCGCCGGCGCGGCGCATCCATTCATGCGGCAGGCGATCAGCACTCGTCCAGGAAACGGTCCAGGACGCGCACGCCGAACTTCAGCCCGTCCACCGGGACCCGTTCGTCCACCCCGTGGAACATGCCGGCGAAATCCAGGTCCGGCGGCAGCTGGAGCGGGGCGAACCCGAAGCAGCGGATCCCCAGGTCGTCGAAGGACTTGGCGTCCGTCCCGCCCGACAGGCAGTACGGGACCGCCCGGGCGATCGGGTCCTCCGCGCGCAGCGCGGTCTGCATCGCGTCCACCAGCCGCCCGTCGAAACTGGTCTCCAGCGCCTTGTCGCTGTGCACGTCCTCGCGCCGCACGCGCGGCCCGAGCACCCGGTCCACGTCGGCCAGGAACTCCTCCTCGTAACCGGGCAGGAAGCGGCCGTCCACGTGGGCCGTGGCCGCTCCGGGGATGACGTTGACCTTGTAGCCGGCGCCCAGCATCGTCGGGGCCGCGGTGTTGCGCAGCGTCGCCCCTATGATCTTGGCGATGCCGCCCAGCTTGGCGAGCGTGGCGTCCATGTCCTCCGGGTCCAGCGGGGTGCCCAGCGCGTCGGACAGCTCGTCCAGGAAGGACCGCACGGTCTTGGTCACCCGCACCGGGAAGGTGTGACGGCCCAGCCGCGCCACGGCCTCGCACAGTTCGGTGATCGCGTTGTCGTGGTTGGTCATCGAGCCGTGGCCCGCCGTCCCCTCGACGGTGAGCCGCATCCAGTGCATGCCCTTCTCGGCGGTCTCGACCAGGTACAGCCGCAGCTTCTCGTTCACCGTGAACGAGAACCCGCCGACCTCGCCGATCGCCTCCGTCACGCCCTCGAACAGATCCGGGTGGTTGTCGACCAGATGACGCGCCCCGAAGACCCCGCCGGCCTCCTCGTCGGCCAGGAACGCCAGCACCACGTCCCGCGGCGGCCGGCGGCCGCTGCGCAGCCGGTCGCGCACGACGGCCAGCGTCATCGCGTCCATGTCCTTCATGTCGACCGCGCCGCGCCCCCACACGCAGCCGTCCGCGACCTCGCCGGAGAACGGGTGGTGCGTCCAGTCGTCCGCGTTCGCCGGCACCACGTCGGTGTGCCCGTGGATCAGCAGCGCCGGACGCGACGGGTCCTCTCCCGCGATCCGGGCGACGGTGGACGCCCGCCCCGGGTGCGACTCGAAGATCTGCGGCTCCAGCCCCACCTCGGCCAGCTTCTCGGCGACGTACTCGGCCGCGGCGCGCTCCCCCGGGCCGGAGTGGTCGCCGTAGTTGCTGCTGTCGATCCGGATCAGGTCGCGGCACAGGTCGACGACCTCGTCCTCACCCGTGATCGTCCGCGCCGGCTTCGACTCGCTCACGCTGCCTCCTCAAGTCGTCCGCGCGCCCGCCCCGGCGAGCGCGCCGTCCTCCGTCATCCTCCCCCCGCGCCCCGCCGGCCCCCAACCCCCGGCCGCGTCCCCGGCCGGCACCGCGATCAGCGAGGTACAGATCTTTGCTATGGTTTACCGCGTCGTCCCGGCCACCACGCCATGCGACGACGACCCGGTCCGGGTGGCGGAATGGCAGACGCGCTAGCTTGAGGTGCTAGTGCCCTTTATCGGGCGTGGGGGTTCAAGTCCCCCCTCGGACACACTTCCCGAAATCCTGGTCAGCGTGCTGACCAGGATTTTCTGCGTGGGCGCCCGACCAGGTTCAGAACCGGGGACGGCCGGCGCGGCCAACTCAGCCCCGGGCCGCCGCGCGCCGCTCCAGGATGGCGGTCCGGCGCTCGTCGAACCGGGCCGCCTGCGCCTCCAGTGAGCCGAGGAACTCCCCCAGCTCCTGCTGGGCCTTGAGCCCGTCGGGGCCGAGGCCGGACAGCGTCAGGACCTTCAGGTGGCGCAACACCGGCTGAAGGACGTCGTCGTGGTGGACGCGCAGGTTGTAGACGCCGCCGAGGGCGATCTCGAGGGCGGCTCGCTCGAAGCCCGGCAGGCCGTGGCCGGGCATCCGGAAGCCGCTCACCACGTCCGCGACAGCACGCAGGGCCTGGTCGGGGGCGATCTCCAGGGCGGCCTTGAGCAGGTTGCGGTAGAAGACCATGTGCAGGTTCTCGTCGGTGGCGATCCGCGCCAGCAGGCGATCGCAGACCGGGTCGCCGGAACTGTGCCCGGTGTTGCGGTGCGAGATGCGGGTGGCCAGCTCCTGGAAGGCGACGTACGCGACGGTGTGGAGTGCCGAGTGCCGGTTGTCCGACACGAACCCGGCGGACATATGAGTCATACGGGCCCGCTCCAGTGCCGCCGGGTCCACCGCGCGGGACGCCACCAGGTAGTCCCGCATGACCATGGAGTGCCGCGCCTCCTCCGCGGTCCACCGGTGCACCCAGGTGCCCCACGCGCCGTCACGCCCGTACAGGGTGGCGATCTCGTGGTGGTAGCTGGGGAGGTTGTCCTCGGTGAGCAGGTTCACCACCATCGACACCTTGCCCACCTCGGTCAGCGGAGACTGCTCCGGCGCCCAGGGCTCACCGCCCAGCACCCCGTCGAAGTCACGGCCTCGGCTCCATGGGACGTACTCGTGCGGCATCCACTCCTTGAACACCGCCAGGTGGCGGTTGAGTTCGCCCTCGACCACCTCCTCCAGCGCGTGGATGAGCTGCGCGTCCGTCCAGGTGGCGCCGCGGGCGGAGCGGGGCGGGGGAATGGTGGCCACGGTGAAACCGGCCTCTCGCTGGGGGCTGAACCTACGGTTCCGTAAGTTACGAGGCCGCGGGGCGGTCCCGCTGGGGCCGATCGGCCCTACCGGCGCGTGCGAAAAGCGCGGGGCCCGCGGGTGCCGGGGGTTCCGCCCCGCTCTCGCCGGGGATCGGGAGCCCCCGGACATGGCGTGCGGCACCGGGCCAACCGGCCAGGACATCACCGGGCAGGGTGGGCCGTACAGGGCCGAACGAACCTGCCGGCCGGGGCCGGACGGCCGCCTGGCCCCGGTGCGATACTGACGCGGCTCGCGGCTGAGCCCCTGGCACAGCCGCCGTGGCGGTGACCGGTCCACAGGCGTTCGTGCCTGCCGCGCGTCATCGCCCCGCTCGCGCGCGGCCGACGGGGGAGGCATGTGCGGGCCCGTCCGACAGCAGCCGCACCCATGCCCCGACAGGAGACGCCCCCATGCCCCGTCCGCCTCGTCTCGCCGTGTACGCCGGCGGCGCCTGCGCCCTGGCCGCGGTCGCCGCGGTGGTGTCCTTCGTCCGGGGGGACCGGGTGGGGATCGTCTGGGTCCTGCTGGCCGGCCTCGCCTCGAACATGGCCTGGTACTACGCGCGCCGGGGCGGGGGAATCCGCGGGGCCCGGGCCGGGCGCGGGGCCGCGCCCGCCGGGTGCGGAAGCGGCGGCGCGTGCGGCGGGTGCGTGCCGGCGGCCTCGAAGGAGCCCGGTCGGCGACCGCCGGGGGCAGCGGGGCGATGCGGATGACGCGGCAGGAGGAGACCCGCTCATGAACACCACCGAGGGCGACGCCCACGACGAGTACCACGCGCTCCTCGCACGGCAGGACGCGATGCGGCTGCGCCGCCGACTGCTCTCCCCCACCCGGCAGCCGTCGCCTGCCACGCCCGCACCGGCCGCCGGACCGCGAGCGGCCGCACACTCCTACGACGGGAGCGGCGACCAGCGGACGATCACGCGGTACCTGCCGCTGGTGACTCCCCTGGGTGACCTCATCGCGTACCTCTACGACGCCATGTTCGAACGGCATCCGTATCTGCGCAGGCTGTTCCCCGACTCACTGGAGTTCCAGCGAGCCCATCTGGAGCAGGCCCTGTGGTATCTGATCGAGCACCTGGACCGCCCCGACGAGGTGGCGGCCTTCTGCGCCCGGCTGGGACGCGGCCACCGCAAGCTGGGCGTGCGGCCCGTGCACTACGAGGTGTTCGAGGCGGCGCTCGCCGAGGCCCTGCGCCACAGCGCGGGCGAGTGGTGGACCGAGGACCTGGAGCAGGCGTGGCTGCGGATGGTGCGGTTCGCCGTCGCGGCCATGGTGGACGGCGCGGACGAGGCCCTGGCCGAGCCCCCGTACTGGAACGCGACGGTGACCGGCCACCAGCTGCGCCGTCCGGATCTCGCCATCCTGCGCGTCCGCACCGCGGAGCCGTATCCCTACCGGGCCGGACAGTACGCGAGCCTGCAGTCCCCGCTGCTGCCGCACTCATGGCGGCCGTACACCGTCGCCTGCGCGCCCCGCCCGGACGGTGAGCTGGAGTTCCACATCCGCCGTTCCGGACCCGGCGGGGTGAGCGAGGCGCTGGTGGCGCACACCCGTGCCGGCGACCCGCTGCGGCTGGGACCCGCGCAGGGCACCATGACACTGGACGCCGGCCTGACCCGGGACCTGCTGATCGTGGCGGCCGACACCGGATGGGCCACCGCCAAGGCGCTGCTGGACGAGCTGACCGCACGCCGTCCGCGTGGCCATCGCGCGCACCTCTTCCTCGGTGCGCGCGGGCCGGAGGACCTGTACGACACGGCCGCCCTGGCCGAGCTGGAGAAGGGCCGCCCGTGGCTGCGCGTCGTCCCGGTGATCGGTGGAGGCACCGGGGCCGCCGAGGGCGGTGTGGTGGCCGACGCGGTGGCCCGGCACGGTGACTGGTCGGAACACCTCGCCTATGTGAGCGGCCCGCCCGCCATGGTCACCGCCACCGTGCGGCAGCTGACCGCCATGAGCGTGCCGGCCGACCGGATACGTCACGAGGCCGGGGGCGCGGTGCCGGCAGCCCCGCACCCGGCGGCCCTCCGGCCCGTACCGCCTGGTCCCGGCCGCGGTTCAGCCGGCCCGGCATTCGAACGGCGCGTCATATGAGAGCAAAGATCTTTGGGTGCGCCGCCCCTGACCGGGTAAAATCCGCGGGTGCCGTCGATGGGGCAGTTATCCGAGGATGCCGGTCAGCGCCTTCGATTCTCCGTACTCGGCCCGCTTCAGGCCTGGCGCGGCGACACGCTTCTGAGACTCGGGCCCGTCCGTGAACAGGCCGTACTGACCGCCCTCCTGCTTCGACCGGGTATGACCGTCACGCGACAGCAGTTGCTCGACGGGGTCTGGGGCCCGGAGCTGCCGGGCACGGGCGCCAAGGTGATCCCGGTCTATGTGCACCGGCTGCGCAGACGCCTGGACGCCCCGGGAGCCGGCCCGGCGGACTCCGTGATCACCACCGGACACGGCGGTTACCGGTTCGTCCCCCACGACGCGCAGGTGGACGTGGCACGGCTGGAGCAGATCGCCGCCGAGGGCCGTTCGGCGAGGGACTCCGGAGACCTGGACGCCGCGGTGGACGCGTGGTCCAGGGCGCTGGAGCTGTTCCGCGGCGAGCCCCTGGCCGGAATCCCCGGGCCGTTCGCCGAGGGTGAGCGGTTGCGGCTGGCGGAGCGGCGGCTGGTCCTGGCGCAGGACTCGCTGGACTGCCGGCTCCGGCTGGGACGCCACGCCGAGGCGGTGGGCGAACTGTTCGCCCTGACGGCGACGTACCCGTACCACGAGGCGCTGGCCGCCCTGCTGATGCGCGCCCTGTACCTCGGCAACCGGCAGGCCGAGGCGCTCGACGTCTTCGCCGCGGTGCGCCGCCGCCTGGTGCACGACCAGGGGGCGGAGCCGGGCGCCGAACTGCGACGGGTGCACGAGGCGGTCCTGCGGGGCGATGACGCGTTCCTCCTCGGCTCGGCGGATCGCGAGGAGCGATCGGGGGGAGGGCCGGCCGCGGCCCGGCAGGGCCGCCGGGCGCGCAACGAACTCCCCGTGGACATCGGCAACTTCACCGGTCGCGCCCGGGAACTGGACCTGCTGGTCACGCCCGCCGACGCGGGGATGGTCACCGTCCGCGCGGTGGACGGCATGGCCGGCGTCGGCAAGACCGCCCTGGTGGTGCGCGCGGCCCGAGCGCTGCGGGAGCGGTACCCGGACGGCTGCCTGTTCGTGGAGTTGCACGGGCAGCGCGGCGAGCGCGGAACGGTGGCACAGCAGCGACTGCTGCGCCGGCTGCTGCGCGCGGTGGGCACCAGCGGAGGCGAGGAGTGCGAGGATCTGGACGAGCTGGCCGCGTCATGGCGGGTGGCGACCGCCTCCCTCCGGCTGCTCCTCGTACTCGACGACGCCAAGAGCGCCGAGCAGGTACGCCCCCTGCTGCCCGCCGGGCCCGGCAGCCTGGTACTGGTGACGAGCCGCCGGCGCCTCACGGCGCTGGACGTGGACCGCAGGATCTCGCTCGCGCCGCTCGGCATCGACGAGGCGGCCGGACTGCTGACCCGCATCGCCGGCGGCGAGGGTTCCGACCGCGAGCAGACCGCGGTACGCGAGCTGGCCGCCCTGTGCGACCGGCTCCCGCTGGCGCTGCGCATCGTCGGGGCACGGATACAGAACCGTCCGCTGTGGGCGGTGGAGGACCTGGCGGCGCGGCTGGCGGACGACGAACACCGGCTCGACGAACTCGCCGTGGAGGACCGCAGCGTCGAGGTGGCGTTCCAGCTCTCCTACGGCCAGTTGCCGCCCGCCGAGCAGCGTGCCTTCCGTGCCCTGGGCCTGTCGCCCTCCGTGCGGTTCGACCGGCTGACGCTGGCCGCCATGCTCGGCTGGACGCCGTCCGCCGCCGAGCGTGCCCTGGGACGCCTGGTCGACGCCAGTCTGGTGCAGCACGCGGCCGCCGGCCGCTACCGGTTGCACGACCTGGTGGCGGTCTACGCCCGGCGGGTCGCCGTCGAGCACCCGGACGAGGTCGCGGCGGCCCGGACCGGTGTGTTCCGGCTGTATGTGGCCGCCGCGCGCTGCGCCAGCGACTGGGGCACCGCGGCCTTCATGACCGGCCCGCGGACCACCGGGCCCTTCACCGACTGGGAGGACGCGACCACCTGGCTGGACGCGGCGGGTGGCGAGCTGGTGGACGTGATCGCCCACGCGGCGTCCGTGGGCCACCTGGACGAGGCCTGCTGGATCGCCGAGGGGCTGATCGACTATCTCAACCGGCAGGGCCGGTTCCACGAGTGCCGCACCGCCCTGGAGATCCTGCTGCCCCTGGCCGGGCAGGCCGGCGACCGGCGGATGGTCTCCGCGCTGCGCACCTGCCTGGGCATCATGTACGGCCTGCGCGGCCGGTACGAGCAGGCCCGGACCTGGTTCACCGAGGCGCTGGACATCAGCCGCCGCGCCGGGGACCTCCACGAGCAGGCCAAGGCCCATGCGGGGCTCGGGACGTTCGCCAACCTGGAAGGGCGGATAGCCGAGTCCATGGCCCATTTCGCCGAGGTCGCGCTCCTGGCCGGGCGCCTGGACGACGACTGGCTCACCGGTCTGGTGATGACCCGCATCGGCGACATGCACCACCAGCTCGGCGAACACGACAAGGCGTACGACTGCTACACCGAGGCGATCGCCCTGGCCGAGAAGACCGACAGCCCCCGGCTCCACGGCAAGACGCTGCTCCGCATGGGCAGCCTCCAACTCGACCTCGGCCGGCACGCGGCGGCCGCCGGAACCCTGGGCAAGGCCGAGGCACTGGCCAGGCGCCTCGGCGACGTGCCCCTGCACTCCGCCATCCTCGCCAGGCTGTCCACGGCCGAGGAGGGCCTGGGCAACACGGCGGCGGCGGCCGAACTCCGCCGCAGGTCACGCGCGGTGCTGGACGAACAGTCCGACGCCGATCCGGAGATCGCGGTCCGCCATCGGCACATCTGGCACAACGTCGCGGCGGAAGACGTGGCCGGGACCCGCGACTTCCTCGAACGGGCCACCTCGCTGCCCGACTTCCAGCTGGACCGCGAGCGGATCTCCCTCGCCCTGGACCGCCTGCGCCCGCGCCGGCGGCCGAGCGCGGGCGACTCCTGACGGGGAGCGCGGGGAGACGGCCCGCCTCCTACTGAGGCGCCTTGTCGGGGTCCGGGGTGCAGCGGATGCTGCGGACCAGTTTGTCCAAGTCGGGGA
>JBEHXI010000290.1:0-8908 GCA_048498775.1 Actinomycetota bacterium | reverse complement strand
GCCGAAAACCGCGCCCTCGGCGACGTCACCACCCTGACCGACTCCACCGTCATGGACCTCATCCAAGCCAAACTCCCCACCACCAGCACCGAGGACTGATCACGAGGCACGCCTCACGATCAGCCCGACGAACCGGAAAGACCCATGCGCATTGTTCTGATCGGCCCGCCCGGTGCGGGCAAGGGGACGCAGGCCCGCTTCCTCGCCGAGCACCTGTCCGTCCCCGCGATCTCCAGCGGAGACCTGTTCCGTTCCCACATCCGCGACGACACCGCGCTGGGTCGCCGGGCCAGGCGGTACACCGACGCCGGTGCCCTGGTGCCGGACGAGCTGACCACGGCCATGATGACCGGGCGGATCAGCGAGCCCGACGCCGCCGCCGGCTTCCTGCTGGACGGTTTTCCCCGAACCGTCCGGCAGGCGGTGCTCCTCGCGGAGGCCCTGGCGGAACAGGGCACCGCCCTGGACCGCGTGGTCGCCTTCGACGTCCCCGGCGAGGAGGTCGTACGGCGCCTGACCGGGCGCCGGACCTGCGGGGACTGCGGTCTGACGACGCACCTGGAGTTCTCGCCGCCCCGTGTCCAGGGTCGGTGTGACGACTGCGGGGGCGAACTGACCTCGCGTGACGACGATCAGGAGAAGACCGTCCGGCGGCGGTTGACCGTCTTCACCGAGCAGACCGCACCGGTCCTCCAGTGGTACGGGGAGCGTGGGCTGGTGGCCCACGTGGATGCCACCGGGCCGGTGGCGGAGGTGACCCGGCGGACCCTGTCCGCCGTGCCGGCCGCGGCCTCCTGACCGGGGGCCGTCCCGGCACCGAGAACAACAGAACAACGGAGAGAACGTGTCCGAGCCGCCTGGTGAGGGCGCGCGCGACCAGTCCACCCCCCGGGCGCGCGCGTTTCGGCGGCGGCGGACCGCAAGGATGGGGCTGCCGTTCGGCGACACGGCAGCCCCATCGGCGTGTCCGGACCTCGGCAGATCGAGGGGTGTATGCCTGCTTGATCCGGGTACGTCCCTCTGTGTTCGCCTGTGTTCGCCTGTGTCCACAGGGCTCCCACACCGCGTGGAGGGATTTCCCATGCACCTCGACGACCCGGACACCGCGCGGCGAGCCGGTCACCGCGGCGTGCCGCACACCGCGGACCTGCGCGTCGAGGCATGGGCCCCGACGCGGGAGGAGTGCCTGCGCGAGGCCGTCCTCGGCGTCACCGAGTCCTTCGTGGACGTCTCGGGCATCTCGGGTGTCCCGGGCGCGTCCGGCACCGTCGTCCGCGAGGCGACGGTGCGCGGCGAGCGGGACGAGGACCTGCTCACCGGGCTGCTGGAGGAGGTCGTCTACCGGCTCGACACCGAGGGCGAGGTGCCGGTGGCCGTCGAGGCGTCGCCCCTGCCGGGCGGCCTGCGGGCCGTGCTGTCCATGGCCGACGTGGGGACCCTGCCGGTGATCGGCGCGGCGCCCAAGGCCGTCACGCTCCACGAGCTCTCGTTCCGCGGCGGCCCCGGCGGCTGGACCTGCTCGGTGACGCTCGACGTGTGACCGGCGGCAGGCAGGACCTCTCGGGAAGGCAGACTGATGACGGACACCGCCGTACGGGTCGAGATCGTCCAGGAGGGCCCGTTCCGCTTCCGGATCCCCCGGCACGGGGACATGCGGGTGCCCGGGGTGGTGTTCGCCGCGCCCGAACTGCTGCCCGCGGCGGCCGGGGACCAGTCGCTGCGCCAGGTGGTGAACGTCGCCACCCTGCCCGGCATCGTCGAGGCGTCCTACGCCATGCCCGACATCCACTGGGGCTACGGCTTCCCCATCGGCGGGGTCGCCGCCACCGACACCGCCGCGGGCGGCGTGGTCTCGCCCGGCGGCGTCGGCTTCGACATCTCCTGCGGGGTGCGGCTGCTCGCCGCGGACATCGACCGCGACACGCTGGCCCCGCGGCTGCCCGGCCTGATGGACGTCCTGAGCCACTGCACCCCGCGCGGCCCCGGCCGGGGCGCGGTGTGGAAGGTCAGCCACGGCGAGCTGATGGACGTCCTGGCCGGCGGCGCCCGCTACGCGGTGGAACGCGGCCACGGCGTGCAGCGCGACCTGCTGCGCTGCGAGGACTACGGGGTGCTGCCCGCCGCCGACCCCGGGCAGGTCGGCGAGCGCGCGCTCCACCGTGGCCTGGCGCAGGTCGGCAGCCTGGGCTCCGGGAACCACTTCCTGGAGGTCCAGGCCGTCGAGACCGTCTACGACGCCGAGACCGCCCGGGCGATGGGCCTGCGGGCGGGCCAGGTCTGCGTGATGATCCACTGCGGTTCGCGGGGCCTGGGCCACCAGATCTGCACCGACCACGTCCGCACCATGGACCAGGCGATGGCCCGCTACGGCATCCACGTGCCCGACCGCCAGCTCGCCTGCGTCCCCGTGGAGTCCCGGGAGGGCCGCGCCTACCTCGGCGCGATGGCCGCCGCCGCCAACTACGCCCGCGCCAACCGGCAGTTGCTGTCCTCGGCGGTCCGGCTGGCGTTCCGGCGCACCGCGGGCTGCGCGCTGGACCTGGTCTACGACATCTCGCACAACCTCGCCAAGATCGAGACCCACCGGGTCGGCGAGGACCGGCTGCGGCTGTGCGTGCACCGCAAGGGCGCCACCCGCGCCCTGCCGCCCGGCCACCCCGACCTGCCCGCGGACCTGGCCGCCGTCGGCCAGCCGGTGCTGATCCCGGGCACCATGGGCACCGCCTCGTATGTGCTGGCGGGCGTGCCCGGCGGCGGGGCCTTCCACTCCACCTGCCACGGCGCCGGACGGGTGGCCAGCCGGCACCAGGTGGCCCGGGAGGTCGACGGCCGCCGGCTGCGGGCCGAGCTGGAGGAGCACGGGGTCGCCGTGCGCGGTACCACCTGGCGGGGGCTCGCGGAGGAGGCGCCGGTGGCCTACAAGGACGTCGACGCGGTCGTCCGGGCCGGTGAGGGCGCCGGACTGTGCCGCAAGGTGGCCCGGCTGGTGCCGCTCGGCGTCGTCAAGGGGTGACGGACGGCGGGTTGGGGCCCACCGCCCCCGGCGGCGGGACCTTCGGCCCTCCACGCGGTCCACCCCCAGCGGCAAGCCTGGACGTGACGACGCAAGGAGGACGGTATGAAGCGTTCGGTTATCCGCGAGGCTCCGGAGATCCAGGTGGAGGTCCTGCGGGGGCAGATCCGTCCGGACCTGGTCGACTACGCGCGCGCCAAGGTGCTGGCGCTCACCACCCAGGTGCGCGAGCCGATCCTGTTCGCCCGGGTGAAGCTCGCCCAGGCCACCAACCCGGCCGTGGCGGAGCCCGCCATGGCCGCGGCCACCCTGGACGTCAACGGGCGCCCGGCGCGGGCCACCGTGACGGCCAAGACCATGCCGGAGGCCATCGACGCGCTCCAGGCCCGGATGTCCGTCCAGCTGTCCCGGCTCAGCCAGCACTGGGAGGCGCGGCGCGGCCGGACGCAGACCGCCGACACCAGGGAGTGGCGGCACGGCCACGAGCCGTCCCCACGCCTGGACTACTATCCGCGCCCCGCCGAGGACCGGGACGTGATCCGGCACAAGTCGTTCTCCCTGCCGAGGGAGACGCCCGACGAGGCCGCCTTCGAGATGGACTCGATGGACTACGACTTCCACCTGTTCACCGACGCCGCCACCGGCGAGGACAGCGTGATCTACCGGGCCGGGCCGACCGGCTACCGGCTCGCGCAGGTCCGCCCGCGCGGCCCGGCGCGCGAGCCGCTGGCCGTGCCGCTGACCTACAGCGAGCAGCCGGCCCCCCGGATGAGCGTGGCGGAGGCCGAGGAGCGGCTGGAGATGACGGGCCTGCCGTTCGTCTTCTTCACCGACTCCTCCAGCGGCCGCGGCAGCGTCCTGTACTACCGCTACGACGGCCACTACGGCCTGATCACGCCCGTCGAGTGACGTCACCCGGCACGTCACGGCACGTCATCCGGCGGCAGACCTCGGGGGACAGCCCGGACCGCTTCACCGCGGCGACCCGACGAAAGGCCGATCATGACGCAGCAGAACACCGCCTACGAGCCGGGGCGGGAGGGCACCGCCCCGGCCGCCGAGACCGGCACGGCCGGTCAGGACGACCGCAGCGCCGAGGAGCGCCTGCGCGTCCTGGAGGCGCAGGTCCAGACCCTGGCCCAGGCCCTGCGCGCCCTGGCCGGGGGCCTGGAGGAGCCCCCGACGCAGGAGCCGGAGCTGGGGAAGGCGGCGGCCCGCGGGGCCCGGCTCGCCCACGAGCTGCTGCTCACCCAGGGCCTGTGAGGACCGCGCCGGACCGCCCGCCCGACGAGGACAAGGGGACCGCGATGCAGATCCAGTACGCGATGAGCACCCCACCGGTCAGCGTGCCCCCGATGGCCACGCTGGAGGACGCGGCCCGGCACATGTCGGACGCCGGGGTGGGGGCGCTGCCGGTGGTCGACGACGAGCGGGTGGTCGGCATGGTCACCGACCGGGACCTGGTGGTCCGGGCCATGGCCTGCGGGCTCTCGCCGGGCAGCCGGGTGGAGGCGGTGATGTCCACGGACCCGGTCACGGTCACCACCGACACCGCGATCACGGCCGCGATGCACACCATGCGGTCGATCGAGGCGCGGCACCTGCCGGTGGTGGCCGAGGGCCGGCTGGTCGGCATGGTCTCCTTCGACGACCTGTTCTGGTACCTGGCCCGGCAACTGATGGACCTGGCCGCCGTGGTGGACGCCGCCCGGCGCGCCCCCGAACCGTTCCACAGCGTCACCCAGGCGCGACCGCTGGGAGGCTGACCGGCGAGGGCCCGTCGGCCTCCGCGAAGGGAGCACGACGATGCGGCACCGAACCGTCGAGGAGCTGATGACCACGTCGGTGGTCCGGGTGCGGGAGGGCACGACCTTCAAGGAGATCACCCGGCTGCTCGCGGAGCACCACATCACCGCCGTGCCGGTGGTGGACGACCAGGACCGCCCGGTCGGCGTGGTCTCCGAGACCGATCTGCTCCGCAAGGAACAGGAGCAGCTCGACCCGGCCGGGCACGTCCCGGCCCCCCATCTGCCGCCGGACAAGCGGGCGAAGGCGGCGGCGTCCACCGCGGCCGGCCTGATGACCAGCCCGGCCGTCCTGGCGCGCCCGCACTGGTCGGCGGTGCAGACCGCCCGGATGATGGACCGCCACGGCATCGGGCGGCTGCCCGTGGTGGACGACGCGGACCGGCTGGTCGGCATGGTCAGCCGCCGCGACCTGCTGCGCGTCTTCCTGCGCTCGGACTTCGCGATCCGCGACGAGATCCTGTGCGACGTGCTGTACCGGACGCTCGGCGTCGCGCCGTTCGCGGTGACCGCGCAGGTCATCGAGGGGCGGGTGGTGCTGAGCGGGACGGTGGAGCGCAAGAGCCTGATCCCGGTGGCGGTGCGGCTGTGCGAGAGCGTGGACGGCGTGGTGGAGGTGAGCGACCGCCTGGGCTACCGGATCGACGACACGGTCGGCCCGATGGCCCGGTCCCGCTAGTGCCGCGTCGGCCAGGGTTGCCCGTCAAGGAGCGGCGTCCGGTGCGGTAGGTCGCAAGGCGCCGGATCGGCCTCGTACCCGGGCGTACTCGGTCGATTCGGCAACACGGCGAGATGCCGTGCCGGGCGTCGCGACGGGGCGAACCCTGGCTGATGCGGCACTAGCCTTCGGTTTCCGGGGCCACGTAGCGGTCGAAGTCGTCCTCGGTCTGCGTCAGATGGCCGATCATCGCCTGCCGGGCCGCCTCCGGGTCCCCGTCGCGCACCGCGGCCAGGACGCGCCGGTGGTGCTCGATGGCGTGGTCCCGGCTTTCCGCGTGCGCCGAGGTCTGCGTTCTGGTGGCGTGCAGCAGCCGCCCGATGGGATCGAACAGCGCCGCGATGAAGGGGTTCCCCGACGCGGTGAGGATCGCCTGGTGGAAGGCCAGGTCGCCGCTGACGAACGCCTCGACGTCCGCCGCCTCGTCCGCCGCGACCATGCCGGCCAGGCTGTCCTCCATGGCCGCCAGGTCCTCGGCGGTACGGCGGCCGGCGGCCAGCTCGCAGGCCGCCGCCTCGATGAAGCGCCGCGCCTCGATCAGGCGCCGGGGCAGCGACGGGTCGGTGCCCACCCGGTAGGCGAGCAGCTGCGGGTCCAGCGCGGACCACTCCGAGACCGGATTGACGAACATGCCCTTGCCGTGGTGCACCTGGACGACCGACTTCTCGCGCAGGCTCTTGATGGCCCCGCGCAGCGTCGGCCGGCTCACCCCGAGGAGGCCGGCGAGGTCCTGCTCGTTGGGCAGGGTGGAACCGGCCGGGTACTTCCCCGTGGTGATGTCGCGGATCAGCGCGTCGGCCGCCGTGTCGACGAGATCCCGCCGCTCACCCATGCACTCGGCTCCTCGGTTGTCTCAGGACGTGCAAGGACGCTAGACGGGGCGCCGGGTGCCGTCAACGCCGGGCCCCGGATCCCGGCCGGGAGCCATCCGGGCGAGCACGGGCATGAACGGCGCCCCCGCGGGGGACCCGTCCTGGCGTCGAAGGGTGCGGATGGACGAGGCCGATCCGGCGCCTTGCGATGTACCGCACCGGACGCCGCTCCCTGCCGGCCAACCCCGGCTGACCCGGCGCCGGCGTCGAAGGGAGCGGATGGACGTGGCGGATCCGGCCGCCCGGCGGGGGCGCCTGTGCTCGCTGGTGGCCGGGCTGGACCCGGGCTCCTTCGCCTTCGTGATGGCCACCGGCGTGGTCTCCACGGCGCTGGCCGCGCACGGCGCGCACGGCGCCTCCGCCGTGCTGCTGGGGCTGGACATCGCCGCGTACGCCGTCCTGCTGGTGGCCTACGCCTGGCGGGCGGTGGCGGCGCGCGGGCGGTTCGCCGCGGATCTGGCGGGCCCGCGCGGCTTCGCCTTCCTCACCGTGGCCGCCGCCTCCGACGTGCTGGCCGCCCGTCTCGTCCTCCAGGGCTGGGCGGCGCCCGCGGCCGTCCTGCTGGCGCTGGGCACGGCCGCCTGGCTGGGCTTCGGATACGGGGTCCCGCTGGCGCTGGTGACCGGGCGGGACCCGGTGGCCGAGGCTCCCGGCCAGATCAACGGCACCTGGTTCATCTGGGTCGTCGGGACGCAGTCGGTCGCGGTGGCGGCGGCCCCGCTCGCCGTGCTCGCCCCCGGGCAGGGCCGGGCGCTGGCCGCGCTGGCGTCGGTGTGCTGGGCGATCGGGCTGGTGCAGTACCTGCTGGTGGCCGCGCTGGGCCTGGCCCGGCTGCTGGTGTGGCCGGTGGCGCCCGCCGAACTGATCCCCGCCTACTGGGTGTTCATGGGCGCCGCCGCGATCGGGGTGCTGGCCGCGGCCCGGCTGCTGGAGCTGCCCGCGGCGGACCGGCTGCTGCCGTCCGGCCTGGTGGCCGGGACCGCCCTGGTGCTGTGGTCGTTCTGCACCTGGCTGATCCCGCTGCTGCTGGCGCTGGGCGTCTGGCGGCACGTGGTGCGCCGGGTGCCGCTGCGCTACCAGACCGGGCTGTGGAGCATGGTCTTCCCGCTCGCCATGTACGGGGTCGCGGGCCGCGAGCTGGGGCGGGTGACGGGGACGGGCTGGCTGGAGGCCCTGGGCGGAGTGGAGAGCTGGGTGGCGTGCGGGGTGTGGGCGGCGGTCTTCGCCGGCCTGCTGGTCGCGGGGGCCGGCGCGCTGCGGCCGGGCCGGCGGTGACCGGCCCGGCCGGGGGCTGACGCGGCGTCAGGAGAGCGTGGAGCGCAGGAAGTCCAGGGTGCGGTTCCAGGCGAGCCGTGCCGATTCGGCGTGGTACGCCTCCGGGCGGGCGTCGTTGAAGAACGCGTGCCCGGCCGGGTAGACGTGGAAGACCGGCTCGGTGCCGGACTGCCGGCGGATCGCCTCGGACAGCGCGTCCAGCGACTCGGGCGGCGCGGCCTGGTCGTGCTCCGCGTAGTGCCCGACGACCTTGGCGTTCAGCCCGGAGAAGTCCGGCAGCCCGTCGCGGATCACCCCGTAGAACGGCACGGCCGCGGCGACCCGCGGGTCGCGTGCGGCCAGCGCCAGGACGAAGCCGCCGCCCATGCAGAAGCCGACCGTGCCGATCGACTCCCCGGTGACCTCCTCGCGGGAGAGCAGGTAGTCCACGGCGCCGGACAGCAGCTCGACGCCGCGCGCGGTGGGCAGCGCGCTCATCATCTTCCGGGCCTCGTCGGTGTCGTGCGCGACCCGGCCGCCGAACAGGTCGGGGGCGAGCGCGACGAAGCCCTCGGCGGCCAGGCGGTCCGCGATGTCGGCGATGTGTTCCGTCAGGCCCCACCACTCCTGGATCACGATGACCCCCGGGCCGCTGCCGCCCGGGGGAGTGGCGAGGTAGCCGTGGGCGGTGCCGCCGGCGCTGGGGAAGGTGACGTTCTGGCGGGCGGGTGGCTGGGACAACGAATCCTCCAGAAATCGGGACCGTGCACCGGGCCGAGGAGTGGCCCGGCCGGACGGCGCGGCACCAGTCTGCCTTCCCGGTCCCGCCCCCTGGATTCCGCCTCGCCCGTAAAGTCCTTACGCGGTGCGCTTTTCGACGTTGACGACGGGTTCCGCTTGAGGGGCCGGCGCGGGCTGGGGCGCGGGCACCTCGGGGGCGGTGGACATGGTCGCCGTGGCCGCCGTGGTCGCCGTGGCCGCCGTGGCCGCCGTGGACGGAGCCGCCGCGGCCGCCGTGGGCTCCGGCGTCTCGTCGGCGCCGTCCTCGCGCAGCGCCCGGGTCTCGGACTTCAGGATGCGCAGCGACTTGCCGAGGCCGCGCGCCGCGTCCGGCAGCCGCTTGGAGCCGAAGAGCAGGACGAACGCCAGTACCACCAGGATCAGGTGCCACGGCTCAAGACCGTTCCGGAACATCCGCACGCCTCGCTCTCGTCGGTGAGCTGTTCGGTGAGCTGCTCGGTGAGCT
>JBEHXI010000289.1:0-8916 GCA_048498775.1 Actinomycetota bacterium | reverse complement strand
TCAGTCACAACAACAAGTCCATCCGCGACACCTGCGACCGGGTGCTGTGGCTGGAGAAGGGTGAACTCCTCATGGACGGCCCCACCGAAGAGGTCCTGGGCGCCTACGAGGAGCACACCGGCAAGTAGTCACATCTCCCCGGGCGCTCCCGCCCGGGCGCCTTCCGGTGTGATCCACGTCAAGTCGCCCCGGCCCCGGGAAGGTTCACGGGCCGTGTGGTGTTGGCGACGGTGCGGGATCACGGAATGAACATCCCGGTGCAAGTCGGGACCCCACCCGGCGTAGGCTGGAGCGGTGCTCACAGTCGGTCGGAGTGGGGGGTTCGGCGTGTCCGAAATGAGAAGTTCTTGCGGATAGGTGTAGAACGGGGGATGTGGCGGCCATGACGATCCGGGCGGAGCAGTCGCGCGCGGACCAGTCGCGTGCCGTGCTCGACAAGGCTGCCCGGGAGAACTTCCCCGTGGCGCCCTTCTTCCTGCCCAGGGCCTGGCGGGCCGACCTGATGGCGATCTACGGCTACGCCCGGCTGGTGGACGACATCGGCGACGGCGACCTCCCGCCGGGCGGCGACGACGCCGTCTGGCTGGGCCTGCCGCGCGAGGCCGCCGGCGACCGCACCGCGATGCTGGACGCCTTCGAGGCGGACCTGATGAAGGTCTTCCGGGGCGCCGACCCCGGCCACCCGCTGCTGCGTGCCGTTCGCCCGGTGGTCGAACGGCACGGCCTGACCCCCGAGCCGTTCCTCGGCCTGATCGCCGCAAACCGTCAGGACCAGCACGTCACCCGGTACGCCACCTACGACGACCTGCTGGCCTACTGCGAGCTGTCCGCCAATCCGGTCGGCCGCCTGGTGCTCGGTGTCACGGGCACCACCACCCCGGAGCGGGTCCGCCGCTCCGACGCGGTGTGTACCGCTTTGCAGATCGTGGAACACCTGCAGGATGTGTCAGAGGACCTGGCCCGCGGGCGTGTCTATCTCCCCGCGGAAGACATGACGCGATTCGGCGTCTCCGAGGCGGACCTGGCGGCACCGACCGCCGGTCCCCAGGTGCGCGCCCTCATCGCCTACCAGGCCGGACGCGCCGGTGACCTGCTGGACGAGGGCGCCCCGCTGGTGGGAAGCGTCTCCGGCCGGCTCAGGCTGTTGCTCGCCGGCTTCGTCGCCGGCGGCCGGGCCGCGCTCGCGGCGGTCGCCGGGGCCCGGTACGACGTCCTGCCGGGGCCGCCGAAGCCCACCAAGCTCAGGCTGCTGCGCGAGGTGGGGTCCGTTGTGCGAAGAGAGGGGTGAACCGCACCGTGGACGGTTCCGCGCACCTGTCCGCGCCCGTGCTCGCAGCGTATCGGTACTGCGAGACCGTGACCGGACAACAGGCCCGAAACTTCGCCTACGGCATCCGGCTGCTGCCCACCGGGAAGCGGCAGGCCATGTCCGCGCTGTACGCCTTCTCCCGGCGGGTCGACGACATCGGTGACGGCGTGCTCGACCCGGCCGTCAAGCAGACCCGCCTGGAGGAGACCCGGGAGCTGCTGGCCCGCGTCCGCGACGGCCGCGTCGAGGAGGACGACACCGATCCGGTGGCCGTCGCGCTCGCCGACGCCGCGCGGCGCTACCCGTTGCCGCTCGGCGGGCTCGACGAGCTCATCGACGGCGTGCTGATGGACGTCCGCGGCCAGACCTACGAGACGTGGGACGAGCTGCGCGACTACTGCCGCTGCGTCGCCGGCGCCGTCGGCCGGCTGTCGCTGGGCGTCTTCGGCACCGTGCCGGGCGCGCGCGACACCGAGCGCGCCCCGGAGTACGCCAACACCCTGGGACTGGCTCTGCAACTCACCAACATCCTGCGGGACATCAGGGAGGACGCCGCGGGCGGCCGCACCTACCTGCCCGCCGAGGAACTCGACAAGTTCGGCTGCGGCGCGGGCTTCCACACCGGCACGCCGCCGGCCGGCTCGGACTTCACCGGCCTGGTGCAGTTCGAAGTCCGCCGCGCCCGCGCCCTGTTCGCCGAGGGCTACCGGCTGCTGCCGATGCTCGACCGGCGCAGCGGTGCCTGCGTCGCCGCCATGGCCGGCATCTACCGCCGCCTGCTGGACCGCATCGCCGCCGACCCGGAGGCGGTGCTGCGCGGCCGGGTCTCGCTGCCCGGCCGGGAGAAGGCCTACGTCGCGCTGCGCGGCCTGACCGGTCTGGACACCCGCCAGGTGGCCAGGGGGCGTGCCTGATGCGCCCCGCACCGGCGGTGCGGCACCGCGGACGGCGTTCCGCGCGGGCGCAGGCAACCCCGCGCGCCGCGTTCGCGTCCCTCCCAGCGCACGGCGGGGGGATCGGATGAGCGCGGTGGAAGAGGCGGTGGTCGTCGGCGGCGGCCTGGCCGGGGTCACGGCGGCCCTGACGCTGGCCGACGGCGGGATGCGGGTCACCCTGGTCGAGGGGCGCCCCCGGCTGGGCGGGCTGGCCTTCTCCTTCGAGCGGGCCGGCGAGTCCGGCACCCTCACCGTCGACAACGGTCAGCACGTCTTCCTGCGCTGCTGCACCGCCTACCAGTGGTTCCTGGACCGGATCGGCGCCGCCGGACTGGTGACGATCCAGGACCGGCTGGAGGTGCCGGTGCTCGACGCGCGCCGCGGCCGCCTGGGCCGGCTGCGCCGGGCGTCGCTGCCCGTACCGCTGCACCTGGCCGCCTCCCTGGCCACGTATCCGCACCTGTCGCTCGCCGAGCGGGCCTCGGTGGGCCGGGCCGCCCTGGCGCTGCGCGGCCTGGACCCGGCCGACGCCGCCCTGGACGCGACCGACTTCGCCACCTGGCTGCGGGCCCGCGGGCAGTCGCCGCGCACCGTCGCCGCCCTGTGGGACCTGGTCGGCATCGCCACCCTCAACGCCCCCGCGGAACGGGCCTCGCTCCAGCTGGCCGCCATGGTCTTCAAGACCGGGCTGCTCTCCCATCCGGCCGCGGCCGACATCGGCTGGGCCACCGCGCCGCTCGGCGAACTGCACGACGTGAAGGCGCGCGCCGCGCTGGACGCCGCCGGGGTGCGCACCGTGCTGCGCGGCCGGGCCGGCCAGGTCACCCGTGACCCGGACGGCGGCTGGCGGATCGCCCTGGCCACCGGCCCCGGCCGCACCGAGACGCTCTTGGCCGGCACCGTGGTGCTGGCGGTGCCGCAGCGCGAGGCGCACGGGCTGCTGCCCGCCGGCGCCGTGGACGACCCGGGCGCGCTGCTGCGGATCGGCACCGCGCCCATCCTGAACGTCCACGTCGTCTACGACCGCCAGGTGCTGCGTCACCCGTTCGTCGCAGCGCTCGACAGTCCCGTGCAGTGGGTGTTCGACCGCACCGGCACGGCCGGGCTGACCGGCGGCGGCCAGTACCTCGCGCTGTCCCAGTCGGCCGCGTACGACGACATCGACCTGCCCGTCGCGCGGCTGCGGGAGCGCTATCTGCCCGAGCTGGAACGGCTGTTGCCCGCCGCCCGCGGCGCACGGGTGCGGGACTTCTTCGTCACGCGTGAGCGGACCGCCACCTTCGCGCCCGAGCCGGGGGTGGGCCGGCTCCGGCCCGGCGCCCGCACCCGGGCCCGGGGCGTGTACCTGGCCGGCGCGTGGACCGCCACCGGCTGGCCCGCGACCATGGAGAGCGCGGTGCGCAGCGGCCTCGCGGCCGCGCGGGAGGCGCTGAAGGAGAGCGGCCGCCCGGCCCGGGACACGGAGCTGGAGGCGGCATGAGCGAGCGCGCCGATGCCGGTGACGGCAGGTGCGCACCGCACCCAGGTGCGGTCGAGCGCAGTGAGGTTTGCGCATGAGCACGATCGAAGCAAGCAGAGGAGAACATGTGACTCCGGCCAACGAGCAGGCCGCCGGGCCCGCGGCGGGGCGAAGCGTCGCCGCGCTGCTGGAGCGCGGGCGGACGCTGTCCACCCCGGTACTGCGGGCCGCCGTCGACCGGCTCGCGCCCCCGATGAACACCGTCGCCGCCTACCACTTCGGCTGGATCGACGCCACCGGGCGCCCCGCGGACGGGGACGGCGGCAAGGCGGTGCGCCCCGCGCTGGCCCTGCTGTCCGCGGAGGCCGCCGGCGCCGCGCCCGAGGTGGGCGTCCCCGGCGCCGTCGCCGTGGAACTCGTCCACAACTTCTCGCTGCTCCACGACGACCTGATGGACGGCGACGAGCAGCGCCGCCACCGCGACACGGTGTGGAAGGTGCACGGCCCGGCCCAGGCGATCCTGGTCGGCGACGCGCTGTTCGCGCTGGCCAACGAGATACTGCTGGAGGTGGGGGAGCGCGCCGGCGCCCGGGCGACCCGGCGCCTGACGGTGGCCAGCCGCAAGCTGATCGACGGCCAGGCGCAGGACATCTCCTTCGAGCACCGCGAGCGGGTCACCGTCGAGGAGTGCCTGGAGATGGAGGGCAACAAGACCGGCGCGCTGCTGGCCTGCGCCTGCTCCATCGGCGCGGTGCTCGGCGGCGCCGACGACGAGACCGCCGACGCGCTGGAGCGCTACGGCCACCACCTGGGCCTCGCCTTCCAGGCGATCGACGATCTGCTCGGCATCTGGGGTGAGCCCGCTGTGACGGGGAAGCAGACCTGGAGCGATCTGAGGCAGCGCAAGAAGTCGCTGCCGGTGGTCGCGGCGCTGGCCGCCAAGGGGCCCGCGGCCGAGCGACTGGGTGAACTCCTGGCCGCCGATGCCAAAAACCCGGAGATCGGGGACTTCAGCGAGGAAGAATTCGCGAACCGCGCCGCATTGATCGAGGAAGCGGGCGGCCGTGAGTGGACCGCGCTGGAGGCCCGCCGTCAGCACGCAACGGCGCTCGACGCATTGAACGGGGTCGCCATGCCCGAGGAGACAAGGCGAAACCTGTTCGCACTCGCCGACTTCGTTGTGGTACGAGAAAGATGATCGGATAAATCTGCGGTATCGCAGTCGCCGACCGGGCGTTGTATCACAGCATCGGCCGACGGAAGCCCCACCAGCGCAGCGCCACACTGCAGTAAAGGGGAAGCCATGACAGCGACGACCGACGGAGCGGGTGCGCTACCGCACCGTGTCCCATCGGCCAGCGAACCATCCATCACGACCCCCGTCACCGAAACGCCGGCGGAGCCACTGGAGCAGGCAGTGGCCCGTACGGCGGAACGGGCCGTCACCCAACTGCTCGAACGCCAGCACCCGGACGGGTGGTGGAAGGGCGACCTGGAGACCAACGTCACCATGGACGCCGAAGACCTGCTGCTGCGCCGGTTCCTCGGCATCACCGACGACCGGGTCTCCGAGGCGGCCGCCCGCTGGATCCGGTCGCAGCAGCGCGAGGACGGCACCTGGGCCACCTTCCACGGCGGCCCCGGTGACCTGTCCACCACGGTGGAGGCGTACGTCGCCCTGCGGCTGGCCGGCGACTCGCCGGACGATCCCCACATGGCCAGGGCCGCCGCCTGGGTGCGGCAGGAGGGCGGCATCGCCGCCACCCGGGTCTTCACCCGCATCTGGCTGGCCCTGTTCGGCTGGTGGCGGTGGGAGAGCCTGCCGGAGCTGCCGCCGGAAGTCATCTACCTGCCGAAGTGGTTTCCCCTCAACATCTACTCCTTCGGCCAGTGGGCGCGGCAGACCATCGTCCCGCTGACCGTGGTGTGCGCGTACCGGCCGGTGCGGCCCGCGCCCTTCTCCGTCGACGAACTCCACACCGACCCGGCCGTGCCCGAGCCGCCGCAGCGGCCCGCGCCCGCGACCAGCTGGGACGGCTTCTTCCAGCGCCTGGACCGCGCGCTGCACACCTACCGCAGGGTCGGCATCCGCCCGCTGCGCCGGGCCGCGCTGAACTCCTGCGCCCGCTGGATCATCGAGCGCCAGGAGAACGACGGCTGCTGGGGAGGCATCCAGCCGCCCGCCGTCTACTCGGTCATCGCCCTGCACCTGCTCGGCTACGACCTGGACCATCCGGTGATGCGCGCCGGCCTGGAGTCGCTGGACCGCTTCGCCGTCTGGCACGAGGACGGCAGCCGCATGGTCGAGGCGTGCCAGTCCCCGGTGTGGGACACCTGCCTGGCCACCATCGCGCTCGCCGACGCCGGGGTGAAGCCGGACCACCCGGCGCTGGTGAAGGCCGCCGACTGGATGCTGCGCGAGCAGGTGAACCGGCGCGGCGACTGGGCGGTGCGCCGTCCCCAACTGCCGCCCGGCGGCTGGGCGTTCGAGTTCCACAACGACAACTACCCGGACACCGACGACACCGCCGAGGTGCTGCTCGCCCTCGCCCGGGTGGAGCACCCGGACGGCGCCCGCCTCCAGCGGGCCATCGAGCGCGGGGTGCGCTGGAGCCTGGGCATGCAGTCGAAGAACGGCGCCTGGGCCGCGTTCGACGTCGACAACACCAGCGGGTTCCCCAACCGGCTGCCGTTCTGCGACTTCGGCGAGGTCATCGACCCGCCCTCGGCGGACGTCACCGCCCATGTGGTGGAGATGCTGGCGGCGCTGGGCCGAAGGCACGACCCGCGCACCCGGCGCGGCGTGGAGTGGCTGCTGGCCGAACAGGAGCCGAGCGGCGCCTGGTTCGGGCGCTGGGGCGTCAACTACGTCTACGGCACCGGTTCCGTGGTGCCCGCGCTGGTCACCGCCGGCATCCCGGTGGGCCACCCGGCCATCCGGCGTGCCGTGGCCTGGCTGGAGAGCGTGCAGAACGCGGACGGCGGCTGGGGCGAGGACCTGCGCTCCTACCGGGACACCGGCTGGATCGGCCGGGGCGCCTCGACGCCCTCGCAGACCGCCTGGGCGCTGCTGGCGCTGCTGGCGGCCGGGGAGCGGGACGGCAAGGCCGTCGAGCGGGGCCTGCGCTGGCTCGTCGGGAACCAGCGGGAGGACGGCTCGTGGGACGAGCCGTACTTCACCGGCACCGGCTTCCCGTGGGACTTCACCATCAACTACCACCTGTACCGGATGGTCTTCCCGCTGACCGCGCTGGGCCGCTACCTGCACGGTGAGCCGGTCCTCACGGCCGGGGACCGCCCGCAGCCCGACGCGCTGCGGAAGAAGGCCTCCTGATGGCGGGGCCCGCCGCCGATCCGGAGCCGGCGGAACGGCCGGTCGCCCGGTCGCCCCGCCGCCCCGGAGCGGCGGGGCCCGCGCACCGCGCTCCGCTGCTCGTCGTGTGCGCGCTCGGCGTCGAGCGGTACGCGCTGCGCCGCGGCGCGCCCGGCCCGGCGGGCGGGCCCGTCGCCCTGCTGCGGACCGGGATGGGGCCGCGGGCCGCGCGGGACGCCGTCACCGGCGCCCTGCGCGGCGATCCCGCCCTGCGTACGGCGAGCGTGCTCGCCACCGGCCTGTGCGCCGGGGTGGCCGAGGGCATACGCCCCGGTGACGTGGTGGTCGACGACCGCGGCACGGCGCCCGGTGTGCTGGCGGCGGCCCTCGGCGACCTGGGCGCCACCGTCCACACCGGCCGGATCGCCGGCAGCGACCGGGTGGTGCGCGGTGCCGGGCGCGCCGCGCTGCGCGCCACGGGCGCCCTCGCCGTCGACATGGAGACCGCCGCCGTGCGGCAGGCGGTCCTCGACGCCGGACCGCGGCCGTTCGCCGCCGTCCGGGTCGTGGTGGACACCCCCGAACACGAACTGCTGCGAGCCGGGACCCTGCGGCACGGGATCACCGCCCTGCGCGTCCTGAGCTCGGTTTTTCCTGCTTTTACCGATTGGCACCATTGTGTTGCGCTCTCCCGGAGGTGAGCTGGATGGCCATGCCGCTTCGCCAGACCGTAAGGGTCGGGACGTACTTCTTCGAACAGAAAATGCTCCGGAGGCGTGAGAAGTTCCCGCTGATCGTGGAGCTGGAGCCGCTGTACGCGTGCAACCTCGCGTGCGAGGGCTGCGGGAAGATCCAGCACCCGGCGGGTGTGCTCAAGCAGCGTATGCCGGTGGCCCAGGCGGTCGGCGCGGTGCTGGAGTCGGGCGCGCCGATGGTCTCCATCGCCGGCGGCGAGCCGCTGATGCACCCTCAGATCGACGAGATCGTGCGGCAGTTGGTGGCCCGGCGAAAGTACGTCTTCCTGTGCACCAATGCCATGCTGCTGCGCAAGAAGATCGACAAGTTCACTCCATCGCCCTACTTCGCCTTCGCGGTGCACATCGACGGGCTGCGGGAGCGGCACGACGCGTCCGTGGCCAAGGAGGGGGTGTTCGACGAGGCGGTGGAGGCCATCAAGGAGGCCAAGCGGCGCGGCTTCCGGGTGACCACCAACTCCACCTTCTTCAACACCGACACCCCGCAGACCATCATCGAGGTGCTGAACTTCCTCAACGACGACCTCCAGGTCGACGAGATGATGATCTCGCCCGCCTACGCCTACGAGAAGGCCCCCGACCAGGACCACTTCCTCGGTGTGGAGCAGACCCGCGAGCTGTTCCGGAAGGCGTTCGCCGGCGGCAACCGCAAGCGCTGGCGCCTCAACCACAGCGCCCTCTTCCTGGACTTCCTGGAGGGCAAGGTGGACTTCCAGTGCACCGCGTGGGCGATCCCCAACTACTCCCTGTTCGGCTGGCAGCGGCCCTGCTACCTGATGGCCGACGGCTATGTGCCGACCTACCGGCAGCTCATCGAGGAGACCGACTGGTCGAAGTACGGCCGCGGCAAGGACCCGCGCTGCGACAACTGCATGGCGCACTGCGGCTACGAGCCGACCGCCGTGTTCGCGACGATGTCCTCGCTGAAGGAGTCGCTGCGCGCCGCCCGCGAGACCGTCGCCGGAAACCGGGGGAAGTGAGCGCGATGACCGCAGCAGCATCGGGACCGGTGGGTCTCGGAATGCCGGATCTGCCGCCCCGCCCGATCGCGGAGCGCCGCCACAGCCGCCGGATCCAGGTGGGGTCGGTGGCGGTGGGTGGTGACGCGCCGGTGTCGGTGCAGTCGATGACGACGACGGTGACGG
>JBEHXI010000288.1:0-8988 GCA_048498775.1 Actinomycetota bacterium | reverse complement strand
CAACATCGGACATTCCACCCTTATCAGGATGGACGGATCCCTTCCGAGACCCGTTGTCCTATTTTGACATGGAAGGCAGGGATAGAGGCAAGGGTCCGAAAACGTGCTCTGCGTCACGCTTGACACTTTGGCCCGGATCTGACGACCGGCGTCACAAAGGCCCTGGCCTCAGCATCAGCGTTCGGTAAGGGTACTCACATGCCGCTCACATGAACCCCGCCCTGCGGCAATTGTTTACCGATGCGTAGCGTGACGGCCGCCCCCGACGACCGGTGGCGGCCGTATGTTCAGCTGGCGTACTGCAGCTCGCGGATGCCGCGCCAGCGCTCGGTGAGCCTGGTGTAGGCCTCGCCGGCGCGGGCCGGGTCCCCGTCGCGCAGGGCGGCGAGACCCTCGGCCACGTCGGCCGCGCTGCGGTCCCGGGCCAGGCGTTCCTCGGGGATCGCGTGCACCAGGCCGCCGTAGTCCAACTCCACCAGCGAGCGCGGATGGAACTCCTCCAGCCAGCGCCCGACGTCCACCAGCCCCTCGATGAGCGGCCCGTCCTCCATGGTGTCGCGCAGCACCCGCAGGCCCCGCGCCACCCGGCGCCGGGCCTGCACCATGGCCGTGCGATACCGCATCACCGGTGCGATGCGGCGCTTTCCGCCCCCGGCGGCCTCGCGCGGATCGGGCTCGGCGAACGCTCCCGGCTCGTAGGCGCGCTCGGAGTCGTCAAAGAGCACGAACCAGCGCACCGGCACGTGCCAGGTGGCGGAGCGGATCCAGGGGCGCGCGTCGGGGTTCCGCGCGCGCCACTCCTCGTAGTCGGCCTCCGCCTGGTCGCGGACGACCGGCGGCAGCACCGCGTCCAGCACCGGGGCGGGCAGCCGCTCGGTGAGCTCCCGCAGCGCCAGCCAGCCGCGCAGCCGGGTGCGCCAGGGGCAGATGTGGGTCACGTCGTCCACGACGGCCACGAAGGCGTCCTGGCTCTCGTGCACGGGCACCGGGACCGGCGGCACCGGGAGCAGGTCCAGCAGCGACTGCCGCAGTTCGTCCTGGGCGGTCGGCGCGGGGCCGGCCGCCGCGTACCGCCTCCAGTGGCCGCGCTCCGGCTCCGGGAAGGCCGCCAGCGGCTCGTAGACGCGCAGATACGACGCGTACGGGATCGCCACCGTCGCCCAGCCCACATCCGCTCCCTCGTCGCCGCTCTCCCCGTCGAATCGTCCCATGATTGAGGCGTGTCGGGGAGTGATCCACCGCACGGTGCGGGTCGTCCGGGCGGCCTGGCCCTACCCTTTTGCCAACCGGCCCTCGCCACCCGTCCGAGGGCGCTACAACGACTCGGGAGTCACCACCGTGACCGACGTACGTCCACCCCAGTCCGTGGTCTCCAAGCTGTTCCGATCGGAGCAGGGAGGACACGAGCAGGTCGTGCTCTGCCAGGACCGCGCGACCGGCCTGAAGGCCGTCATCGCCCTGCACTCCACCGCCCTGGGCCCCGCCCTCGGCGGCACCCGCTTCTTCCCGTACCCGAGCGACGACGCGGCCGTCGAGGACGCGCTGAACCTCGCCCGGGGCATGACCTACAAGAACGCCCTCGCCGGGCTCGACCACGGCGGCGGCAAGGCCGTCATCATCGGCGACCCGGCCACCGACAAGACGCCGGCGCTGCTGCGCGCCTACGGGCGCTTCGTGGCCTCCCTGGGCGGCCGCTACGTCACCGCCTGCGACGTCGGCACCTACGTCGCCGACATGGACGTCGTCGCCCAGGAGAACCGCTGGACGACCGGCCGGTCGGTGGAGAACGGCGGCGCGGGCGACTCCTCGGTCCTGACCGCCTTCGGCGTCTTCCAGGGCATGCGGGCCTCCGCGCAGGCCCGCTGGGGCGAGCCGACGCTGAGCGGGCGCCGGGTGGGCATCGCGGGCGTCGGGAAGGTCGGCTACCACCTGGTGGGCCACCTGTTGGAGGACGGCGCCGAGGTGGTCGTGACGGACGTGCGCCCGCAGGCCGTCCAGCGGGTCCTGGAGCGGTACCCGCGGGTGGCGGCGGTGGCCGACACCGACGCGCTGATCCGCGAGCCCCTGGACGTCTACGCGCCCTGCGCGCTCGGCGGAGCGCTCAACGACGAGACTGTGCCGAATCTCACAGCCGCCGTGATCTGCGGCGCGGCCAACAACCAGCTGGCCCATCCGGGCGTCGAGAAGGACCTCGCCGATCGCGGGATCCTGTATGCGCCGGACTACGTGGTGAACGCCGGTGGCGTGATCCAGGTCGCCGACGAGCTGCACGGTTTCGACTTCGAGCGCGCGAAGGCCAAGGCAGCCAAGATCTTCGACACGACCTTGGCCATTTTTGATCGGGCGGAGACCGACGGAATCCCGCCGGCAGCCGCCGCCGACCGCCTCGCCGAGCAGCGCGTCGCGGACCGCACGCCGGCCGACCGGTGGCTGCGCCCCGGGGTCTGACGCGGCTCTGCCACGGCTCTCACGCGGCTCTGACGCGGCTCTGACACGCCTCATGGGACACCGCCGGGGCGACCCGTACCACGACCCGGCGGTGAACATGTGACAGAAGAAGGTAAAATCGCTGTTGACCAGCTAGGACAGGGCCCCTGATGGGGCCTGCTTCGACGCGCGTCGTGCGGGCGACGTACCGTGTGGCGACGGAAGCAGGTACCGTTGAAGCCCTACGGACCGGTCTCCCCACCCGGAGGCCGCTCCACTTCAATGAACGCGTGTCAAGACTCGGGGCCGTGAAGCCCCGCCGTTGAGGGGGTCGAGCCATGGGGCGCGGCCGGGCCAAGGCCAAGCAGACGAAGGTCGCCCGCCAGCTGAAGTACAACAGCGGCGGGACGGATCTGGCACGTCTGGCCGAAGAGCTGGGCGCATCGACGTCGAGCCACCCGCCGAAGGGCGAGCGGTTCGAGGACGACGATGAGCTGGATGACCCGTACGCACAGTACGCGGATCTCTACAACGACGAGGACGACGAGGACGAGGACGAGGGCTCCGGCCACTCCTCCCAGCGCCGTCGCGCTTGACCCTTTCTGGTCTCGCCGACCCGGTTCGTGGTTTCCCACGGACCGGGTCTCGTCGCGTCCTGATTACTTCGCGTAGTCACCGGTCAGGGTGACCGCCTCGGTGCGGTCGGCACGCTCGGTGACCTCGCCGGCCACCCATGCCCCGACTCCGCGGTCCGCAAGGGTGGCCAGCGCCACGTCCGCCGACTCCCGGGGGACGACGGCCACCATGCCCACGCCCATGTTCAGGGTCTTCTCCAGCTCCGGCCGGGCCACCTCACCGAGCCGCCCGACGAGCTCGAACA
Source organism: Actinomycetota bacterium (assembly GCA_048498775.1). GTDB lineage: Bacteria > Actinomycetota > Actinomycetes > Streptomycetales > Streptomycetaceae > JBEHXI01. The sequence goes on along the minus strand of JBEHXI010000288.1, from coordinate 5,681 downwards.
CCGGTGCCGGTGCCCAGGTGGAGCGGTCCACCGTGGCGTGCAGGTGGTCCGGGACGACCCGGGCGAGGTTGTTCGCCAGCCCGCCGCCGGTGACGTGGGCGAAGGCGTGCACCTCGGTGGTCCGGGCCAGCGCCAGGCAGTCCAGGGAGTAGATCCTGGTCGGCTCAAGCAGCTCCTCGCCCAGCGTGCGGCCGAACTCGGGCACCTCGCGCTCCAGCGCCCAGCCTGCCCGGTCGAAGACCACATGGCGAACCAGGGAGTACCCGTTCGAGTGAAGTCCGGACGACTCCATGGCGATCACCACGTCACCGGGGCGGATGCGGTCCGCGCCCAGCAGCCGGTCCGCCTCCACCACGCCGGTGCCCGCGCCCGCCACGTCGAAGTCGTCCACGCCCAGCAGCCCCGGGTGCTCCGCCGTCTCGCCGCCCACCAGCGCGCAGCCGGCCAGCGTGCAGCCCTCGGCGATGCCCTTGACGATGGCGGCGACCCGTTCCGGGAAGACCTTGCCGACGCAGATGTAGTCCGTCATGAACAGCGGCTCCGCGCCGCACACCACCAGGTCGTCGACGACCATGCCGACCAGGTCGTGCCCGATGGTGTCGTACACGGCCATCCGGCGGGCCAGGTCCACCTTGGTGCCCACGCCGTCCGTGGCGGAGGCGAGCAGCGGCCGCTCGTAGCGCTTGAGGGCGCTGGCGTCGAACAGGCCGGCGAAGCCGCCGAGGCCGCCGACGACCTCCGGCCGGGTGGCCTTGGCCACCCACTTCTTCATCAGTTCGACGGCGCGGTCCCCCGCCTCGATGTCGACGCCCGCGGCGGCGTAGCTCGACCCGGCAGGGTTGGATGTCTCAGGCATTGCTGGGATCTCTCAGGAGGGGTTGCGGGGGTCTACGGGCGACGGAGGGCGTCGGCGGCGTCGGGGCCGCCCGCCAGCTCGGTCTCCAGGAGGTGCTTGCCCAGCAGCTCGGGGTCGGGGAGATCCATCGGGTACTCGCCGTCGAAGCAGGCGCGGCACAGGTTCTGCTTGGGGATGGTGGTGGACTCCACCATCGCGTCGATCGAGATGTACGACAGCGAGTCCGCGCCCAGCGACTTGCCGATCTCCTCGACCGTCATCCCGTTGGCGATCAGCTCCGCGCGGGTGGCGAAGTCGATGCCGAAGAAGCACGGCCACTTGATCGGCGGCGAGGAGATCCGGATGTGCACCTCGGCGGCGCCCGCCTCCCGCAGCATCCGCACCAGGGCGCGCTGGGTGTTGCCGCGGACGATCGAGTCGTCGACGACCACCAGGCGCTTGCCGCGGATGACCTCCTTGAGCGGGTTGAGCTTCAGCCGGATGCCCAGCTGGCGGATGGTCTGGCTGGGCTGGATGAACGTCCGGCCCACGTAGGAGTTCTTCACCAGGCCGGAGCCGTAGGGGATGCCGCTGGCCTCGGCGTAGCCGACCGCGGCCGGCGTGCCGGACTCCGGGGTCGGTATCACCAGGTCGGCGTCGGCCGGGGCCTCCTTGGCCAGCCGGCGGCCCATCTCCACCCGGGACAGGTAGACGTTGCGGTCCGCGATGTCGGTGTCGGGACGGGCCAGGTAGACGTACTCGAAGACGCAGCCCTTGGGGCGGGCCTCGGCGAAGCGGGAGCTGCGCAGGCCGTTCTCGTCGACGGCGATCAGCTCGCCGGGCTCCACCTCGCGGACGAAGGAGGCGCCCACGATGTCCAGGGCGGCCGTCTCGGAGGCCACCACCCAGCCGCGCTCCAGGCGGCCCAGGACCAGCGGGCGGATGCCCTGCGGGTCACGGGCGGCGTAGAGGGTCTGCTCGTCCATGAAGACCAGCGAGAACGCGCCCAGCACCTGCGGCAGCACGACACCGGCGGCGTCCTCGACGGACAGCGGCTTGCCGTCCTCGTCGGTCTGGCCGGCCAGCAGCGCCGTCACCAGGTCGGTGTCGTTGGTGGCGGCGACCTTGGTGGCCCGTCCGTCCCCCTCCGGCAGCTCGGCGACCAGCTCGGCCAGGCGCGCGGTGTTGACCAGGTTGCCGTTGTGGCCCAGCGCGATCGAGCCGTGGGCGGTCGCCCGGAACGTCGGCTGCGCGTTCTCCCACACCGAGGCACCGGTGGTCGAGTAGCGGGCATGCCCGACGGCGATGTGGCCCTGCAGGGAGCTGAGCGAGGTCTCGTCGAAAACCTGCGAGACCAGGCCCATGTCCTTGAAGACCAGGATTTGCGAGCCGTTGCTCACTGCGATGCCCGCGGACTCCTGTCCGCGGTGCTGCAGGGCGTACAGCCCGAAGTAGGTGAGTTTGGCGACCTCTTCGCCCGGCGCCCAGACACCGAAGACGCCGCAGGCGTCCTGGGGGCCCTTCTCGCCGGGGAGGAGATCATGGTTGAGTCGTCCGTCGCCACGTGGCACGCCACCGAGTTTAGGGCAGGCCGCGGACAACCCCGAATCCGGTCCCGAAGGCTGCGCGCAGCGTGACCCGGACCGGACGCGCGGTCACCGTCAGCCCAGTACCGGCAGGTGGAGCCCCAGGTCGGCGCGTTCCCCGCTCGCCGTCAGCCGCGCGTCGGCCAGCGCCCGCTCCCAGGTGACGCGGCCGGTGGCCAGGCGGATCCAGGTCAACGGGTCGGTCTCGACGACGCCCGGCGGGGTGCCGCGGGTGTGCCGGGGCCCGGCGACGCACTGGACGGCCGCGTACGGCGGGATCCGCAGCTCGACGGCGCCTCCGGGGGCCTTCACCGCGAACGCGTCGGCGAGCAGCCGCACCACCGCGGCCACCGCCTGGCGCTCCAGCGGCACCTCCACGCCGGTGGCCGCCGCGAGGTCGTCGCAGTGCACGACCAGTTCCACGAGCCGGGTGACGGTGAAGTCCAGCGCCCGCATGGTGCCCAGCGTGATCCGCACCGGCCGGGTGCTCACCGCCTCCTCCGCGACCGGCTCCAGGGCCGCCAGGGCCGCGTCCAGGCGCGCCGCGGCGTCCCGGGTGGCGGCGGCCGCCTCCCGGGTGTCCTCGTCCAGCGCGGCGGCCAGGGAGGCCGTGGACAGCGCCCAGCGGCTCAGGTCCAGGTCGGGCTTGCCCGTCGCCGGCTCGGCCAGCACCAGCGGGATCGGCTCGATCTGCCGGGCGATGTGGACCAGAAGGTGATGAACATCCCATCCGGGCAGCCCCGACGGCAGCGCCCGGGCGTCGGCGTCCAGCCGGTGGGCGACGGCGGCCACGGCCGCCAGCTGGGCGGTGAGCGCGGCGCGGGTCCTGGCGGGGTCGTAGGAGCGGGCCTTGGGCGGCATGGCCGCACAGCCTACGCGAAACGGCCCCGCGCACCCATCGGGTTGCGCGGGGCCGCCTCGGCCGTGCGCTCAGGCCAGCAGCGCCGGGATGGTGCCCTCGTGGGCGGTGCGCAGCTCGGCCAGCGGGATGGCGAACTGGTCCTGCACGTCCAGCGCGTCCCCGTCGATCACGCCGATGCGGGTGGCCGGCAGGCCGCGCGCCCGGCACATGTCGGTGAACCGCAGCTCCTCGCTGCGCGGCACCGCGACCACCGCCCGCCCGGCGGACTCGCTGAACAGGAAGACGAACGGGTCGAGGTCCTCGGGGACGACGATCCGCGCGCCCTTCTCCCCGCGCAGGCAGGACTCGACGAGCGCCTGCACCAGTCCGCCGTCGGACAGGTCGTGCGCCGCGTCGATCATGCCGTCGCGCGAACCGGAGATCAGCACCTCCGCCAGCAGCTTCTCGCGCTCCAGGTCCACCCGCGGCGGCAGCCCGCCGAGGTGGTCGTGGGCGACCTGGGACCAGGCCGAGCCGCCGAGCTCCTCGCGGGTCTCCCCCAGCAGGTACAGCAGCTGACCGTCCTCGGTGAACGCCATCGGGGTGCGGCGGGTCACGTCGTCGATCACGCCCAGCACGCCGACCACCGGGGTCGGGTGGATCGCCGTCTCACCGGTCTGGTTGTAGAACGAGACGTTGCCGCCGGTGACCGGGGTGCCCAGTTCCAGGCAGCCGTCCGCCAGGCCGCGGCACGCCTCCGCGAACTGCCACATCGCCGCCGGGTCCTCCGGCGAGCCGAAGTTCAGGCAGTCGGTGACGGCCAGCGGGCGGGCGCCGGAGGCCGCGACGTTGCGGTAGGCCTCGGCGAGCGCGAGCTGGGCGCCGGTGTACGGGTCGAGCTTGGCGTACCGGCCGTTGCCGTCGGTGGCGACCGCGACGCCGAGGTTGGTCTCCTCGTCGATGCGGACCATGCCGGAGTCCTCGGGCTGCGCCAGCACCGTGTTGCCCAGCACATAGCGGTCGTACTGGTCGGTGATCCACGCCTTGGACGCCTGGTTCGGCGAGCCGATCAGCTGGAGCACCGCGGCGCGCAGCTCCTCGCCGCCCCGCGGCCGGGGCAGCTTCGCCGGGTCGTCCGCCTGGAGGGCGTCCTGCCACTCGGGACGGGCGTAGGGGCGCTGGTAGACCGGGCCCTCGTGGGCGACGGTGCGCGGCGGCACGTCCACGATCTGCTCGCCGTGCCAGAAGATCTCCAGGCGGTCGCCGTCGGTGACCTCACCGATGACGGTGGCGATGACGTCCCACTTCTCGCAGACCTCCATGAAGCGGTCCACGTTGCCCGGCTCCACGACGGCGCACATGCGCTCCTGGGACTCGCTCATCAGGATCTCCTCGGGGCTGAGCGAGGAGTCCCGCAGCGGCACGGTGTCGAGCTCGACCCGCATGCCGCCGGAGCCGGCCGAGGCCAGCTCGCTGGTGGCGCAGGACAGGCCGGCGCCGCCGAGGTCCTGGATGCCGAGGACCAGCTTCTCGGCGAACAGCTCCAGGGTGCACTCGATGAGCAGCTTCTCCTGGAACGGGTCGCCGACCTGGACCGCCGGGCGCTTCGCGGGGCCGGTGGACTCGAAGGTCTCCGAGGCCAGCACGGAGACGCCGCCGATGCCGTCGCCGCCGGTGCGGGCGCCGTAGAGGATCACCTTGTTGCCGGTGCCGGAGGCCTGGGCCAGGTGGATGTCCTCGTGCTTCATCACGCCGACGCACAGCGCGTTGACCAGCGGGTTGCCCTGGTAGCAGGGGTCGAAGACGACCTCGCCGCCGATGTTGGGCAGACCCAGGCAGTTGCCGTAGCCGCCGATGCCGGAGACGACGCCGGGCAGCACCCGCTTGGTGTCGGGGTGGTCGGCCGCGCCGAACCGCAGCGGGTCCATGACGGCGACCGGGCGGGCGCCCATCGCCAGGATGTCGCGGACGATGCCGCCGACGCCGGTGGCCGCGCCCTGGTAGGGCTCGATGTACGAGGGGTGGTTGTGCGACTCGACCTTGAAGGTCACCGCGTACCCCTGGCCGACGTCCACCACGCCGGCGTTCTCGCCGATGCCCACCAGCATGGCGTCGCTGGCCGGGGCCTTCTCGCCGAACTGGCGCAGGTGGACCTTGCTGGACTTGTACGAGCAGTGCTCGGACCACATCACGGAGTACATGGCGAGCTCGGCGCCGGTCGGGCGGCGGCCGAGGATCTCCACGATCCGCTCGTACTCGTCGGGCTTGAGGCCGAGTTCGGCCCACGGCAGCGGGGTGTCCGGGGTCTCGGCCGCGTGCTTGACGGTGTCGAGTGTCACGCTCGGTCGCTCCTTCGCGCGGGGTGGTTCACAGACCGCGGCGCACAGCGCTCAGTCGCTCCCTCGGCCGTTCCGGTGTC
>JBEHXI010000287.1:0-8994 GCA_048498775.1 Actinomycetota bacterium | reverse complement strand
GTTGATCACTTGTTGATCATGCTGACCACTGCCACAATTTGATCAGTGTGAAAACAAAATTACCGGGCGGGAGCCCTTGCGCCCAGCCCGCCGATGCACATCATGATTAGTTATGGCAGAAAACAAAACCCTGCAGGACTCCCAGGACCCCCAGGGCCCCTACACCCCCACCCCCGAGGACAGGTTCACCTTCGGCCTGTGGACGGTGGGCTGGCAGGGCCGCGACCCGTTCGGCGACGCCACCCGCCCGGCCCTGGACCCGGTCGCGAGCGTGCAGCGGCTCGCCGAGCTCGGCGCGTACGGGGTCACCTTCCACGACGACGACCTGATCCCGTTCGGCTCCTCCGACACCGAGCGCGAGGCGCACGTCAAGCGCTTCCGCCAGGCCCTGGACGCCACCGGCATGAAGGTGCCGATGGCGACCACCAACCTCTTCACCCACCCGGTGTTCAAGGACGGCGCCTTCACCGCCAACGACCGCGACATCCGCCGCTACGCGCTGCGCAAGACCCTCCGCAACATCGACCTCGCCGTCGAGCTCGGCGCCCAGGTCTACGTCGCCTGGGGCGGCCGGGAGGGCGCCGAGTCCGGTGCCGCCAAGGACGTCCGGGTGGCGCTCGACCGGCTGAAGGAGGCCTTCGACCTCCTCGGCGAGTACGTCGTCTCGCAGGGCTACGACCTGAGGTTCGCCGTCGAGCCCAAGCCGAACGAGCCGCGCGGCGACATCCTGCTGCCCACCGTCGGCCACGCGCTGGCGTTCATCGAGCGCCTGGAGCGCCCCGAACTGGTCGGCGTCAACCCGGAGGTCGGCCACGAGCAGATGGCCGGGCTGAACTTCCCGCACGGCATCGCGCAGGCCCTGTGGGCGGGCAAGCTGTTCCACATCGACCTCAACGGCCAGTCCGGCATCAAGTACGACCAGGACCTGCGCTTCGGCGCCGGCGACCTGCGGCAGGCGTTCTGGCTGGTGGACCTGCTGGAGTCGGCCGGCTACGGCGGCCCGCGGCACTTCGACTTCAAGCCGCCGCGCACCGAGGACTTCGACGGGGTGTGGGCGTCGGCCGCCGGCTGCATGCGCAACTACCTGATCCTGAAGGAGAAGGCGCTGGCCTTCCGCGCCGACCCCGAGGTGCAGGCCGCGCTGCGCGCCTCCCGGCTGGACCAGCTGGCCCGGCCCACCCTGGGCGCGGGCGAGACGGTCGAGGCCCTGCTCGCGGACCGCTCCGCGTACGAGGACTTCGACGTCGAGGCGGCCGGCCGCCGCGGCATGGCCTTCGAGACGCTGGACCAGCTGGCGATGGACCACCTGCTCGGCGTGCGCTGAGCCGCGGCGTGAGGCGGACCGCCATCCCGGCGGTCCGCCTCAGGCGTTCGCCGCCGGGGCCGCCGCGAACCGGGCCGGGTCGGCCAGGACCTCGCGCACCGCGTGGGCGGCGGCCCCCCGCGCCGCGTCCCCGGCCAGCGAGGACGCGCGCAGCCGGCCATGCCCCGGTGCCCACAGCCCCGACACCACCCGGCGGGTCAGCTCCTCGTCCACCGCGGGGACCAGCCAGGGCGCCAGGCCGCGGTAGATGCCGCCCAGCACGACCGCGTCCGGGTCGACGAGGTTCACCGCGCCGGCCAGCACCAGGCCGAGCATCTCACCGGCCCGCCGCACCGCCGCCAGCGCGGCCTCGTCCCCGGCGGAGGTGCGTCGTTGCAGCTCGGCGACGCCGGGCAGGCCGGCGTCCGGGTCCAGTCCGGCCGCCCGCAGCAGCGCCGCCTGGCCCGCGTACTGCTCCAGGCAGCCGCGCGCCCCGCACCGGCAGCGCGGCCCGCCGGGATCCACCACGACGTGCCCGATCTCCCCGGCGAAGCCGTGCGCGCCCCGGAACAGCTCCCCGTCCACGACCAGCGCGCCGCCCACGCCGATCTCACCAGTGAGATAGAGAAAGCTCCGCAGTTGCCCCGGGTTGCCGAACCACAGCTCGGCCAGCGCCGCCAGGTTGGCCTCGTTGCCGGCCGCCACCGGCAGCGCGGGGCGGCCGGGCCGCAGCGCGCCCAGCGCCTCGGCGAACAGCTCCCCGGCGGCCACTCCGCTCCAGCCGAGGTTGGGCGCCTGGCGGACCGTTCCGTCGGAGACCAGGCCGGGCAGCGCCAGCTCCGCGCCGATCGCGGTCAGACCCTGCTCCTCGGCCGCCGCCAGTGCCCGCGCGGCCAGCAGCGCGGCGCGGGCGAGCGCGTCGGTGGGGCTGCCGGTGCGGTTGTCGATGTGCTCGGTGAGCCGCACCCGGTCGGTGCCGGGCAGGTCCACCACGCTCACCGACAGATAGTCGATGTTGATCTCGACGCCGAGGCCGGCGGGCCCGGTGCGGCTCGGCCGCAGCACGGTGCCCGGCCGCCCGGCCTGCCCGCTGAACGCCTTGCCGTACTCCGACAGGAAGCCCGCCTCGATCAGCTGGTCCACCAGCGAGGAGACGGCGGCCCTGGTCAGGCCCACCCGGGCGGCGATCCCGGCGCGGGTGGCCTCGCCCTCGTCGAGCACGGCCCGCAGCACCAGGCTGAGGTTGTGGCGGCGCACCGACTCCTTGCCTGCCTTGGGGCCCAGCGGCGCGAGGTTCGTCTTCATCCTGCTCCTGAGCGTATCCGAGCGTCCCGGGCCGCCGTCCGGGTGCACGGCAAAGGGCCCCCGGCGGGTGCCGGGGGCCCTCGGTGCGCGTGCTCAGCCGGCCTCGGCGACCGGCTCGGCGAACTGCGCCGCGTACAGCCGCGCGTAGGCCCCGTCCGCCGCGAGCAGCTCCTCGTGGGTGCCCTGCTCCACGATGCTGCCGGACTCCATCACCAGGATGACGTCGGCGTCGCGGATCGTGGACAGGCGGTGCGCGATGACGAAACTGGTCCGCCCGGACCGCAGTTGGGCCATCGCCTGCTGGATCAGCACCTCGGTCCGGGTGTCCACCGAGCTGGTGGCCTCGTCCAGGATGAGGATCGAGGGCTCGGCGAGGAACGCGCGGGCGATGGTGATCAGCTGCTTCTCACCGGTGCTGACGTTGGAGCCCTCCTCGTCGATCACCGTGTCGTAGCCGTCCGGCAGGGTCCGTACGAAGCGGTCCACATGGGTGGCGCGGGCCGCCTCGACGATCCGTTCGAACGAGGCGTCCTGCGAGCCGTAGGCGATGTTCTCCGCGATGGTGCCGCCGAACAGCCAGGTGTCCTGGAGGACCATGCCGATGCCGGACCGCAGCTCCTCGCGCGACATCGTGGCGATGTCCACGCCGTCCAGCAGGATCCGCCCGCCGGTGACCTCGTAGAACCGCATGATCAGGTTGACCAGCGTGGTCTTGCCGGCGCCCGTCGGGCCGACGATCGCGACGGTCTGGCCGGGCCGCACCGACAGCGACAGGTTCTCGATGAGCGGCTTGTCCTTCTCGTACCGGAAGGAGACGTCGTGGAACTCGACCTGGCCGTGGATCTCCTCGGGGCGACGCGGCTGCGCCGGATCGGCCTCCTGCTCCGGGGCGTCCAGCAGCTCGAAGACCCGCTCGGCGGACGCGACCCCGGACTGCACCAGGTTGGCCATGCTCGCCACCTGGGTCAGCGGCTGGCTGAACTGCCGGGAGTACTGGATGAACGCCTGCACGTCGCCGATGGACAGCGCGCCGGACGCCACCCGCAGCCCGCCGATGACCGCCACCAGCACGTAGTTGAGGTTGCCGATGAACATCATCGCGGGCTGGATGATCCCGGAGATGAACTGCGCCTTCCAACCGGCCTGGAACAGCGCCTCGTTGTGCTCGCGGAACGTCTCGGCCGACTCGTGGTGCCGCCCGAAGACCTTCACCAGCGCGTGCCCGGTGTACATCTCCTCGATGTGGCCGTTGAGCCGGCCGGTGGTCTTCCACTGGGAGACGAACTGCGGCTGGGCGCGCTTGCCGATCCGCGTCGCGACGACCACCGAGACCGGCACCGTCACCAGCGCCACCAGCGCCAGCAGCCAGGAGATCCAGAACATCATGCCCAGCACGCCGACGATCGTCAGCAGCGAGGCGACGATCTGGCTCAGGGTCTGCTGCAGGGTCTGCTGGATGTTGTCGATGTCGTTGGTGGCGCGGGAGAGCACCTCGCCGCGCGGCTGCTGGTCGAAGTAGCTCAGCGGCAGCCGGGCCAGCTTCTCCTCCACCTGGGTGCGCAGCCGGAAGACGGTGCGCTGGACGACCCCGGTGGCGATCCGGGCCTGCCCGAAACCGCAGAGCGCGGCGCCCACGTAGATCAGCGTCACCCACAGCAGCACGGTGCCGACCGCGCCGAAGTCGATGCCGTGGCCCGGCACCAGATGGTGCATCGAGGCGACGATGTCGGCGATCTTCCCCTGCCCCCGGGCCCGCAGCGCGGCGACCGCCTGGGCCTGGGTGCTGCCGGGCGGCAGCCGGCGGCCGATGACGCCCGCGAAGATCAGGTCGGTGGCGTTGCCGAGGATCTTCGGGCCGGTGACCGACAGGGCGATGCTCACCGTCGCGAGCACCAGCCCGGCCGTGATGCTCGTCCGCTCCGGCCGCAGCAGGCCCAGCAGCCTGCGGCTGGAGCCGCGGAAGTCCATGGACTTCTCGGTGGGCTGACCGCCCATGAAGCGGGCCGGCCCGGCCATCGGCGCCGGGCCGCGACGCGGTGCCGCTCCCGTACCGGGGGTGCTCATGCCGCCTCCTGCTCGGTGAGCTGGGACAGGACGATCTCCCGGTAGGTGTCGTTGTCCGCCATCAGTTCACGGTGGGTGCCGATGCCGACCACGCGGCCCTCGTCGAGGACGACGATCTGGTCGGCGTCCCGGATGGTGCTGACCCGCTGGGCGACGATGATCACGGTCGCGTCGCCGGTCTCCCGGGCGAGCGCGGCGCGCAGCCTGGCGTCGGTCGCGTAGTCGAGCGCGGAGAACGAGTCGTCGAACAGGTAGATGCGGGGCCTGCGCACCAGCGCCCGGGCGATGGCCAGACGCTGCCGCTGCCCGCCGGAGACGTTGCTGCCGCCCTGCGCGATCGGCGCCTCGAGTTTCTCCGGCATCGCCGAGACGAAGTCGGCGGCCTGCGCGATCTCCAGGGCCTGCCACAGCTCCTCGTCGGTCGCGTCCGGCTTCCCGTAGCGCAGGTTGGAGGCGACGGTGCCGCTGAACAGGTACGGCTTCTGCGGGACGAGGCCGATCGTCTCGGCCATCACGGCCGGGTCGATGTCGCGCACGTCCACGCCGTCGACCAGCACGGCTCCGTCGGTGGCGTCGAACAGCCGGGGTATCAGGCCGAGCAGGGTGGACTTGCCGCTGCCGGTGCTGCCGATGACGGCGGTGGTCCGGCCCGGCCGCGCGGTCAGCGTGATGTCGCGCAGCACCGGCTCCTCGGCGCCCGGGTAGCGGAACTCCACGCCCCGCATCTCCAGGCGGCCGTCCCGGGCGAGCGGGGCGACGGGCGCCAGCGGGGGCATCACGCTGGTCTCGGTGTCCAGGACCTCCTCGATGCGCTCGGCGCAGACCTCGGCGCGCGGAATCATCATGAACATGAACGTCGCCATCATGACCGACATCAGGATCTGCATCAGATAGCTGAGGAACGCGGTCAGGGCGCCGATCTGCATGGAACCGCTGTCGATGCGCCGGGCGCCGAACCACAGCACCGCGACGCTGGAGGCGTTCACCACGAACATCACGGACGGGAACATCAGCGACATCAGCCGCCCGGTGCTGATCGAGACGTCCATCAGGTCCCGGTTGGCCCGGCCGAAGCGCTCCCGCTCGTGGGTGTCGCGGACGAACGCCCGGATGACCCGGATGCCGGCGATCTGCTCGCGCAGCACCCGGTTGACGGTGTCGATGCGCGTCTGCATCCCGCGGAACAGCGGCCGCATCCGGCGCACGATCAGCGACACGACGACGCCCAGCACCGGCACGATGACCAGCAGCAGCGCGGACAGCGGGACGTCCTGGTTGAGCGCCATCAGGATGCCGCCGACGCACATGATGGGCGCCGAGACCATCATGGTGAACGTCATCAGGACCAGCATCTGGACCTGCTGGACGTCGTTGGTGGTCCGGGTGATCAGCGAGGGCGCCCCGAACCTGCCCACCTCCCGCGCCGAGAAGGACTGGACCCGGTCGAAGACCGCGGCGCGCACGTCCCGGCCGAGGGCCATGGAGGTGCGAGCTCCGTAGTACACCGCGCCGATGGCGCACACGATCTGCGCGAGGGTGATGGCGAGCATGAACCCGCCGGTGCGCAGGATGTAATCCGTGTCCCCCTTGACGACACCGTTATCGATGATGTCGGCGTTGAGGGTGGGAAGGTACAGCGTCGCCAGCGTCTGAACGAGCTGCAGCAGCACGATCAACGCGATCTGTCTGGAATAGGGCCTCAGATGCGCCCGCAATAGTCGGACCAACACACCGCGACCATACGTGAGGTCTCTGACAACGGCTCGCGTTTTCCACAGCCCGCTTTCACCGCCGGGCTCTGACAGCCCGATTTTCACCGGGGGTTTTCCACAGCCCCTGCGATCAACCGGGGCGCGTCGGCGATACTCGGACGGAGAGGTCGGCGAGAGACGACACCGGAAACGACAGAAGAAGGAGGTGGGTGGCGATGCTGCGCAACGGTCTTGAACCCTGGCACCTGATCGTGGTCCTGGTCGTGGTGGTCCTGCTGTTCGGCTCGAAGCGGCTGCCCGACACCGCCCGTGCCCTCGGCAAGTCCCTGCGGATTCTCAAGAGCGAGACGAAGGCGCTGAAGGAGGACTTCAAGGAGGGCGCCTCCGGTGCCTCGGAGACCTCCACCGCGCACCGGACCGCGAACCCGCAGGACACCGCGCCCGCGCCCAGCCTGATCAAGTCCGCCCCGGGTGACACCGCCAGCGCCCGCCCGGTGACCGAGCCGGACACCGCCGGCTCCGCGGAGTCCGGCACCCGCTGAGTCCGCCGGGGCGGCGGCCCCGCTCACGAACCGGCCGGCCGGGCCCGCTGCTCAGGGGCTGGCCGGGTCGAAGCGGTAGCGGGGCGGCCGGCCCGGGGTGCGCCGGTAGACGTAGAGGGCCTGCACCCGGGTGCCCGGGCGGCCGTTCCCCTGGTCTTCCGGGTCTTCGCGGTGTTCTCGGTCTGCGCGGTCTTCGTGATCGGGCTGGTCCGGCTGGTCCGGCTGGTCCGGCTCGACCGGGCAGGGCTGCACCACCTGGAGCACCGGCGCGCGTCCCGAAACCCGGATCCGCAGCCCGTCGGCCGGGCCGCCGTCCAGTACCACCGTCTCCCACCCCATCGGGCCCCTCCCGTCCCTTGGTCGCCGTCCGGCGCCGCAACACTTTAGTAGTTGCGCAACGGACCGGGTGCGGCCGATGACCGGCGGAGGGAACGCCGGGCCGCCCCGCGGCGTCCTGATCACCGGGATGTCAGAGGTGCGCTATACCGTTTCTTTGTCATCCCTTGACGGTGCCATCCGATCGGGGGTGTCACCCGCCGAAGGTCTTCCGCTGATCAAGGAGTACCCGCCCATGGACGCCTGCCTCGCCGCCGGCGGCACCACCACCGAGAGCAGAGCCGGTGGTGCGGCGCCCGGCCGCACCGTGCCACGGGCGCTGCTCGGCGCGCTGGCCGCCCTGGTCCTCGCCGTTCTGGCGCTCGTCGGCGGGCCGCTCCCGGCCGCGCACGCCGCGAGCGGCATCGACCAGGTCGCCCAGGCGCTGAAGAAGAGCCCGGTCTACGTCGATCCGCGGGCCGCCGGGCAGCTGCCCGCCGCGGACGCCGACGCCCTGGCCAAGAAGATCAAGGACGCGGACAAGCCGGTCTTCGTGGCCGTCCTGCCGAGGACCGCGGAGTTCCCGCCGGCCACCGTGCTGCGGGACCTGCGCACCGCGGTCGGCATCACCGGCGTCTACGCGATCCGCCTCGGCACCGGGTTCAACGCGGGCGCGGACCCCCAGGTCATGCCGCACACCGCCCTCGTCAACGTGGTCACCGAGGTCCGGGACTCCTACCGCGACAACCCCAAGGCCGAGCTGAACAGCTTCGTCGACCAGGCCGACGCGCAGGCCACCGGCCACGCCCCGGACTCCTGGGGCGGCGGCTCGGGCGGCGGCGGGGGCGCCACGGGCGCGATCGTGCTGGGCGCGGTCGTGGTCGCGGCGGGCGGCGGCGGATACCTGCTGTACCGGCGCGCCAAGCGGAAGCGGACCGAACGCGAGCGCGCCGAGCTGGAGCGGCTGCGCACGGTGGTCGACGAGGACATCACCGCGTTCGGTGAGGAGCTGGACCGCCTGGACTTCCAGCCGTCCGCACCCTCGGCGGACGACGCCCAGCGCCAGGACTACACCCTCGCGCTGGACTGCTACGACCGCGCCAAGGCCGCGATGGAGGCCGCGCGCCGGCCGCAGGACGTCACCGCCGTCACCCGGGCGCTGGAGGAGGGCCGCTTCGCGCTGGCCACCCTCGCCGCCCGGCGCACCGGCCGCCCGCTGCCCGAGCGCCGCCCGCCGTGCTTCTTCGACCCGCGGCACGGCCCCTCGGTGCAGGACGTGCAGTGGGCACCGCCCGGCGGCGCGGTGCGCACCGTGCCGGCCTGCGCCGCCGACGCCACCCGGATCGCCGACGGGTACGAGCCGGCCTCCCGTACGGTCCAGACCGACCACGGGCCCCAGCCGTACTGGAACGCGGGCCCGGCCTACGGCCCCTGGGCGGGCGGCTACTTCGGCGGCGGCATGCTGCCCGGCCTGCTGATGGGCACGATGCTGGGCGGCATGCTCAGCGGGCCCGGGTACTACGGCGGCGGATACGGCTACGGGGACGGCGGCTTCGACGGCGGCTTCGGCGGCGACGACGACCGCCCCGAGGGCGGCGACTACTCCGGCGGCGACTTCAACCCCTCGGACTTCGGCGGCGGTTTCGACGGCGGGGACTTCGGGGGCGGCGGGGACTCCGGCGGCGGTTTCGGCGGCGGCGACTGGTGATCCCGTAGGTCCGCGGGCGGCGCATCCGGGTGACCCGGGGCGCCG
>JBEHXI010000286.1:0-9077 GCA_048498775.1 Actinomycetota bacterium | reverse complement strand
GCTGCGGTTTCGTGGGCGGCCTTCCGGCCGGGTAGACTCCTTGGGTTGCTCGGCGAGGGAGGCCGCTTCGCGTTCTCCGTTATCGACGCGCTGTTCATGGCTTCATGGCTTTGGCAAGCAGGTCCGTCGTGGACCGAGCGGCAGATTTCCGTTTATCCGTCGTCATCCACGAGGAGTGCTGACATGGCTGAGGTGAAGATCACCGCCGAGGTGCGCGAGGAGTTCGGCAAGGGCGCGGCCCGCCGGATCCGCCGCGAGGCGAAGGTTCCGGGTGTGGTGTACGGGCACGGTGCCGAGCCGGTGCACGTGTCGCTGCCGGGTCACGACCTGATGCTGGCGCTGAAGCACGCGAACGTGCTGATCAGCCTGGACATCGCGGGCCGGACCGAGCTGGTGATCCCGAAGGCCGTGCAGAAGGACCCGATCAAGGGCTTCCTGGAGCACGTCGACCTGCTGGCCGTCAAGCGCGGCGAGAAGGTCTCCGTCGAGATCCCGGTGCTCACCGAGGGCGAGCCGGCCCCGGGTGGCAACCTGCTGGAGCACGTGCTGAACGCCCTGCCGGTGGAGGCGGAGGCGACCCACATCCCCGAGTCGGTGACGGTGTCGGTGGAGGGCCTGGAGGCGGGTGCCTCGGTCACGGCCGCCGACGTCACGCTGCCGAAGGGTGTCACGCTGGGCGTGGAGCCGGACGCCGTGGTGATCCAGGTCGTCGCGGCGCAGGCCGAGGCTCCGTCCGAGGAGGAGGCCGCCGAGGGCGAGGCCGCCGAGGGCGGCGAGGGCGCCGAGGCCTGATCGCCTCCGCGGGCTTGTTCGTGTGCTGCCGCCCCGCTCCGCCCGGAGCGGGGCGGCAGTCGTCGTGTCGGGGGTCTGTTCCTTCGCCGGTCCCGGGGTGCGGGGCCGTGGATGTCACCGGGAGTGCAGCTGATGAACGAGGTCGAGGGCCCCTGGCTGGTGGCCGGGCTCGGCAATCCGGGGCCGGAGTACGCGGGCAACCGGCACAACATCGGGTTCATGGTGGTCGATCTGCTCGCGCAGCGGGCGGGTGGCCGGTTCAAGGCGCACCGGTCGCGTGCGCAGGTGGTGGAGTGCCGGCTGGGTGGCCGCCGGGTGGTGCTGGCGAAGCCGATGTCGTTCATGAACGTGTCGGGTGGGCCGGTGACGGCGTTGCGGGACTTCTACAAGGTGCCGACCGAGCGGATCATCGTCGTCCATGACGAGCTGGACATCGACTATGCGACGTTGCGGCTGAAGCGGGGCGGGGGCGACAACGGGCACAACGGGCTGAAGTCGATCACGAAGTCGCTGGGTCCTGACTATCTGCGGGTGCGGTGCGGGATCGGCCGTCCGCCGGGGCGGATGGAGGTGGCGGCGTTCGTGCTGAAGGATTTCTCGGCGGCGGAGCGCAAGGAGCTGGACTGGTTCGTGGACCGGGCGGCGGACGCGGTGGAGGCGCTGGTCGAGGAGGGTCTGGAGCGGGCGCAGAACACCTACAACGGCTGACGCGCCGACCGTGTGGCGACGGCCGGTGTTGCGCAGGCCGGCGGCGACGCCGTTGACGGTCAGGAGGAGGGCCCGGGACAGGGCCGGGTCGGGTTCCTCGCCGGCGGCGGCCGCCTGGCGCTGCCGGTCGAGGAGGGCGACCTGGAGGTAGGAGATCGGGTCGAGGTAGGCGTCGCGGACCCGGAGGGTCTGCTTGAGGACGGGGCTGTGGTCGAGCAGTTCGCGTTCGCCGGTGATGCGCAGGACCTCGGTGACGGTGCGGTCGTGTTCGGCCTCGATCTCCTCGAAGATGTGCCGCAGGTGTTCCGGCACGAGGGTGTCGACGTAGTGGCGGGCGATCCGCAGGTCGGTCTTGGCCAGCGTCATCTCGACGTTGGACAGGAAGTTGTGGAAGAAGTGCCACTGCTGGTGCATCTCGTCGAGCACGTCGTCCAGGCCCGCCTCGCGGGCGGCGCGCAGGCCGGAGCCGACGCCGTACCAGCCGGGGACGATCTGCCGTGACTGGGTCCAGCCGAAGACCCAGGGGATGGCGCGCAGCCCGTCGAGTCCGGCGCCGGAGTCGGGCCGGCGGGAGGGCCGGGAGCCGAGGTGGAGTTCGGCGAGCTGGTCGACGGGGGTGGCGGCGAAGAAGTAGGCGGGCAGGTCGGGGTTCTCGACGAGCCGCCGGTAGGCGCCGTGGGCGGCCTCGGAGACCTGTTCCATGGCCGCGTCCCAGCGGGCGAGGGCCTCGCCGGACTGGCGGGGCGCGGTGTGGAGGGCGGACGCCTGGAGGGTGGCGGCGACGGTGAGTTCCAGGTTCTCCCGGGCGAGGGAGGGGACGAGGTACTTGTCGGAGATGACCTCGCCCTGTTCGGTGACCTTGATCTCGCCGTCCAGGGTGCCCCAGGGCTGGGCGAGGATGGCCTCGTGGGCGGGGCCGCCGCCGCGGCCGACGGTTCCGCCGCGGCCGTGGAAGAGGCGCAGCCGCACGCCGTGCCGGTGGGCGACGTCGCGCAGGCGGCGCTGGGCGCGGTGGATCTCCCACTGGCTGGTGGTGATGCCGCCGAACTTCGAGGAGTCGGAGTAGCCGAGCATGACCTCCTGCACCTCGCCGCGCAGGGCGACCAGGCGGCGGTAGGAGGGGTCGGTGAGCATCTGGTCGAGGATGGTGTCGGCGGCCCGCAGTTCGTCGGTGGTCTCCAGCAGGGGCACGAAGCCGACGCGGGCGATGCCGCCGTGCAGGTCGATCAGTCCGGCCTCGCGGGCGAGGAGGGCGGCGGCGAAGACGTCGTCGGCGCCCTGGCACATCGAGATGATGTAGCTCTCGACGATCTCGGAGCCGAAGCGTTCCATGGCCTCGCGGATGGTGTGGAAGACGCCGAGGGTCTTGGCGCCCGCCGGATCCAGCGGGGCGGGGGTGCCGGCCAGCGGCCGGCGGGAGCGCAGCTCCCTGGCGAGGAGCTTGCGACGGTAGTCGCGGGGCATGTCGAGGTAGCGCCAGGACTCCTCGCCGAGCCGGTCGAAGAGCTGGCCGAGGGCGTGGTGGTGGGCGTCGGCGTGTTCGCGGACGTCCATGGTGGCCAGCTGGAGGCCGAAGGCGGCGATGGTGCGGATGGTGCGGGCCAGGTGGCCGTTGGCGATCAGTTCGCCGCGGTTGGCGCGCAGCGAGTCCTGCAGCAGGGTCAGGTCGGCGATCAGTTCGCTGGTGCCGAGGTAGTCGCGGCCGGGGGTGTGGGCGGTGCCGCCGGCGAGCCGGTCGCGGGTGTTGAGGAGCTTCTGGCGGATGCAGGTGGCCTTGAGCCGGTAGGGCTCCTCGGCGTTGAGGCGCTTGTAGCGGGGGCTGATCTCGGGGAGGTTCTCCAGGTCGCGGGCGAGGCTGTCGAGGAGTTCGGTGCTGACGCCGCTGTTGCGGACGGAGTTCGACAGGGCGGCGCGCAGGAAGTCGATCTGCTCGATGGCGTCGTTGATGCCGTGCTCGTGCTGGAGGATCAGGATGTCCCAGGTGACCTGCGGGGTGACGTTGGGGTTGCCGTCGCGGTCGCCGCCGATCCAGGTGCCGAAGGTCAGCGGCCGGGAGCCGGGCGGCAGGGGGGTGCCGATGCGTTCGAGTTCCGCGGCGAGGTCCTCCAGGACGTCGCCGGCGGCGCCCTGGTGGAGTTCGTCGAGGTAGTAGATGGCGTTGCGGGCCTCGTCGGCGGGCTCGGGGCGGACGACGCGCAGTTCGTCGGTCTGCCACAGCAGGTCGATGTTCTCGGCGAGCCGCAGGTCGAGGCGGTGGCGGTCGCCGGTGGTGTGGTCGGCGTCGAGGAGTTCGGCGATGCGGCGCAGCTTGTTCAGGACGCTGCGGCGGGCCGCCTCGGTGGGGTGGGCGGTGAAGACGGGCCGCACGCCGAGGTGCGCGACGGTGTGGCGCAGGTGCTCGGGGTCGGCGTCCTTGAGGCGGTCCGCGGTGCGGGTGATCAGGCTGCCCTCGACGGCGCGGCGTTCGCGCAGCTCACGGCCGCGGTGCACCTGCTCGGTGATGTTGGCGAGGTGGAAGTAGGTGGAGAAGGCGCGGACCAGCTTGGTCGCGGTGGGCAGATCGGTGCGGCGCAGCAGTTCGGCCGCCGCTTCGCCGTTGCTGCGGGTGAGCGCCCGGACCTCCTCGACGAGGTCCAGTAGGTCCTGGCCTTCCTGGCGTACCAGGGTTTCGCCGAGGAGTTCGCCGAGGCGCCGGATGTCGGCGCGCAGGGCTGCGTGATCGGTTTCGGGGGTGTTGTCGGCGCTGCTCACAGGGGCGGCTCTCCTTGTGGGGGAACGGCTGACGGTGCGGACCGCGCTGTCCGACGGCACCCAGGATAGGCGGCGGCCCGCCGGGGCCGGGGCGCCGCCGCGTGTTGCCGGACGCCGCCGGACGCCGCCGACGGTCCGGACAAACCCTGACCGACACGGCACTAGGCTGACGGGTATGACGATGACGGGGGTGACGGTGCCGGGGGCGCCACCGGGGGTGCGCGCCGCGGGGCCGTGGTGGTGGCCCAGGCGGCGCAGCCTGGTGCTGGATGTGCTGCTGGCCGGGGTCTCGGCGCTGGAGTGCGCGGCGGAGGGGGCGTCGTTCGCCGGGCACGGCGGGCTGCCGCCGCCGCTGGGGGCGGTCCTGGGCCTGGCGGTGGGCTCGACGCTGCTGCTGCGGCGGCGCTGGCCGATCGCGGTGGTGCTGATCGCGCTGGCGGTGGCGCCGGCGCAGATGGGCGGGGTGCTGGAGGTCGTCGCCCTGTACACGCTGGCCGCGTCCGACGTGCCGCGCCGGATCACCGCCGCGGTGGTGGGCATGACGGCGCTGGGCACGCTGCTGGTCGCGTTCGTCACGATGAACCGGAGCATGGCGCACGGCGGCTACCACACCCCGGTGTGGCTGGTGCTGCTGGTGTCGGTGCTGATGGCGCTGGGGCTGACGGCGCCGCCGGTGCTGCTGGGGCTGTACGCGGGGGCGCGGCGCCGGCTGGTGGAGAGCCTGCGGGAGCGGGCGGACGGCCTGGAGCGGGAGCTGTCGCTGCTGGCGGAGAAGGCGGGGGAGCGGGCGGAACGGGCCCGCATCGAGGAGCGCACCCGCATAGCGCGCGAGATGCACGACGTGGTGGCGCACCGGGTGAGCCTGATGGTGGTGCACGCCTCGGCGCTCGGGGCGGTGGTGCACTCCGATCCGGACCGGGCGCAGGACAGTGCCCGGCTGCTGGGCGACATGGGGCGGCAGGCGCTGGGCGAGCTGCGGCAGATGCTGGGGGTGCTGCGCACCGCCCCGGGGCGGGACGCGGCGGCCGTGGTGATCCCCGAGCAGCGCGAGCCGGTGCGGCTGCCGTCGTCCGTGGCGGTCGAGGAGGCCGCGCGGGAGGCGGAGGACGACGGCTCGGGGCCGTGGCTGGCGGAGCTGGGGGTGCTCGTGGAGCAGTCCCGGGCGGCGGGCATGGCCGTCACGCTGTCCGAGGAGGGGGACCGCAGGCCGCTGGCGCCGCCGGTGGAGCGGGCCGCCTACCGGGTGGTGCAGGAGGCGCTGACCAACGTCCACAAGCACGCGGGGGGCGCGAAGACGCTGGTGCGGGTGGCGTACCGCAGCGAGGAGATCGCGGTGCTGGTGGAGAACGAGCCGCCGGACGGGCGGTCCTCGGCCGGGCTGCCGAGCGGCGGGAACGGGCTGGTGGGGATGCGGGAGCGGGTGACGGGGCTGGGCGGCGGGTTCGTCGCGGGCGCCACCGGCTCCGGCGGCTTCCGGGTCTCGGCGGTGATCCCCACCCGGGCGGCCTGAGGGCGCCGGCAGTGTAAGGCGCGCCCGTGTGGGGGAACGGGCGCGCCTGCGGGCCGCCGTCTCAGACCGTGAGCCGGACCGGCCGGACGCCGTTGATCAGGGTGGACAGCGCCTGGTCGAAGGTCTGGCCGAGGAACCAGTCGCCGGTGTGGTCGATGCCGTAGACCCGGCCCTGGGCGTCCATGGCGAGCTGCGCGCCGCCGCCGGACTCCTGGCCGACCGGGCACACCTCGCTGTCCAGCGCGCGGCCGAGGTCGGCGAAGGTGCGGGCCAGGTGCAGCCCGTGCAGCGGGTCGACGGTCAGCCCGGTGGGCGCGATCTCCCGGCCGGTGCCCGCCGGGGCCTCGATCGTCAGCGTCCCGAACTCCGCCCACACCTCCACCACCGCGGGGAAGACGGTGTGCCGGTGGCCGCCGGGGGAGGTGTAGGCGCGCAGCTCGTCGGCCCAGGCCTCCGCCCGTGCCATGTCCCAGCGGCCCGGCCGCCAGCCGGCGGCGCGCAGCGCGACGTCCACCGGGACCGGGAAACGCGTGGTGGTGGTCTTGTCGGTGAGCGGCACGGCGTCTCTCACGCCCCTTCCGCGGCCGGATCGACGGCCCGCACTCCGAAGTGCGCCAGCAGCGGCGCGCAGGCGCGGCACGGCGGGGCATAACTGCCGTGCTGCGGGTCTCCGACCTCGCGGATGCGGCGGGCCGTGATCGTGCCGTGTTTGAGGGCCCGGCGCGCCTCGTGGTGGCTGAGCGGCTTGCGGGCGGCGCGCTTGCTGCGCCGGGCGTCCGCCGTCTGCAGGAAGCGTGACAGCAGGACCGCCTCCGCGCAGCGGCCGGTGCTGCGTTCACGCTGCTCCACGGGGAGCGCGTCGAGGAAGTCGGCGACCAGCGGATGCAGTTCCGGTGGCTCGTCGGCCTTGCTGCCGGTGCACGTCAGGGTCTGCCCGCGCACCGACAGGGCGGCGGCGACGGCGGGCAGGATCCCGTCGCGGCGGTGCCGCAGGACGGGCACCGGTCCGGGCGCGCCGGAGCCGGGGGACTGGCCGGACGTCCAGGACAGTCTGGGGTCGGGCGCAGCCGCGGTGTGACGTTTTTGTGTTGTCTGCAAGGTGTGCTTCCCTCCGGTGCATCCCCCCGTGCGGATTCAGCCTGCCAAATGTTTCCTGACGGGTGGTAGGCGGCCGGTTAACCCGGCCGTAATCGGGAGCACGCAGGTCCATGCGGTGCCGCCACCCCATAGGCTGTGCCCCAACGCCAGATTCCAGCAGGGGGCATCCGCCATGACGACAGGTCGGCTCGGGCAGCAGACCGCTCCGCCGAACGCGGCCTACGCCGGGCAGGTAGTGCACTTTCCGGACCCGGTGCGGGCCGCCCGCTACCCGCAGGGGGTCTGGGTGGACGCCGACGGCTACCCGGACTTCTCGCCGTACGCCAGGGCCGCGGCCGAGATCGCCGATCCCCCGGAGGGCTTCGGCATCGACGAGTTGCGCCTGACGGACTACGTCTCGGCGAACGCCGCCCTGCACCT
The DNA here is from genome assembly GCA_048498775.1 of Actinomycetota bacterium. Lineage (GTDB taxonomy): Bacteria > Actinomycetota > Actinomycetes > Streptomycetales > Streptomycetaceae > JBEHXI01. The sequence continues at coordinate 1,798 of JBEHXI010000286.1, read as the reverse complement.
CGCGGGCCACAAGCTGTGGGACGGACTGGACCCGGTGGCCACCCCGCACGGCCACAGCTGGCACCACGTCGTCGGCACCCGGCGCCTGGAACTGGTCCCGGCCGAGGTCAAGGCGCTGCTGCGGCACCACGGCGGGCTCGCGACGGCCGCCGCCGACCACGCCAAGCGCGGCACCCGCCCGCTCCAGGACAGCCGCCCGGTCCACTTCGAACTCCCCGGCGACGAGGGGCGGGACGGCGAACCGGCCGTCAGCGAGCGGCAGGTCTGCGCCGTCGAGGAGGACCTGGGCTACCGGCTGCCGGGCGCCTACCGCGCGTTCCTCAAGGCGGCCGGCGGCGCCGCCCCGGCCGGCGTCGCCCTCGACCCGGAACTGGGCCTGCTGATCGATCAGCCGTTCTTCACTCTCCGCGACGAGGCGGCGGTTGACGACCTGCGGTACGTCAACAAGTGCCTGCGCGACCATCTCACCAAGGACTACCTGGGCGTCGGCTACGTCCAGGGCGGCCTGCTGGCGGTGAAGGTGAAGGGGGAGCAGATCGGCACCGTCTGGTTCTGCCCGTACGACGACGCGCGCGACACCGCGGACGCCTGGGACTCGCCGCAGCAGCGCGTCGGATGCCTGCTGCTGCCGTGTGGTGACGACTTCGACGCGTTCCTGCTGCGGCTGGCGGGCAACCCGCCGGAGCTGGAGACCGTGGCGAACCTGATGGTGGACGGCGGCTTCGCCCACGCCGTCCCGGTGGAGGGGGAGTGAGCCGTCCGTGGTGACGATGGGTCAGGCGCGGGATCGCGCCGAACGCTGGGTCAACGGGGACGTTCCCGCCTACCAGCGCCGCGAGGTGCGCCTCCGGGAGTTCGACCTCGGCTATGTGGCCTGGGCCGAGGACCGCGAGGGCGGGCCGAGCGGTGAGGGCGGCCTGGCGCGGATGGTCATCGCCCGCTCCGACGGGCGCGCGACGCTGTGGCCGGCGCTGCCGGTGGACGAGGTGATCCGCCAGTACCAGGCCGAGTACGGCTCGCCCGAGGAGTCCAAGGAGCCGGCGGAGGAGCCGGCGGCGCCCCGGCGGGTCGACCTGGAGGCGACGTCGTTCCTGCTGAGCCCGCCGCAGTGGCTTCAGGACGCGGCGGACAAGCTGGGCATCCCGGACCAGCGGCGTAGCGGGGCGCAGGACGGCGCCTCCCCGGCACCGGCCGCCTCCCCGGCGGCGGACGCCGAGCCGCTCGCCGCCGCCGAGCCCGAGCGCCCGGCCGCCGCGCCCGCCGAGCCGTCCGCGGTCGACCCGAAGGCCGTGCCCGCCGCCCCCGCACCGGGCGGGTCGTGGTCCGACGTGACCGCCGAGCAGGACTCCGGCGAGGTCACCGTGGTGCCGCCGGCCACCGTCTTCGAACGCCCGCCCGCCGAGGGCGCCGAGCCGCCGGCCGCCGAGCCGGACGCCAGGACCGAACTGCTCGACGGCGGCAGCGCCCTGCCGCCCACCAAGGTCTCCCCGGCCCTCGGCGCGCCGCCGGTCCCGGAGCGGCCGCCGGCCCCGCCCGCGGCCCCGCTGCCGCCGCCCACCGGCCCCGCGGTGCACGCGACCCCGCCGCCCGGCTGGCCGGGCTCCCCGATGGCCGTCGGGGCCGCCGGCCCCGGAACGCCGCCGCCTCCGCCACCGCCGCCCGCCGAGGCGCCGAAGACCCCGCCGCCGCCCGCCCCGGGCGGCTATGTGCCGACCCAGATGGTCACCGCCCTCGGAGCGGACGGCCCTGGAACACCTCCGCCTCCGCCTCCGCCTCCGCCGCCTCCGGGTGCGCCGGG
>JBEHXI010000285.1:0-9217 GCA_048498775.1 Actinomycetota bacterium | reverse complement strand
CTCCCAGGTGCCGGAGACCCCGCGCACCCGCGCCCGGCCGCCCAGGATGCCCTCGGTGCCCACCTCACGGGCGACGCGGGTGACCTCGTCCGCGAACGCGGAGAGCTGGTCGACCATCGTGTTGATGGTCTCCTTCAGCTCCAGGATCTCCCCGCGCGCGTCCACCCGGATCTTCTGCGACAGGTCGCCGCTGGCGACGGCGGTGGTGACCTGCGCGATGTTGCGGACCTGGGCGGTGAGGTTGTCCGCCATGACGTTGACGGACTCGGTCAGGTCCTTCCAGGTGCCGGAGACGCCCTTGACGTCGGCCTGACCGCCCAGCCGGCCCTCGGTGCCCACCTCACGGGCCACCCGCGTCACCTCGTCCGCGAACGCCGACAGCTGATCCACCATCGTGTTGATGGTGTCCTTCAGCTGAAGGATCTCCCCCCGCGCGTCCACCGTGATCTTCTGCGACAGATCACCCTTGGCCACCGCCGTGGCGACCTGGGCGATGGACCGCACCTGCGCGGTGAGGTTGCCGGCCATGAAGTTGACCGAGTCGGTCAGGTCACGCCAGGTGCCGGAGACGCCCTTGACGTCGGCCTGACCGCCCAGCCGGCCCTCGGTGCCCACCTCACGGGCCACCCGCGTCACCTCGTCCGCGAACGCCGACAGCTGATCCACCATCGTGTTGATGGTGTCCTTCAGCTGAAGGATCTCCCCCCGCGCGTCCACCGTGATCTTCTGCGACAGATCACCCTTGGCCACCGCCGTGGTGACCTGCGCGATGTTGCGGACCTGGTCGGTGAGGTTGCCGGCCATGAAGTTCACCGAGTCGGTCAGGTCGCGCCAGACACCGCCGACCCCGGGCACCTGGGCCTGGCCGCCCAGCCGTCCCTCGCTGCCGACCTCGCGGGCCACCCGCGTCACCTCGTCGGCGAACGCGGACAGCTGGTCGACCATCGTGTTGACGGTCTCCTTCAGCTCCAGGATCTCCCCGCGGGCCGCCACGTCGATCTTCTGGGACAGGTCGCCCTTGGCCACCGCGGTGGCCACCTGGGCGATGTCGCGGACCTGGGTGGTCAGGTTGCCCGCCATCGCGTTCACCGAGTCGGTCAGGTCCTTCCAGGTGCCGGACACCCCGGGCACCTCGGCCTGGCCGCCCAGCCGCCCGTCGGTGCCCACCTCCCGGGCCACCCGCGTCACCTCGGAGGTGAACAGCGACAACTGGTCCACCATGCCGTTGAAGACCGTCGCGATCTCGCCGAGCAGCCCGTCCGCGTCGTCGGGCAGCCGGGTGCCGAAATCACCGTCGCGCACCGCGGTCAGCCCGGCCAGCAACTGGCGCAGCTCGGGTTCGCCGACTCTGCCGCCACGGCGCGCCGAAGCGGCCCGCGCGGTGGTCCGAGAGCCGCCGACGGTGGTCTCAGTCATCATGACCCCATTCCAGAAATCCCAGAGCAGGGCCTTGAAGAGGCCCAGCAGAACGCCCGGGCCCGCGCAGGGGCCGGCAAGGCGCTCTTGCCCAACGCCTCTGAACACACGTCACAGCCGCGCACGCTTTATTGCCGCATGGCAACCGTGCGGGGCTGCCGCGAGGCTACCCCACCCCGGGCCGCTCAACCCGATGTCGCCCGGATTCCCCGGCGGCCACGGTGACGCGTTCCGTCCGGCGGGACGCACGACGGCTGATCGCGTTCACTACAGTAGGCGCTCCGGGACCGCGTACGGAAAGGGAACCTGGAATGCCGTTGATGGCGACGCTGCCGCTGCTCGGCGTCTGGGCCCTGGCCGTTCTCAGCCCCGGCCCCGACTTCCTCGCGGTACTGCGGACTTCGGCCGGCCGGTCCCGGCGCAGCGGGCTGCTGGTGGCGGCCGGTGTGGTCACCGGGATCGCGGTGTGGGCGGTGGCGGGCATGCTGGGCGTGACCCTGCTCATCGCGCGCTTCGCCTGGCTGTACACCGCGGTGCGGATCGCGGGCGCCCTGTTCCTGATCGGCTTCGGCATCGCCACGCTGCGCAGCGTCCGCCGCGGGGCGCCGTTGCCGCCTGCGGACGGCGGCCCCGCGCCGGCGGCCGAGCGCGCGGTGGCCCTGCGGGCGTGGCGGCTGGGCCTGCTGACGAATCTGGCCAATCCCAAGGCCGTCGTGTTCTTCGGCGCGCTGTTCGCGAGCCTGCTGCCGCACCACACCGGCCTGGCGGCCAAGGGCATGATCCTGGTCACCATGCTGGCCATGGCGCTGGCGTGGTTCGCCACCGTCGCCTTCCTCGCCGCCACCCCGCTGATCACCCGCACCTACCGGCGCGCGAAGAAGGTCATCGACGCGGTCACCGGCGGGCTGTTCATCGGCCTCGGCGGGATGCTCCTGCCCCGCTGAGCGCCCCGGGCCGCCGGCTCGGCCCGGTCAGGCCCCGCTCCCGCACCCGAGCGACTCCGCGATGTGGTCGGCGACCTTCGCGGCGAGCGCCATGACGGTCAGCGAGGGGTTCGCCGACAGCGAGGCGGGGATCAGCGAGGCGTCGCCGACGTACAGGCCCCGCACGTCGTGTGAGCGGCCGCCGGCGTCGACCACCGAGCGCCGCGGATCGCCGCCCATCCGCACGCTGCCCTGGACGTGGGAGGTGCTCAGGCCGCTCCACACCACCTCCCGGGCGCCGGCGGCCTCCAGCGCGGCGACGGCGAAGGCGCGTCCCGCCTCGATCCGCGCGAGCTCCGCCGGGCTGAACGACTTGCCGAAGACCGCCCGGCCGCCGGGGCCGATCCGGACCGTGCCGGTGTTCTCGTCGTTGGCCATCACCAGCAGCCCCGCCCAGTGCCGGTAGGCGGCGGCCGCCTCGGCGAGCGGCGGCCCCCACAGCGGCGCGCCGTCGCGATCCACCAGGCTCTCGGCGAACGAGACCGGCTCCTGGATGGTGGTCCCCTCCACCACGAACCCGCCCGCCGCGTCGTGGCGGTGGTCGGTGCAGTGCGCCGTGATCGGGTACACCCGGTGGCAGTCCTGCGGTTCGTCGAACCTGCCGTACACCAGGCGGGCCGGGTGCAACCCGAGGGTGCGGCCGACCAGGGCCGTGCTCGGGGTGCGCAGCCGGGTGAAGTCCGGGCTGTGCAGCAGGATCTGCGGGGTGTTCAGCGCGCCGGCGGCCAGCACCACCACGCGCGCCCGCACCGTGGCCGCCGTCCCGTCCCTGCCGCGGTGCAGTACTCCGGTCGCCCGGGGACGGCCGGAGCGGGTGTCGATCAGCAGCCGCTCGACGGTGCGCCCGGTGAGCAGCCGGATGTCCCGGCGGCCCAGGGCGGGGGCGATGAAGGTGTTCAGCGCGGACTTGCCGGCGTTGCTCGGGCAGCCGAGCGTGCAGGCGCCGCAGCGCGTGCAGTTGTGGTCGGTGTAGGAGCGCACCGGCTCCAGGCGCGCGCCCAGCGCGGTGAATCCGGCCGCGACGGTGTGCACGCTCGGCGTCCAGTCGGCCCGCCCCCGCACCCCGAGCAGGTACTCGACGTAGTCGTACCAGGGGGCGAGGTCGGCCGCGCCGAACGGCAGCCCGGTCTCGCCGAGCAGGCCGGTCTCCCGGTGGAAGGCGGCGATGTCGGCCTCGTCGGCGCGCATCGCCACCTTGGTGTTGATGACGGTGGTGCCGCCGACGCAGCGGCCGGCCAGCAGGGCCACGGACGGCCCGGTGCCCCGCGGGTCGGCGGTGGCGCGGGCGGGCCACCACAGCTGGTGGCGGGCGCGCAGTTCGAAGCGGGTGTAGGCGTCCGCGGTGTGGAGGTCGCCCGCCTCGATGAGCAGGACGTCGGCGCCGCGGCGGCCGAGTTCGGCGGCGATCAGGCCGCCGCCCGCGCCCGAGCCGACCACCACGACCTCGGCCTGCCCGTCACGGGCGCCCACCTCCGGGTCCGGTCCGGCCCCCTCGGCTGCGTCCAGGAAGGACCAGTCCTTGCGCAACCGGTCGGACTGCGGGGTGGCGAAGCCGATGATCCGGTGGCCGGTGGGGCCGCGGTGGCCCTCGGGGGCGTAGTCGCCGTAGTGCGCCTCGACGGTGAGTCTGCGCAGGGTGGCGAAGCCCTCGGTGCCGACGGCCGCGGCCAGGCGCTCCGGTGTCGGTTCCGCGGCGGTCAGCTCCCGCAGCGCGGCGGCCTCGCCGGGCGGCAGCGTGGGGCTGACGCGTGCGATGTACGCGCCGGCTCCCGTGGCGGCCGAGCCGGGGACCACCAGCTCGCACCACCGGTCGGCCGAGGGGGTCTGTTGCGGGGCCGGTGTCTCGGCCATCTGCGCCTCCAGGGGGGCGGTGGGCGGTCAGTGCTTGGCCGAGCCGCCGTCGACGTTGATGGTCTGGCCGGTCAGGAACCCGCTGCCCTCGTCGACGACGTACAGCAGGGTGGAGACCAGGTCCTGGGGTTCCTCGACGCGCGGCACCGCCTGGAGGGAGACGACGTGGTCGAAGCCCCCCTCGGCGCCGGTGGTGCGCGCCGCGGTGTCGGTGCGCGTCAGGCCCGGGGCGATCGCGTTGACGGTGATGTTCCGGCCGCCCAGGACGTTGGACAGGGCACGGGTGAAGCCGACCAGGCCGGACTTGGAGGTGGTGTAGGCGACGAGTTCCGGCGGCCCGAGGAAGACCACCGCCGAGACGATGTTGACGATCCGTCCCCAGCCCGCGGCCTTCAGGTGGGGCAGGGCGGCGGAGCTCACCAGGAACGGCCCGTCGAGGTTGATCCGCATCACCCGCCGCCACAGGTCGAGGGTGGTCTCCTCGAACGGCACCGGCGGGTAGATCCCGGCGTTGTTGACGACGATGTGCAGCGCGCCGAAGTGCTCCGCCGCCCGGTCCACGGCCGCCCGCACCGCGTCCGGGTCGGTGACGTCGGCGGTCAGCGCGAGGAACTCGCCGCCGGCGGCGGCGATCCGCTCGGCGGTGGCCGACTGGTCCTCCAGGTCCAGGCCCGCCACCCGGTGGCCGCGGGCGGCGAGGGCGGCGGCGAACTCCTGACCGAGCCCGCGGGCTGCCCCGGTGACCAGGGCGACGCGGTGGGTGGCGGCCATGTGTGCTCCTTCGGGTGCCTGTCGGTGTGGCAGGCAGCCTTCAGGGCGCGGCGGACGGCGGGCAAGCGCCGCGTTTCGTTCGCCGGAACGCGTGCCGCGACGGCCCCCGGGGACCCGTTTCACTCCATGGAACGGCTTTCTTGTCGCGTCCTGCGCCGTCCCCGACGCTTCCCCCCACACCTTCGGCGACGGACCACTCCCGTCGCCCGGACCGTCGAGGAGCCGCACCGATGTCTCACCTGCCCACGACCGCGCCGCATCCCGCGGGGGACGCCGAGGGAGCGGACAGCGGGACGCCCACGGTGCCGCAGTACCGCCGGTGGGCCCAGCGCCTGGTCAAGGACGAGACGGGCGTCATCGTCATCCTGCTCGTCCTGGTCGCCGGCGTCGGCATCGCCTACCCGGACTTCCTGAGCACCGACAACCTGCTGACGACCGCACAGAACTCGGTGTACGTCAGCCTGATGGCGCTCGGCATGGTCTTCGCCCTGGCCATGCGGGAGGTCGACCTGTCGGTCGGCGGCTCGTACGCGATGACCCTGGTCGCCGGCGCGGTGCTGATCCGCGGGGGCACGAGTCCGTGGGTGGCGCTGCCCGTCATGATCGTGCTGGGCGCGGTGCTCGGCGCGTTCAACGGCGTGATGGCCACCTATCTGTCCCTGCCGTCGTTCATCGTCACCCTGGGCACCTCGATGCTGTACCGCGGGGTGGGGCTGGCGCTCGCCGACGGCAAGCAGATCACCGACCTGCCGATGGACCACTCCTTCTTCACGGTGCTCGGCGGCCGGCTGCTGGGCGCGCCGTTCTCCCTGTGGGTCCTGCTCGCCGCCGTGATCGCCCTGACCGTCGTGCTCACCCGCACCCGCTTCGGTGCCCGGGTGCGGGCCATCGGCTCCAACCCGGACGCCGCCGAGTTCAGCGGGCTGCCCATCGCCCGCACCCGCATCCAGGTGCTCGCCCTGTCGGGAGCGATGGCGGGCCTGGCCGCCGTGCTGGGCCTGGCCTTCTACGGCGCCGGCGACCCGACGCTGGGCCAGGGCTACGAGCTGACCGCCATCGCCGCCTGCATCATCGGCGGCACGCCGCTGGCCGGCGGGCGCGGTTCGGTGGTGGGCGCCCTGGCGGGCTCGCTGATCCTCAGCGTGGTCGCCTCCAGCCTGGTCTTCTTCCAGGTCCCCATCAACTGGACCACCTTCGCCACCGGCGGAGTGATCCTGCTGGCCGTCGCCGCCGACAGTGCCCTGCGCCGCAGGCGCACCCGGCGCCGCACCGGCCAGTGACCCCCTCTCCACCCCACCCAACCCCCCTCACCCCGTGCCCTTCCCCTGGGAGTCCCACATGAGCCGTATCCCACGCCGTAGAGCAGCCCTCGCTGCCGGACTGACCGCCATGGCCCTGGCCCTCACCTCCGCATGCGGCGGTTCCGGCTCCGCGGCCGGCTCCTCCGGCAAGAACCTCAAGATGGGCATCGCGGTCGCCAACATCAGCCTGAACTTCGCCCGCGAGATGGTCGACGGCGCGACGACCGCCGCGCAGCAGGCGAAGAACGTGGACTTCACGCCGGTCGGCCCGGCCAACACCGACGGGCCCGCCGAGGTCCAGCTGTTCCAGAACCTGACCACCACCGCCCGGGACGGCGTGGTCCTGATGAACCTGGCCCCGCCGCTGTTCACCCGCGCCGAGGCCCAGGCCGTCGACCGGGGCGTCCCGGTGGTCGCCATGGACACCGCCCCCACGGACGGCAGCAAGGTCGGCTTCTACGTCGGCAACGACAACTACGCGCTGGGCCAGTTGATGGCCGAGGAGGCCCTCAAGCGGCTGGGCTCCAACCCCACCGGCGAGGTCATCGTCGGCGTGCCCAACCCGGGCGCCCCGGTGCTGGACAACCGTGCCAAGGGCATCATGGACACCTTCAAGGCGAAGGCCCCCGGGGTGAAGGTGCTCGGCCCGTTCCAGACCTACTCCGACCCCGGCCAGAACCTGTCGGCCTGGTCCTCCCAGGTGCACGCCCACCCCAAGGCGCTGGCGTTCCTCGGGGTCGGTGACGCCGACAGCTACAACCTCGCCAAGATCAAGAAGTCCGAGGGCGGGAAGTACCTGACGGCCGGTTTCGACGTCGACCCCAAGACGCTGGAGGCGGTCAAGGACGGCACCAACTTCCTGACCATGGACCCGCAGCACTTCCTCAAGGGCTACCTGTCGACCGCCATGCTGATCGACGAGGTGCGCAACAACGGCGGCAAGCTGCCGAGCGGCTGGTTCCTGTCGCCCGGCTCGGTGGTGGACTCGAGCAACATCGACGCCATCATCGCCCGCCAGAAGTCGCCCGCGGCCGCCTACGCCTGGTACAAGCCGGCCATCGACAAGCTGCTGGCCGACTGGAAGAACAACCTCAAGCCGCTGAAGGACGCACGCTGACATGTCGGCCGTACTCAGTGCGACGGGCCTGACGAAACGCTACGGCGGGGTCACGGCCCTGGCCGGGGCCGGCATCGCACTCCTCCCCGGCGAGGTCCACTCCCTCGTCGGGGAGAACGGAGCGGGCAAGTCCACCCTGGTGAAGATGCTCTCCGGGGTGGTCCGCCCGGACCAGGGCACGCTGGAACTCGACGGGCGTACCGTCGAGTTCCGCAGCGCCCGCGACGCCGTGGCGCACGGCATCACCATCGTCGCCCAGGAACTGAGCCTGTTTCCCGACCTGACGGTGCTGGAGAACCTCTTCCCGTACGGCGCGCCGCTCCACCGGGGCCTGCTGGACCGGGCGGCGATGGCGGACCGGGCCCGCCCGGTGCTCCAGGAACTCGGGCTCACCTGCGACCTGCGGCAGCGGGTCGGTGAACTGGACCTGGCCGACCAGCAGTTGGTGGAGATCTCCCGTGCGCTGCTGCTCGATCCGAAGGTGCTGATCCTGGACGAGCCGACCTCCGCGCTGCCGGCGGCGGCCGTCGACCGTCTGGCGGCCGTCCTGGACGGACTGCGCGAGCGCGGCATCGCGATTCTTTATATTTCACACTTCCTTGAGGAGGTCATGCGGTTCTCGCAGCGCATCAGCGTGCTGCGGGACGGAAAGGTGGCGCTGGAGGGCGCGCCGGCCGATTCGGTCAGCGTGCCGGACCTGGTGACCGCGATGCTCGGCGAGGCCCCGCCCGAACGCGTCCGGCGACATGTACCGGGGCCGGCCGACGCACCCGCCGAGGCCGCCGAGGAGCCGGAGCCGTCCGGTCCGGCCGAGGAGGCCGCCGTGGCGGTCGAACTGGCCGGCGTCACCGTCCCCGGGGTGCTGGAGGACGTCTCCTTCTCGGTGCCCCGTGGCTGTGTGGTGGGGCTCGCCGGGCTGCAGGGCGCCGGCCACCTGACGGCGCTGGAGGTGATCTGCGGACGCACCAGGCCGCAGTCGGGAGACGTCCGCGTGGGCCGGGGCGGGCGGCCCCGCTCGCTGCGGCACGCGGCCCTGGCGGGTGTGGCGTTCGTGCCCAGCGACCGCAAGCGCTACGGCCTGATGCTGGAGCGCACGGTGTGGGAGAACACCGCGGCGGTCAGCTGGCTGGGGCTGGCCTTCGGCAGCCCGTGGCTGAACCGCGGGCGCCAGCACGAGCGGGCCCAGGAGCACGCCGGGCGGCTGCGCCTGCGCGGCGGGATCCACGCCCAGGCCGGGCATCTGTCCGGCGGCAACCAGCAGAAGGTCGTCTTCGCCAAGTGGCTGGACGCCGACCCGCAGGTGGTGGTGCTGGACGACCCGACGCGCGGGGTCGACGTGGGGGCGCGTGCCGAGATGCACGCGATCATCCGCAAGCTCGCCGGGGAGGGCAGGGCGGTCCTGATCGCCTCGACCGACCTGGCCGAGCTCGTCGACTGCTGCGACCGGGTCCTGGTCTTCCAGCGGGGCAGGATCGTCGACGAGCTGACGGGTGATCAGATCACCGAGCACCAGCTCAGCCTGTCGATGAACGCCGGGTTCGTCACCGCCGGGGGGCCCGGGACGGACTGACCGCGGGGACCGCGCGAGGGGCCCGCCGCGGCGCTTCTGTTCGTCCGGCTCGACCGCTGCCGCTTCGAGCAGCGCGTCGACGTCCGGGTTGGCATAGTGCGAGGCGTTGGAGAACGGCAGGCCGATCTTGAAGTTCTTGCTCCAATAGGCGCGCTGCACGCCCAGCGTCGGATCGAAGGTGTTGGAGAGCGATTCGACCACGAGGTCC
>JBEHXI010000284.1:0-9225 GCA_048498775.1 Actinomycetota bacterium | reverse complement strand
CGCACCCCGTGCACTCACCCGCTGATCTTCCCGAGCAGGGCCTTGAGCTGCTCGCACTCCTGCGGCGTCAGCGACGCCAGCACATCCGCGTTCACCGCGTGAGCGACCTGCACGGAGCGGTGCAGTTCCGCCCGCCCCGCGTCGGTCAGCTCCACCAGGCGCCGGCGCCGGTCGGCCGGATCGACGGCACGGGTGATCAGGCCGCGCTGCTCCATCCGCAGCAGGACGGAGGCGAGCGTGGCCTTGTCGATGGCGGCCCGCTGCCCCAGCGTGAGCTGGTCGATGCCCGGCTGGTCGGCGACGGCCCGCAGGATCGCGTACTGCGGCTTGGTCAGCTGCGGCGAGCGGGTCTGCCAGGCGGCGCCGTGCTCCTGGAGGACGCGGCGCATCAGGTGGAAGACGGCCTCTCGGACAGGCAGGTCGGCGGCCAACGAATCCGCCGGCGGAGTGCTCATGTCCGCATGCTAGTCTGGTTTATATGGTTCGTACACAAACCATTCGCTAGCGAACCGAAGGAGGGCGGCATGCGCCTGATCGTCGGGATGACCGGTGCCACCGGCGCCCCGCTGGGCGTCCGGCTGCTGGAGGCCCTGCGGGAGACCGAGGGCGTCGAGACCCACCTGGTCATGAGCCAGTGGGCCCGCACCACCATCGAGCTGGAGACCCCGTACACCGCCCGGGAGGTCGCCAAGCTCGCCGACGTCGTCCACGGCCCCGGCAACCAGGCGGCCGCGATCTCCTCCGGCTCGTACCCCACCGACGGGATGGTCGTCATCCCGTGCAGCATGAAGACGCTGGCCGGGATCCGCGCCGGCTACGCCGACGGGCTGGTCGGCCGCGCGGCCGACGTGGTGCTCAAGGAGCGCCGCAAGCTCGTCCTCGTACCGCGCGAGACGCCGCTGAGCGAGATCCATCTGGAGAACATGCTCGCCCTGTCCCGCATGGGCGTGGTGATGGTGCCGCCGATGCCCGCCTTCTACAACCACCCGGGCAGCGTCGACGACGTCGTGAACCACGTCGTGGCGCGGGTACTCGACCAGTTCGGCCTGCCCGCGCCGCAGGCCCGCCGCTGGAGCGGGCTCGGCGACGCACGCCGCGACCGCTCGTGACAAGGAGCTGAACACCATGGCCCATGACGATCTGCGCAGCTTCCTGCAGACCCTCGCGAAGGAGGGGCAGCTGCTGCACATCACCGAGGAGGTCGCGCCCGAGCCGGACCTGGCCGCCGCGGCCTGCGCCGCCACCCGGATCGGCGACACCTCGCCGGCGCTGTACTTCGACAACGTGACCGGCTTCACCAACGCCCGGATCGCGATGAACGTCCACGGCTCGTGGCCGAACCACGCGCTCGCGCTCGGCCTGCCGGCGACCACGCCGGTCAAGGAGCAGGTCGAGGAGTTCGCCCGCCGCTGGGGCGACTTCCCGGTGGCGCCGGAGCGCCGCGAGGACCCGCCGTTCGCCGAGAACACGCTGGACGGCGACGAGGTGGACCTGTTCAAGGTGCTGCCGCTGTTCCGCCTCAACGACGGCGACGGCGGCTTCTACCTGGACAAGGCCGCCGTGGTCTCCCGTGACCCGGAGGACCCGGACAACTTCGGCAAGCAGAACCTCGGCATCTACCGCATCCAGGTCAAGGGCCGCAACAAGCTGGGCCTGCAGCCGGTCCCGATGCACGACATCGCCCTGCACCTGAACAAGGCCGAGCAGGCCGGCGAGGACCTGCCGATCGCGATCACGCTGGGCAACGAGCCGATCATCCCGATCGTCGCGGGCATGCCGATCGCCTACGACCAGTCCGAGTACGAGATGGCCGGCGCCCTGCGCGGCGCCCCCGCGCCCATCACCCGGGCCCCGCTGACCGGATTGGACGTGCCGTGGGGCTGCGAGGTGGTCCTGGAGGGCGTCATCGAGGGCCGCAGGCGCGAGATCGAGGGCCCCTTCGGCGAGTTCACCGGCCACTACTCCGGCGGCCGCAACATGACCGTGGTGCGCATCGACAAGATCTCCTACCGCACCGACCCGGTCTACGAGTCCCTCTACATCGGCATGCCGTGGACCGAGACCGACTACCTGATCGGCCCCAACACCTGCGTGCCGCTGCTGAAGCAGCTGCGCGCCGAGTTCCCCGAGGTGCAGGCCGTCAACGCCATGTACACCCACGGGCTGCTGGTGATCATCTCCACGGCCAAGCGGTACGGCGGCTTCGCCAAGGCCGTCGGCATGCGGGCCATGACCACCCCGCACGGCCTGGGGTACGTCAAGACCGTGATCCTGGTGGACGAGGACGTGGACCCGTTCAACCTGCCGCAGGTGATGTGGGCGATCTCCACCAAGGTCAACCCGGCCGGCGACCTGGTCGACATCCCCAACCTGTCGGTGCTCGAACTGGACCCCGGCTCCCAGCCGGCCGGCATCACCCACAAGATGATCATCGACGCGACCACGCCGGTCGACCCGGACAACCGCGGCCACTACAGCCAGCCGGTCACCGACCTGCCCGAGACCGGGCAGTGGATCGGCAAGCTCCAGCAGCTCCTCGCCGCTCGCTGACGCCTCGTCAGAATCTCGTGAAGGGAACCGCCATGACCTGCCCACGATGCGACCATCCGGCCGTCGGGAAGCTCGCCACCTCGCCCGTCCCCGGCGTCTGGGAGGTGCTCCAGTGCGAGCGCTGCCTGTACACCTGGCGCACCACGGAACCGGCCCGCCGCACCACCCGGGAGCTGTACCCGGAGGCGTTCCGGATGACGCAGGACGACATCGACCGCGCCCCCGAGGTGCCCTCGGTGCCGCCGCTGCGGACTTCCTGACGTAGCGTCAGAACGCCGCCCGGCGCGAAAGCGAGCCGGTCGCCGTGGAGTTGTGCACCTGGAAGGCCACCGTGCCGGGCAGGTAGCGGTCCTGCGACCACTCCACCGGCGCGCCGGACGGGTCCGTGGTGCGCCGCCGCTCGCGCAGCAGCGGATCGCCCGGCGCGCAGCCCAGCAGCCGGGCGTCGTCGGCGTCGGCGAAGGCGATGTCGATGGTGTGCCGCGCGTCGGTGAACAGCACCCCCTGCTCCTCCAGCGGCACGGTGTGCGAAACGGCGTCCGGGTCGAGCGCCGCCACCAACTCGCCGATGTGCGCCGGGTACACCGACCGCTCCACCATCACCGGGGCGCCGGAGAGCGTCCGCACCCGCAGCACCTCGCACACCCGGGCACCGGCCGGCAGGCGCAGCTGGTCGCGCTCCACGTCGTCGGCCGGCCGCCGGGTGACGCCGGCGACCCGGCCGCCCGGCTCCTCCCCGATGGAACGCGCCCAGCGGGTGAAGCTGAGCAGTTCGCCGAAGCTCTGCACCCGGGCCGTGCCGAGGACGACCCGCCGGGTCCCGCGCCGCGAGGTGACCAGCCCGTCCGCGCGCAGCACCGCCAGCGCCTGCCGGATGGTCCCGCGTGAGACGCCGTACCGCTCCGCGAGGGCGCTCTCGGCGGGCAGTCTGCCGCCCGAGCCGTAGGCGCCCTCCGCGATGGCCTGCCGAAGATCGGCGGCCACCTTCCGGTACATCGTCTGCCGCCCGTCCGCCACGCGCGATGTCCCCTTCTTCCGTTCCGGTACTTTCCCGAGCCTATAACCGCCGGCTTCCGGCACCGTCCGGCGATGTGCGGGCCGTTCCCGCACCATCCCCCTCCATTCGGCACGCCGTTCACCTGCCCGTCACCACACTCCGCCGTACTGAGGGCGCCCAGTTGTACAGCCAACTGAGCGAGCACCACCGCGATCACCCTCACACCTGGAGACTGCTGTGAACGTGCCCCTCCCCCGGGCCGCCGGCCTCATCGGAGCCGCGGCCGTCGCCGCGCTCACCCTGAGCGCCTGCGGCGCGGCACCCGCCACCACGACCTCCGGCGGCAAGAACGCCGCCACCGCCACCTCCGCCGCCGACCTCGGGGGCATGGACGCGCTGGTCGCGGCCGCGAAGAAGGAGGGCACCCTCAACGCCATCGCGCTGCCGCGCGACTGGGCCAACTACGGCGCCATCATCGACGGCTTCACCAAGAAGTACGGCATCAAGGTCAACGACGAGACGCCGGACGCCTCCAGCCAGGACGAGCTGAACGCGATCACCTCCCGCAAGGGCCAGGACCGCGCCCCCGACGTCGTCGACGTCGGCTCCTCCTTCGCGCTGGCCGGCGCGCAGCAGGGCGTCTTCGCGCCGTACAAGGTCGCCGGGTACGACAAGATCCCCGCGAACCAGAAGGACGCGCAGGCCCGCTGGTACAACGACTACGGCGGCTACATCTCGATCGGCTGCGACGCCAAGCGCGTCAAGGAGTGCCCGAAGACCTTCGCCGACCTGCTCAAGCCGCAGTACAAGAACCAGGTCGCGCTCAACGGCAACCCGACCAAGGCCGGCGCCGCCTTCGGCGCGGTGTACGCCGCCGCCCTGGCCAACGGCGGTTCGCTGGACAACATCCAGCCGGGCATCGACTTCTTCGGCAAGGTCAAGCAGGCCGGGAACTTCAACCCGGTGCAGGCCACCCCGGCCACCATCCAGAAGGGCGAGACGCCCATCACCGTCGACTGGGACTACCTCAACGCCGGCTACGCCGACGAGTTCAAGTCCCAGGGCGTGGACTGGCAGGTGACCATCCCGGCCGACGGCAAGTACGCCAACTACTACTCCCAGGCCATCAACAAGGACGCGCCGCACCCGGCCGCCGCCCGGCTGTTCGAGGAGTACCTGTACAGCGCCGAGGGCCAGAACCTGTGGCTCAAGGGCTACGCCCGTCCGGCGCTGATGGACGCCATGAAGGCCGACGGCTCGCTGGACTCGGCCGCCGCCGCCAAGCTCCCCGCCGTCTCCGGCACCCCGGTCTTCCCGACCCCGGCCCAGCAGGACAAGGCCAAGCAGACGGTCACCGAGGGCTGGGCCAAGGCCATCTCGTAATGCGCGGTCTCCTCACGCGGCGGGCGGCCGGCTGGCCGGCCGCCCTGCCGCTTCTCGTCTTCATGGCCGTCGCGTTCGGCCTGCCCGCCGTCGCCATCCTCACCGGTGCCTTCACCACCAGCTCGGACGCCCCCGGCGGCAGCCGGTGGACCACCGCCAACCTCACCTCCTCGGTGCACGGCGCCTACCTGACCGCGCTGCTGGGCAGCGTGAAGCTCTCCGCGCTGTCGGCTGCGCTGGCCACCGTGCTCGGCCTGCCGCTGGCGCAGGCCGTGGTGGTCTCCGGCAGCCGGGGGCTGCGCGAGGCCGTCCTGGCGGCCTCCGGGGTGCTGGCCAACTTCGGCGGCGTGCCGCTGGCGTTCGCCTTCGTCGCGACCCTCGGCAACGCCGGTGTCGTCACCCGGGAGCTGCACCTGGCCGACGCGGGCTGGAGCCTGTACAGCTTCTGGGGCCTGGTGCTGGTCTACCTGTACTTCCTGGTGCCGCTGATGGTGCTGACCATCGCCCCCGCGCTGGAGGGCCTGCGTACCGGCTGGCGCGAGGCGGCCCGCAACAACGGCGCCACCACCACCCAGTACTGGACGCATGTGGCGCTGCCGGTCCTGGCGCCCTCGCTGCTGGGCGGCTATGTGCTGCTGTTCGGCAGCGCGTTCGCCGCGTACGCCACCGCCGCCGCGATGGTCGGCAGCTCGATCCCGCTGGTCACCCTGCAGATCGCCGACGCCCTGTCGGGCAACGTGCTGGTCGGGCAGGGCAATGTGGCGCTCGCGCTCAGCCTCGACATGGTGGTGGTCGCCGCCCTGGTGATGGCGGTCTACGTCCCGTTGCAGCGAAGGAGTGCCCGATGGCTCGGCTGAGGCCGTGGCGTGCCGTGGTGTGGCTGCTCGCCGCGGTGTACTTCCTGGTGCCGCTGGCGGCGTCGGTGATGTTCACCGTGGACATCCCCGGCCGGGGCCTGACGCTGTCGGCGTACACCGGCATCGTGGGCGCCGACGGGTTCACCGACAGTCTGCTGCTCACCCTGGAGCTGGCCGTCGCGACGATCGTGCTGGTGCTGGTGCTGCTGGTGCCCGCCATGGTGGCGGCCCGGCTGGGCGCGCCCCGGCTGCGGACCGTGCTGGAGATCGTCTGCTCGCTGCCGCTGGTGGTGCCGGCGGTCGCGCTGGTGGCGGGCATCAGCGACGTGCTGCGCTGGGGGCCGGACTACCTGTCGCGCACCCCGCTGTTCCAGACGTTCGTGGCGGTGCAGAACCCGGACTTCCCGGTGGTGCTGGTGCTCGCCTACACGGTGATGTCGCTGCCGCTCGCCTACCGGGCGCTGGACGCCGGGCTGCGCGCGGTCGACGTGCCCGTCCTGGTGGAGGCGGCCCGCAGCTGCGGGGCGAGCCGGGCCCGCGCGGTGCTCCAGGTGGTGCTGCCGAACCTGCGCGGCGCCCTGCTGAACACCGCCTTCCTCACCCTGGCGCTGGTGCTCGGCGAGTACACCGTCAGCGCGCTGCTGGGCTTCCGCACCTTCGCGGTGTGGATCGTCGGCGTCGGCGGCAGCCAGGCCGAGCTGTCGGTGGCCGTCTCGGTACTCAGCCTGCTGCTGACCTGGGTGCTGCTGCTGGTGCTGGCCGCCGTGGGCCGCCCCCGTTCCCGTACCTCCCGCCGGGCGCGCCGCGCGGCCGCACCGGCACCCCTCATCCCGCAGGAGTCGGCATCATGACCGTCGAATTCCGGGCGCTGCACAAGGCGTTCGGTGCCACCAAGGCCCTGGACGGGCTCGACCTGACGGCCAAGCCGGGTGAACTGCTGGCCCTGCTCGGGCCGTCCGGCTGCGGCAAGACCACGGCGCTGCGGGTGCTGGCCGGCTTCGAGCGGCCCGACTCCGGCCAGGTGCTGGTGGACGGCGAGGACATCGTGGCCGTGCCGGCGCACCGCCGGGACGCCGGGATGGTCTTCCAGTCCTACAGCCTCTTCCCGCATCTGACGGCCGCCGACAACGTCGCGTTCGGGCTGCGGATGCGCAAGGTCGGCACGGCCGAGCGGCGCGCGCGGGCCGCCGAACTGCTGGAGCTTGTGGGCCTGCCGCAGCACGCCGGGCGCTACCCGCACCAGCTCTCCGGCGGCCAGCAGCAGCGGGTCGCGCTGGCCCGCGCGCTGGCGCTGCGGCCCAAGGTGCTGCTGCTGGACGAGCCGCTGTCGGCGCTGGACGCCAAGGTGCGGGTCACGCTGCGCGAGGAGATCCGGCGGCTTCAGCAGGAGCTGGGCATCACCACCGTCCTGGTCACCCACGACCAGGAGGAGGCGCTGTCCACCGCCGACCGGGTCGCCGTGATGCGCGACGGCCGGCTGGAGCAGTGCGCCGAGCCCGCCGAGCTGTACGACGCCCCGGCGACCGCGTTCGTCGCGGAGTTCGTCGGCACGATGAACCGGCTTCCCGGGCACAGCGCCGGTGACGGCACCGTCGAGGTGCTGGGCCGGCGCCTTCCGGTGCGCGGCCCGGCTCCGGCGGGCGGCGCGGTCGAGGTGCTGGTGCGGCCCGAGGCGATCGAGGCCGAGCCCGACGCGGACGGTCCGGCCCAGGTGGTGGCCGCCGCGTTCCACGGCGCGGTGACCCGCCTGACGCTGCGCCTGGCGGACGGCACCGCGGTCAAGGCCGACGTCCCCAGCCACGACGCGGCGCGGCTGCCCGCCGGGGCGAAGGCGTCCGTCACCCTCCCGCAGCGCCCGGTCCTGGTCGACGACGGCAGCGCCGGGTGAGCCTCCAGGCCGTCCTGTTCGACATGGACGGGACGCTGGTGGACACCGAGGGCGTGTGGTGGCAGGCGGTGAGCGACACGGCCGCCGGGCTCGGGCACGAGCTGGACGAGGCGCGGGCTCCGGAGGTGGCCGGGCAGCCGGCCGGGCACTGCGCCGACCTGCTGCTGGGGCTGACCGGCACCGGCCGGTCCCGTGACGCGCTGGTCGCCGAGCTCGACGAGCGGTTCGCCGGCCTGGTGGCGCGGCAGGTCACGCCGCGCCCCGGCGCGGTGGAACTGCTGGACGCGCTGGCCGCGCAGCGGGTGGACACCGCGCTGGTGACGGCCTCGCCGCGGCGGGTGATGGAGCTGGTGCTGGCGGTGCTGGGCCGGGAGCGGTTCCGGGCGGCGGTCAGCGCCGACGACACGGCCCGCACCAAGCCCGCCCCCGACCCGTATCTGGCGGCCGCCCGGCTGCTGGGCGCCGATCCGGCGCGGTGTGTCGCGGTGGAGGACACCCCGGTGGGGGTGGCCTCGGCGGAGGCGGCGGGCTGCCGGGTGCTGGCGGTGCCGTCGCTGCTGCCGATCGCGGCGGCCCCGGGCCGTACCGTGCTGGCGGGTCTGGAACTGGCCGGGCCCGACCTGCTGCGCTCGCTGGTCGCGTAGCGCGGGGAACACCACAGGGGCGCCCCTCGGATCCGGGGGGCGCCCCTGTGGGCTTCCGCCGCCGTCAGCTGTGCTGGGTCAGGTCGATGTCGAAGTCGTCCTGGCCCTTGCCCTCCAGCCGCAGCGAGGTGGCGACGGGCGCGTATCCACTGGCGATCACGGTGTATTCGCCGCCGTCCAGGTCGGTGAAGCCGTAGCCGCCGTCGGGGCCGGTCACCGCGGTGCCCACGACGTTGCCCGCGCTGTCCAGCAGCGTCACCCGGGCGTCGTCCAGCGGCCTGCCGTCGCGCCTGCGGATGGTGCCGTGGATCGCGGCGGCGGGCTGCAGCCGTACCTCGTAGCGGTTGGTGCCGCCGCTGACGACCTCCACCGGGAGGGCCACGGGGCGGTGGCCCGCCGCGTTGACGGCCAGCGTGTAGCTGCCGGGGACCAGGTCGGGGAAGCCGAAGCCGCCGTCCTCGCCCGCCTTGCCGGAGGCGACGACCTCGCCGCGGATGTCGGTGGCGACCACCAGCGCGCCGGGCAGCGCGTCGCCGGTCGGGGCCTGGGTGACCTGGCCGGTCAGTCCGATGGCACCGCTGAGCACCATGTCGTACTCGGCCGCCGCGTCGGCGATGAGCACGGTGGCGGCCTGCGGCTGCCGGCCCTCGGCCGAGCCGATCAGCACATAGGTGCCGCCGCTCGCCGCCTGGAGCAGATAGCGGCCGTCCAGGCCGGTGGTGGTGCGGCCGAGCTGGTGGCCGCCGATGTCGATCAGCGTGACGACGGCCTGCGGGATCGGGGATCCCTCGGTGTCGCACACCATGCCGCGCAGCGACCGGGTGCCGGCCGCGGCCGGCAGCTCGGCCGTCGACTCGACGGGGGCCGCCTCGACGCGGGCCGGGGCGTCGGCCACCTCGGTGCGCG
>JBEHXI010000283.1:0-9235 GCA_048498775.1 Actinomycetota bacterium | reverse complement strand
AACCCACCCCGCCCCCCCCCCCCCCCCCCCCCCCCCCCCCCCCCCCCCCCCCCCCCCCGCGGCCGGTCAGGCCCGGTCAGGCCCGGTCAGGTTTTGCTCAGGCCGACACCGGCCGCTGGATGCGGACCGACTGGAGCAGCCCGATGGCGATCCAGACCGCGAACATCGACGAGCCGCCGTAGGAGACGAACGGCAGCGGGATGCCGGCCACCGGCATGATGCCCAGCGTCATGCCGATGTTCTCGAAGGACTGGAAGGCGAACCAGGCCACTATCCCGGCCGTGATGATCGTCCCGTACAGGTCGGTGGCGGCCCGCGAGATGCGCGCGGCCCGCCACAGCACGATCCCCACCAGGATGATGATCAGTGCGCCGCCGACGAAGCCGAGCTCCTCCCCCGCCACCGTGAAGACGAAGTCGGTCTGCTGCTCGGGGACGAACTGGCCGGTGGTCTGGGACCCGTGGAACAGGCCCTTGCCGAGCAGCCCGCCCGAGCCGATCGCGATGCGCGCCTGGGCGGTGTTGTAGCCCACGCCGGCCGGGTCCAGCGCCGGGTTGGCGAACGCCGCGAAGCGGTTGATCTGGTACTGGCTGAGCAGGTGCAGCTGCCAGATGGCCACCGCCCCGGCCGCGCCGACCGTCATCAGCCCCAGCACCCAGCGGTTGGACGCCCCCGAGGACAGCAGCACACCGAGCACGATGACCACCATGACCATCGTCGAGCCGAGGTCCGGCATCAGCAGGATGACGCCCATCGGCAGGACCGCCAGGCCCAGGGCCTGCACCACCGTGCGGTGGTCGGGGTGCAGCCGGTCCCCCGCGTCGACCTGCGCGGAGAGCACCATCGCCATCCCCAGGATGATGGTGATCTTGGCGAACTCCGACGGCTGGAGGGAGAAACCGCCGCCGATGACGATCCAGGAGTGCGCGCCGTTGACCGTGGAGCCCAGCGGGGAGAGGACGGCCAGCAGCAACAGGATCGACAGCGGGTACAGGAACGGGATCACCCCGCGCACCCTGCGGTGCCCGAGCACCACGGTCCCCACGCACAGGCCGAGCCCGATCGCCAGGTTCAGCAGGTGGCGGATCAGGAAGTACTGGGGGTCGCCGTGGTTGATGGTGGTGCGGCCGCGGGTGGCGGACCACACCAGCAGCGAGCCGATCCCGGACAGGGCCAGCCCGGCCACTATCAGCACCCAGTCCAGGCGGCGCAGCGGCGAGTCGCGGGCCAGGAGCCTGCCGAGCGCGCCGCGGTCGGGCGTGTAGCGGCGGACGGAGTAACCGCCGAGTGCCGTCACAGCTGGTACCTCCGCCCCAGCAGCAGTTTCTCGGTACGGTCCGGGGGCAGCGCGGCCGGCAGCGACGGGGCGAGCGAGCCGCCGGCCGGGCCGGCCGGGTAGGCGAAGGCGTCCGGGTGGGTGAAGGACGCCTGCTGGACCAGCCCGTCGGGGCCGATCTTCGGCAGGCTCTTGGGCGGCTGCGGCAGCAGGCCCTTGGACGCGTCGATCGAGCCGTCCGGCTGGACGCCGTACATCGCCGAGTAGATCGAGCGGACCGCGGCACCCGAACCGCCGGAGCCGGTACCACCCTGGGCGATGGTCATGATGACCGCGTAGTCCTTGCTGTAGGTGGCCAGCCAGGAGGTGGTCTGCTTGCCGTAGACCTCGGCGGTACCGGTCTTGGCGTGCAGGGTGATCTTGTCCTGCGGCCAGCCCTGGAACTTCCAGGCCGCGGTACCGCCGGTGATGACGCCGGCCAGCGCCTGGTCGATGTACTGGAGGGTGCGCGCGCTGTCGGGCAGCCGGCCGGCCGCCTTGGGCGCGATCTCCTGCACGTGCTTGCCGTCGGCGCTGACGATGGCCTTGCCGATCTCCGGCTGGTACAGCGTGCCGCCGTTGGCGATCGCCGAGTAGATCCGGGCCATCTGGATCGGGGTGACGAGGGTGTCGCCCTGGCCGATCGCGTAGTTGACCGAGTCACCGGCGCGCATCACGTTGCCGTCGACGCAGTCCTCGCGGGCGATCTGGGTGGCGTAGTCGTTGCTGTGGCTCTTGGCCTGCTTGCACCAGGAGTCCTTCATCAGCTCGTAGTACGCCTGCTTCCACTGGCGGTCCGGCACCCGGCCCTTGACCTCGCCGGGCAGGTCGATGCCGGTCCTGGCGCCCAGGCCGAACTGGTGGGCGGTCCTGTAGAACCAGTCCTTGGGGTTCTTCGGGTGGATCCCGCCGTCCTTGAGCCACTGGTCGTAGGCCAGGCCGTAGAAGACGGTGTCGCAGGAGATCTCCAGCGCGTGGGCGAGGGTGATGTCGCCGGCGCTCTCGCCCTCGAAGTTCCTGAAGGTCTGGCCGCCGATGTTCATGCTCGACGTGCAGGGGTAGTGCCCGTCGACGGAGTAGCCGGCGTTGACCGCCGCCGAGGTGGAGACGACCTTGAACGTCGAACCGGGTGCCGACTGGCCCTGGATGGCCCGGTTCAGCAGCGGGAAGTCGGAGTCCGGGCCGGTCAGCGCCTTGTAGTCCTTGGCGGAGATGCCGCCGACCCACACGTTCGGGTCGTAGCTGGGCGCGCTGGCCATCGCGATGATCCGGCCGGTGTGCACGTCCATCACCACGGCGGCCCCGGAGTCGGCCTTGTACATCTCGTGGGTGACGGTGTCGTAGGTGTGCCGGGCGTCGTCCATGGCCTGGGCGAGCGCCTTCTCGGTGACCGCCTGGACCTTGGAGTCGATGCTGGTCACCAGGGAGTTGCCGGGCTGCGCCGGGGTGTCGCCGGCGTCGCCGATCACCCGGCCGCGGTTGTCGACCTCGTAGCGGGTCACGCCGGCCTTGCCGCGCAGCGCGCTGTCGTAGGTGTGCTCCAGGCCCGAGCGGCCGACCTGGTCGGAGCGCTGGAGGGTGGGCTGCCCGTTGACCATCGACGCCTGGATCTCCTGGTCGGTGACCGGGGAGAGGTAGCCGAGCACCTGCGCGGTGTTGGCCCCGTCCGGGCTGCCGTAGTGGCGCACCGCGGTCGGCTTGGCGGCGATGCCGGGGAAGTCCTCGCGGCGCTCCATGATCTGCAGCGCCTGCTGGGTGGTGGCGGTGTCGGTGACCGGGATCGGCTGGTAGGGCGAGCCGTTCCAGCAGGGCCGGGGCGTCTTGGCGTCGCACAGCCGGACCTTGTCGGCGACCTCCTGGTAGCTCATGCCGAGCACCGCGGCCAGCCGGGTCAGGACGGCCTTGCCGCCGTCCTTCATCTTCATCATGTCGGTGCGGCTGACGGTGACGACCAGCCGGGTCTGGTTGTCGGCGAGCGAGACGCCGTGGTCGTCCAGTATCGCGCCGCGCACCGCGGGGTCCACGACCTCCTGGATGTGGTTGCTGGCCGCCTCGGCGGTGTACTGCTCGCCGTTGCGGATCTGCAGGTACCACAGCCGGCCGCCCAGGGTGAGCAGCATCGACACCACGATGATCTGCATGATGACCAGGCGGATCGTCACCCGCTGGCTGCGGCCGGTCTCGGGGATGTTGGTCATGCCCGCGCACCTTCCTCACGGCGTACGGGGGCGGCCGGTGCGGCCAGGGGGCTCACAGCTTCCTCCCACCCTTCAGCAGGCTTCCGCGGCCCGCTCCCAGCCGGTTGCGGGAGCCGCCGCGGACGGTTCCCGGGGTGATCCAGCGGTACGGTCCGCTCACCGAGCCGCCGGCGGTGTCGCCGGTGACGGTGTCCTTGTCGATCCGCCGGGCCAGCGCCATGATCCACGGCACGGTGAACGGCGCCAGCAGCACGTCGTACAGCGTCGCGGTGAACAGCAGCTTCAGGACGCCGACGTGCCGGGCCGCGGTGTCCCCGACCAGGGCGCCGACGCCCGCGTACAGCAGCGTGGAGCCGATCGCGGCGATCGCGACGACCGTCATCGGCAGGACCGCCGAGCGCAGCTGCCCGCTGTCCGGCCGGACCAGGCCGGCCGCGTAGCCGACGATGCACAGCACCAGGGCGTAGCGGCCGGCGGCGTGGTCGGCGGGCGGGGCCAGGTCGGCGAGCAGGCCGGCGCCGAAGCCGATCAGGGCGCCCTCGACGTGCCCGTAGGTCATGGCCAGCGCCAGCACCACGAGCAGCAGCAGGTCGGGGACGGCGCCCGGCAGATGGAGCCGGGACAGCACGCTGACCTGGATGACCAGTGCGACCACCACCAGGGCGGCGGGCAGCAGGACGCGGTTGATGCGCATGGGTCAGCTCCTGGACGGCGACGGGCTCGGGGCCTCGGAGCCCGAGGGGCTCACCGTGACGGTCACCGTCGGGACGGGGGTGGGGGTGGGCTTGGGCGGCAGCACCGTGTCCCTGGGGTCCTCACGCGGCGGCACGACGACCACGCCGACCACGTCCAGCGAGGTGTAGCCGACGAACGGCTGCACCTCGACGGTGCGGGTCAGGCCGCCCGCGCCGGGATCGAGCTTGACGACGGTGCCGATCGGCACCCCGGGCACGAACGGCTTGTCGGCCTGCGAGCCGAAGGTGACCAGCCGGTCCCCGCGCTTGACGTTGGCCTTGCCGTTGAGCAGTTGGACCCGCAGCGGCCGGTCGCCCTGGCCGGTGGCGAAGCCGATCTCCATGGACTTCTCCATGCGGGTGCCGACCGTGAAGTCCGGGTCGCAGGCGAGCAGCACGGTCGAGGTGGACGGGCCGACCGTGGTGACCCGGCCGACCAGCCCGTCGCCGTTGAGCACGGTCATGTCGCGCTGGATGCCGTCGTCGCTGCCGGCGTCGATGGTGATCGTCCAGGAGAAGCCCTGGGCGGCTCCGATGGCGATGACCTGGGCGGCCTTGATGCCGTACTGGCCGGCGCCGGCGGTCTTGAGCATCCTGTCGAGTTCGGCGGCCCGGTTGCGGGTGATGTCCTTGCTGCCGAGCTGTTCCTTCAGGGCCGCGTTCTCGCGCTCCAGCCGGACCAGCCGGTCGTGGCGGGAGCCGGAGTCGCGCACCGCCGCTATGGCGTTGCCCACCGGATCGACGGCGGAGGCGACAGCGCCCTCCACCGGCCCGAAGACGGAGGCGGCCGCGGTGCGGACGCCCTGCAGGGGGGACTGGTCTCCGCCGCGGATGTCCACGGTGATCAGCGCGAACGCGATGGCGACCAGCAGGACCAAGAGCAACCGGCTCTCTTTTGTGTCCCTCACGTGCGGCGGCCGTGCCTTCCTCGTCGGACCGGGAGGGCCGTTGGGCCGTTCACCGGTCTGCGATGTCGTACCGGATGTCGTTATGTCGGTTGTCGAGAGGGGACGCCCGCCGGGCGGAGGCCGTCCCCCGAACGAGGGAACGGCGCCCCGTACGGGGGTGGACGGATCCCCCGTACGGCGGACGTCGGTGCGCTCACCTGCGCGGCTGCGCGTCCAGTACCTGCTGGAGTGCCTCGAACTCCTCGACGCACTTGCCGGAGCCGAGCGCGACGGAGTCGAGCGGGTCCTCGGCGATGTGGATCGGCATGCCGGTCTCCCGGCGCAGCCGCTCGTCCAGGCCGCGCAGCATGGCGCCGCCGCCGGTGAGGACGATGCCGCGGTCCATGATGTCGCCGGACAGCTCCGGCGGGCACTTGTCGAGGGTGGTCTTGACCGCGTCCACGATCGCGTTGACCGGCTCCTCGATGGCCTTGCGGACCTCGGCCGCGGAGATCACCACCGTCTTCGGCAGGCCGCTGACCAGGTCACGGCCGCGGATCTCGGTGTGCTCGTCCTTGTCGACGTCGTACGCGGACCCGATGGTGATCTTGATCTGCTCGGCGGTGCGCTCGCCCAGCAGGAGGCTGTACTCCTTCTTGATGTGCTGGATGATCGCGTTGTCCAGCTCGTCGCCGGCCACCCGGATGGACTGCGCGGTGACGATGCCGCCGAGGGAGATGACGGCGACCTCGGTGGTGCCGCCGCCGATGTCGACGACCATGTTGCCGGTCGCCTCGTGGACCGGGAGCCCGGCGCCGATCGCGGCGGCCATCGGCTCCTCGATGATGTGGACCTGCCGGGCGCCCGCCTGCTGGGACGCCTCGATCACGGCGCGCCGCTCGACCCCGGTGATTCCGGAGGGAACGCACACCACGACGCGCGGGCGGGCGAGATAGCGGCGCTTGTGGATCTTCAGGATGAAATACCGGAGCATCCGCTCCGTGATCTCGAAGTCGGCGATCACGCCGTCCTTGAGCGGGCGGACCGCCACGATGTTGCCGGGGGTGCGGCCGATCATCTTCTTGGCTTCGGAGCCGACCGCCAGGATGCCGCCGGTGTTGGTGTTGATGGCGACGACTGACGGCTCGTTGAGGACGATCCCGCGACCCCTGACGTACACCAGCGTGTTGGCGGTGCCGAGGTCGACAGCCATGTCACGGCCGATGAACGACATGTTGTTCGCCATGAGGATACGTCTGGCCTTCCCGAGCTGGAGCGACGGTTGGGTGAGGACGGCTGTGGGTGCGCTGTGGGTGCGGAGTACTGCGCGGCCCGGAGCGGGATTCCATCGTAGTGGTGTCCGCCGGGCCGCGAGCGAGGGGCACCTTGGCCATTGTCGGCAGAACACGCAGCTGTCCCCTGTAATGGTGACGTCGTGTCGGACCGGATGGTTCCCGTTTCCGTCTGACGTTATTTCAGGGGGCGCGCTCAGCCCAATTCGGGGAAGAACAGCTCGATCTCCCGCTTTGCGGACTCCTCCGAATCAGAGGCGTGAATGAGGTTTTCCCGCACGATGGTGCCGAAGTCGCCGCGGATGCTGCCGGGCGCGGCGGCGATCGGGTCGGTCGGGCCGGCCAGCGCCCGCAGCCCCTCGATCACCCGCTCGCCCTCCACCACCAGGGCCACCGACGGCCCCGAGGACATGAACTCCACCAGCGGCTCGTAGAACGGCCTGCCGACATGCTCGGCGTAGTGCCGCTCCAGCGTGCCGCGGTCCAGGGTCCGCAGCTCGAGCGCGCCGATCGTCCAGCCGGCCTTGCGCTCGATACGCGCGATGATCTCACCGATCAGTCCGCGGCGTACGGCATCCGGCTTGAGGAGGACGAGGGTGCGCTGGCTCATGGTGCGGCTCCTTGACATGGACGGCTGCCTTGACATGGACGACGGCTGCCTTCTGGGTGCACCGACCTTATAGGGCCGTCCCCCGAAGGTGATCAGGGGCCGGGCCCTGTCGCGCACGTCGAAGGGCGGGTTACGCCGTTCGGGCGGCGCTCTCCGCCTTGAACCGGTCGATCTTGCGGCCGAAGTGCACGGCGGCCCACCACAGCCCGGCGAAGGCCGCGCCCAGGAAGAACATCATCGGCACCACGAAGCCGGAGGCGATCAGCCCGGCCTGCAGGACCCAGCCGACGGCGACGGCCCCCGGCCGGGTGATGACGGCAGTCAACAGCACGCACAGGACCATCGCGGTGCCCCCGACCGTCCAGACGGTGGATGCCGGGTAACCGGACAGGTTCATCGCCACCAGCCCCGCCAGGCCGATCACGAAGGCCTCACCGATCAGGGTGCTCGCACACAGCGTCCGCATCGCTCTCACTTCCGGCCCAGCAGCAGCCGGGCCTCTCCCACGGTGATCACCGAACCGGTCACCAGCACACCGGCGCCGGAGTACTGGCCCTCCTCCTCCGCGAGGGTGATCGCGGCCTCCAGGGCGTCGTCCAGCCGCGCCTCGACCTGCACCCGCTCGCTGCCGAAGACCTCGACGGCGAGGGCCGCCAGTTCGTCGACGTCCATCGAGCGGTGGGTGGAGTTCCGGGTCACCACGATCTCGGCGAAGATCGGCTCGAACGCCTCCAGGATGCCGCGGACGTCCTTGTCGGCGCTGGGCGCGACGACACCCACCAGATGGGTGAACCCGAACGCCTCCTGCACCGCCTCGGCCGCCGCCCGCGCCCCCGCCGGATTGTGCGCCGCGTCCAGCACCACCGTCGGGCTGCGCCGCACCACCTCGAGCCGGCCCGGCGACGTCACGGCGGCGAACGCGCCACGCACCGTGTCGATGTCCAGCGGCCGGGCGGCCTGGGTCGATCCGACGCCGAAGAACGCCTCGACGGCCGCCAGCGCCACGGCCGCGTTGTGCGCCTGGTGGACGCCGTGCAGCGGCAGGAAGACCTGGTCGTACTCGCCGCCGAGCCCGCGCAGGGTCAGCATCTGCCCGCCCACCGCGACCTCGCGGCTGGTCACCCCGAACTCCATGCCCTCCCGGGCCACCGTGGCGTCGGCCTCCACGGCCCGCTTCAGCAGCACCTGCGCGGCGTCCACCGGCTGCTGGGCCATCACCACCGTGGCCCCCGGCTTGATGATCCCGGCCTTCTCGCGGGCGATGTCGCCGGGCGTGGCGCCGAGCCGGTCGGTGTGGTCCAGCGCGATCGGCGTGACGACCGCGACCTGGCCGTCCACCACGTTGGTGGCGTCCCAGCTGCCGCCCATGCCCACCTCGACGACGGCCACGTCCACCGGCGCGTCCGCGAACGCCGCGTACGCCATCCCGGTCAGGACCTCGAAGAACGACATCCGGTGCGGCTGGGAGCCGTCCACCATCTCCACGTACGGCCGGATGTCGCGGTAGGTGTCGAGGAACCGGCGGACCGGGACGGGCGCGCCGTCCAGGCTGATGCGCTCGGTGACCGACTGGACGTGCGGGCTGGTGTAGCGGCCGGTGCGCAGCTCGAAGGCGCGCAGCAGCGTCTCGATCATGCGCGCGGTGCTGGTCTTGCCGTTGGTGCCGGTCAGGTGGACCGTCGGGTAGGTGCGCTGCGGCTCGCCGAGGATGTCCATCAGGGCCGCGATCCGGTCGAGCGAGGGCTCCAGCTTCGTCTCCGGCCAGCGGTCGGCGAGCTCGGCCTCCACCTCGCGCAGCTCGGCCGCCTCCTCGGGAGTCCGCGGGCCGGCCGGGGTGTCGCCCTCGCCCGCGGCGGGCACCGCGACGGCCCGCAGCGTCCGGCTGCCCGCCTCGATCACGGCGAGGTCGGGATCCCGGCCGGTCTCGGCGTCGACGATCTCCTCGAAGTCGTCGGCCGGGCCGGTGGGGGGTTGCTCGTTTCGGGGACGCTCGCTCACGTGCCCAGTCTACGGAGCGCGCCGACCGCGAAAGGCGAGGCCCCCGCGGCCGGGACGGCACGCGGGGGCCTCGTGGAGCTCCTGACGGAGTGGGCGGCCGATCAGCCCGCGGCGTCTGGTGCCGTGCATCGCAAGGCGGAGGGTCGTCCTCGCACTGGGCGTACTCGGACGATCCCGACGCTCTGCTTCCGCCGTCCCATG
>JBEHXI010000282.1:0-9246 GCA_048498775.1 Actinomycetota bacterium | reverse complement strand
GCGACGTCGAAGCCGATGCCGCCGGCACCGATGATGGCGACGCGCTCGCCGACCTCGGCCCCGTCGCGCAGGACGTCCAGGTAGCCGACGACGCTGGGGTGGTCGGCGCCGGGGATGTCCGGGGTGCGCGGGCTGACGCCGGTGGCCAGGACGATCTCGTCGTAGGCGGCGGAGAGCAGGTCGGCGGCGGTGACCCGGGTGCCGAGCCGCACGTCCACCCCCTGCTTGTCCAACTGCGTGCGGAAGTACCGCAGCGTCTCGTCGAACTCCTCCTTGCCGGGGACCCGGCGGGCGACGGTGAGCTGGCCGCCGATGGTGTCCGCGGCGTCGAACAGGGTGACGGCGTGGCCGCGTTCGGCCGCCGAGACGGCGAGGGCGAGTCCGGCCGGGCCGGCGCCGACCACGGCGACGCGCTTGCGCAGGCGGGTCGGCGCGAGGACGAGTTCGGTCTCGTGGCAGGCGCGCGGGTTGACCAGGCAGGAGGTGATCAGGCCGCTGAAGGTGTGGTCCAGGCAGGCCTGGTTGCAGCCGATGCAGGTGTTGATGTCCTCGGGGCGCCCGTCGCGGGCCTTGGCCACGAAGTCCGGGTCGGCCAGGAAGGGGCGCGCCATCGACACCATGTCGGCGCGGCCCTCGGCCAGCACCTGTTCGGCGACCTCGGGTGTGTTGATGCGGTTGCTGGTGATCAGCGGGATCGAGACGGATCCCATCAGCCGGGCGGTCGCCCAGGTCCACGCGGCGCGCGGCACCGAGGTGGCGATGGTGGGGATGCGCGCCTCGTGCCAGCCGATGCCGGTGTTGATGAGGGTGGCGCCGGCGGCCTCGATCCGCTTGGCGAGGGTGACGACCTCCTCGAGGGAGGAGCCGCCCGGCACCAGGTCGAGCATGGACAGCCGGTAGATGATGATGAAGTCGGCGCCGAGGCGCTCGCGGGTGCGGCGGACGATCTCGACGGGGAAGCGCATCCGGTTCTCGTAGGGGCCGCCCCAGGCGTCGTCGCGCCGGTTGGTGGCCTGCGCGATGAACTCGTTGATCAGGTAGCCCTCGGAGCCCATGATCTCGACGCCGTCGTATCCGGCGAGCCTGGCCAGTTCGGCGGCGCGCACGAAGTCCTCGATGGTCTGCTCGATCTCCTCGCCGGTCAGCGCGTGCGGCACGTACGGGCTGATGGGCGCCTGGAGCGCGCTGGGCGCGACGAGGTCCTCGTGGTAGGCGTAGCGGCCGAAGTGCAGGATCTGCATGGCGATCCGGCCGCCCTCGCGGTGCACCGCGGCGGTCACGGCGGCGTGCTCCTCCGCCTCCGCCTCGGTGGTGAGCTTCGCGCCGCCGGACCACGGCCGCCCCTGCTCGTTGGGGGCGATCCCGCCGGTGACGATGAGCCCGGCCCCACCGCGGGCGCGTTCGGCGTAGAAGGCCGCCATCCGCTCGAATCCCCGCTCGGCCTCTTCGAGGCCCACGTGCATCGAGCCCATGAGCACGCGGTTGGGCAGCGTGGTGAACCCCAGGTCGAGGGGGCTCAGCAGGTGCGGGTACCGGCTCGGACCCTGGCTCATGTGACATCTCCTCGCGGTGTGGTTCCCCCTGTTGTAGACGCCCGCGAGCGTTTATGCAACTTGTTGCACAAGGAGAGGGTGCGAGGTGGCGTCGGGCTTCGCCCGCCGTCTCAGCAGGTGGGCACGCCGGCCGGCCAGGCCGGGCCCTTGAGGTAGATGTTGGTGATCCACGAACCGTCGGACAACTTCGACCACGCGTCGTTGGTGTAACCGTCGGCCGTCACCTGCTGCGCGTGCTCCTGGCAGACCACGCCGACCCGGGTCGGGCCCGGGAAGTAGTCGACGACCGGGGCGTCGACGCTCGGCGTGGAGTGGGTGCGCACATCGCTGCCCCAGGTGGCCGCGGTCGTGCCGTGGCCGCCGGCGGGCGGATGGGTACCGGCGCAGTCCGGGACGCCGGCCAGCCAGGCCGGACCCTTGAGGTAGATGTTGGTGATCCACGAACCGTCGGAAAGCTTCGACCACGCGTCGTTGGTGTAACCGTCGGCCGTCACCTGCTGCGCGTGCTCCTGGCACACCACGCTGACCTGGGTCGGGCCGGCGAACACGTCGGCCACCGCGGAGGTCGTGGCCGGCGCGGTGTGGGTGCGGACGCCGTTGCCCCAGGTCTCGAAGACGGTGCCGCCACCGGCGGGCGGCGGGGGCGGGGTGCCCGGGTCTGCCGCCAGCCGGACGGCCCCCGCGTAGTCGCCTCCGGTGCGCACCGGGGTCACCCGCAGGTGGGTGCCCGACTGGAAGGCCTCCACCATCCGTCCCGCGCCGAGGTACATCGCCACATGGTGGATGTGGCCGGTGCCCCAGAACATCAGGTCGCCGGGGAGCAGTGACGCGGTGCCCTGCGCGGCGGTGAACCGGGCGGCGGCCAGCGCGGTGTGGTACTGGTCGTCGGCGGTGCCGTCGAGGACGTCGCGGCCGGTGGCCTGGTAGTACGCGAAGCGGGTCAGTCCCGAGCAGTCGAAGCCCAGGCGGCTGCCGTCGTGCAGGCTGGCCGGGTCGTGGCCGTCGTAGTAGCCGAGCGTCGGGCCGGGGGTGGCGCCGTGCCCGCCGCCCCAGGTGTACCAGAGGCCGACCTGCGCGCAGGCCGCGCGGACGGCCGCCTGCGCGGTGGCCGAGGCCCCGGGCGCCAGGACGCCGCAGGAGTCCGGCGCCGCGGACGCGTGCGCGGACGGCGCGGTGACGGACGCGACGGCCGCGGGCACGGCCGCGACGCACAGCGCGGCGGTCGTGCCGGTGACTAGGTGCCGAAGGCGCATGCGCACGGTGAAGTCCCCCGTCGGAGTAACGAGTTCCTGGTCGCGGAACCGGCAGGTCTCTGCGGCGCGGGCGGCGCGAGCGCCCCGTCCCGCGGGTGGTCCGGTCGGGAATTCTGGCAGCGCGCGGGCGCGCCGCCATCCTGAGAGCTCATAGGGTCCCCGCGCCGATGAGTAGATCATTTCTTGGGATCATCGGGGAGCCGACATGCCCACCCGCACCGGCATGTGCCCGGGACGGCGCAGGGTGAAAGCGCGGCTTCCACCGGCGCGGCAGTCGGATTCCGGCCAGCGGTCGGCGGCCGGGCCGAACGGCCGTTCTCGCCGTGGCCGGAACCGAGTTGCGGCGGGCCCCATCCGCGGGCAGGGGCATCACCGCAGGTGGCAGGGTGCCGCAGTTGTCCTCAGGGCGCCTTTTGCTGATGCCCGGTCAGCTTCCATGCTGGGGGTGTGCCATGGTCCGCGGCCTCGCGCAGCACCCTCCACGGGAACCGCACGGAGCAACCATGAGACTTCTCACCCCTTCCATCAGCTCGCTCGCGTCCCGCACGGCGCGCCTCCTTCCGGCCCTGGCCGCCGGTCTCGCGGTGGTGGGCCTGGCCGCCGGTCCGGCATCGGCCACCGCGGTCCCGGTGCCGCTGAACTGCCAGGCCACCCCGCCGATCGGTCCGGCCCAGAGCCTGTCCCTCACCGCCGGGGTGAACGGCACCGCACCGGCGGCCGTCCGCGCCGGCAGCGCGTTCACCATCACCCTGTCTCCCGCCCCCATGGCCGTGCCCGGCTCCGTCAGCGGGTACGCGGTGAGATCGATCAGCGATCTCCGGCTCTCCCTGCGGATACCCGCCAACGCCACGCTGACCGGCGAGTCGCTGTCCGGCGGTTCCGGTTACGGCCCGGGCATGCCGACGCTGTCGGTCGGCGGCGACCGCCTGGTGGCGACCGTGCCCGGCCCCATCCCGGGCGGCGCCATGGTCACCCTGCCGACCCTGACCCTCCGCCTGGTGGCGGGCGGCACCGGCGGCAGTATCACCACCCGCCTGGCCGGCACCGGTTACGGCGATCCGGCCCTGAGCTTCTCCACCGGCGTCCAGGTGAGCATCCTGACGATCGCCGTGCCCACCGGCTGCTACGCCTCCCCCAACCCGGTCCTCACCTCGACCTCGGTCCGCTGACGCACCGGGAGATCCGGTCCCGGCCGTCCGGGCGGAAGCCCGCGGTGCACGCCTCTAGCCATACCGACCAGTCGGTAGCTACCCTCGGGCGACGCCGCCGGTTCGACGGGCCGAACAGCCCCGCGCGCCCGGCCCTCCCTCGCGAGGTGCCGGGCCGCGCGGCGTTCCGGGCATCGCCGTCGCCCCGGCGGAGCGGCGAGCGGCCGGCCCCAGGCCGCCCGCACCCGCACGAGAACGTTGCGAGAGAACCGAGGGACCACATCCATGCCTGCCCCCTACCACTCCCCCGGCCGCCCGGGTGACCGCTCGCCCGGGCCCGGCGCCTTCGACGCCGTCAGGGAACTGGACACGCAGCGCGCCGCGCTGCACCGGAACCGCTCGCGGTTCGCCGCGCTCAACGGCGCGCTCTTCGCCGTCACGCTGCTGCTCGCCTGCGTCGCGGGCCCGTTGATGGCCCGCCGGGTGTTCGGCCCCCTCACCGTCGGGCTGGCGCTCGGCGCCGCGCAGGGCGTCGTACTGCTGTGGAGCGCCTGGCGCTACGACCGGTTCTCCGGCCGCCACTGCGACCCGCGCGCGGCCGTTCTGCGCACCCGCGCCGAGGAGTTGTCGTACCGCGTCGGCAGGGCGTCGGCGCGTGCCGACCGGCCGCACGGCCGCCCGGTGGCGCCGAGATGACCGGCCATCTGCTCGCCGCCGCCTTCGTGCCCGGGGCCGTCGGTTCCGGCACCCAGAAGGTCGTGCTGATCGCCTTCATGGGGTTCATGGGCATCTCGCTGCTGCTGTGCGTGCTGGCCGGCCCGGACCGGGACGAGGCGGCCGACTTCTACACCGCCAACCGCTCCCTGACACCGCTGCAGAGCGCCCTGGCGCTGTCCGGTGACTACATATCGGCCGCCACCGTGCTCGGGACCACCGGCATCGTCGCCCTGTCCGGCTACGACGGGATCGCCCTGGCGGTCAACACCACCCTCGCGCTCGGTGTCCTGCTGCTGCTCGCCCGGCCGCTGCGCAACGCGGGGCGCTACACGCTCGGCGACATCCTCGCCCTGCGGTCCCCCGGCGCGGCGCCCCGGATCGCCGCCGCCGCGGCCACCCTGGCCGTCTCCCTGCCGTTCCTGGTGGTGCAGCTGTCCGGGGCCGGCAGCGCCACCGCCCTGCTGATCGGCCTGACCAATCCCGGCGCCCAGCAGATCTGCACCGTCTTCATCGGCGTGCTGATGATCATCTACACCGTGCTGGGCGGCATGAAGGGCACCAGTCTGGTGCAGATCCTCAAGGTGGTGCTCTCCTTCGGCACCATGGCGGTCCTCGCCGTGCTGGTCTGCGCCCACTTCCACTGGAGCGCCGGCGCGCTGCTGTCGGCCGCCGAGCACGGCAGCGGGCAGCCCCAGGCGTATCTGCGGCCCGGTCTGGAACTGGGCACGACGCTCACCGGGCGGCTGGACTTCATCGGCTTGCAACTGACCGTCGTGCTGGGCGCCGCGTGCATGCCCCACATGATCATGCGGATCAACACCGTCGCCGACGCGGCCGTCGCCCGCCGCTCCACCCGGTACGCCATCGGCGTGGTCGGCCTGTTCTGCCTGTTCATCGCGATCGCCGGACTCGGCGCCGCCGGAGTGGTCGGCGACCGGATCATCACCGCGGTCACCGCGAACGGCCAGTCGGCGCTGCTGCTGCTCGCCGAGGGGCTCGAAGGCGGCACGTCCTCGGCGGCCGGCAGCGCGCTGTTCGCCGCGGTGGCGTGCGCCGTGTTCGTCACCGTCCTGGCGGTGGTCGCCGGGATCGCGCTGGCCGCGGCCGCCGCCCTGGCCCATGACGTGCACGCCCACGCGGTGCGCGCCGGCCGGCTCTCGGAGGCCGGCGAGGTCCGTACCGTGCGCTGGTCCGTGGCCGGGATCGGCGCGCTGGGGATCACGCTCGCGGTGGTCGCCCAGGGGTACAACGTGCAGTTCCTCAGCTCGCTTTCGATCGCGATCGCGGCCTCGGTGGTGCTGCCCGCCCTCGTCTACAGCCTGTTCTGGCCGCGGTTCCACCGCACCGGGCTGATGTGGACCGTCTACGGCGGCCTGGTGTGCACCGTCGGCCTCTACGCCTTCTCGCCGCTGGTGTCGGGCACGCCGTTCGCGCTCTTCCCCGGCCGTGACTTCCACTGGTTCCCGCTGCAGACGCCCGGGCTGGTCTCCGTCCCGGCGGCCTTCCTGCTCGGCTGGGCGGGCAGCGTGCGGGGACGGCGCCGCGACGGCGACGCCGTGGATCCCGCCTTCGCGCCCGTCGAGGTGCGGATCCTGACCGGCGCCGGAGCGGACTGACCGGGCGTCACGGCTCTCGCCCGCCCGGTGCGCGCCGGCACCGGCCGGGCGGGCGAGAGACCCGCCGTCGAGACCGAATACGCACATCTTCTTCAAAAACGAGAAGAAATAACGAACACGATGAGCAACTCGCGGCCTTTGACCGGTGCCGTGTCCGGATCCCCCGCTTCCGCCCCGTAGACTCGGCCGTCGTTTCCGCCCCGGGCCCGTCCGGGGCGACCGTCGTGGAAGGGCAATGGCCACGTGAGTTGGACAGAGAGCGCCGACGCACCGATCTACGCTCGGCTCGTGGAGGAGTTGGGCGACGTGCCCGCCGATGTGCGGCACACAGCCGAACAGACGATGCGCGAGGTCGAGCGAACCATGAACTTCCGCCTGCCCGCCGGGGCCTACCGGTAGCGCCTGCCGCCCGGCCCGCGCGGAAGCGGCCGGTCGCCAACGGCCGGCCCCCGGGCCGCCGTTGGGCCCTGCCGCCGGCCGGACCGCCGCGCCCGGCGGATGGCGGCCGGTGCAGCCGGTGCGCCACGATGTGACCGAGGACGCGCACCAGCCGTCGCCGGATCCGCCGAGGGAGCGCGATGGACGCCGCAGCGCACAAGAACATCTCCCTGGTACGCCACGCCCTTGAATCGCTGGAAGGCGGCGATCTCGACGCGTGTGTCGAGCTGCTGGCGGCGGACTTCACCGCACACCTGCCCGGTCTGCCGGAACCCCTGCGCGGGCGGGAGGTCTGGCGGATGGGCGCCCGGGCCATGCTCGACGGCTTCCCGGACCTGCGAATCCACATCGAGGACATCTTCGGCATGGGCGACCGGGTGGCGGTCAACCTCCGCCTGCGGGGCACCCATCGGGGAACCTTCGAGGGAGTCCCGGCCACGGGCAGGCCGGTCGACTTCCGCAGCATCGAGCTGTACCGGGTGGCCGGCGACCGGATCGCCGAGGAGTGGGTCGCCCCCGACACGATGGGCCTGATGCGGCAGATCTCCGGACCGGCGGGTTTCTGAGCCCCCTTGCCGAACGCGCGGTCAGGCGCCGCGGCCCGTCAGGAGGCCGCCGGTGCCGAAGGCGAGCGCGGCGAACCGTTCGCCGATGCGGCGGTGGGCGGCGGCGTCCGGGTGGAGCCCGTCGGGCAGCGGCAGTTCGGCGAAGTCCGCCGCGCCGTAGAGGTCGCGGCCGTCGAGATGGCGCAGATTCGGGTCGTCGGCCGCACGGTGCGCCACGATCCGGGCGAGTTCGTCCCGGATGACGTTCAACGTCAGTTTCCCGCTCGCGCGCTCCGCCGGGTCCCCGGCGGCCCGGAAGGCCAGGCGTCCGGTGCTCAGCGCGGTGAGGTCGAAGGCGCTGGGGCCGGGTGTGTCCTCGTGGATGGGGCACAGGAGGGGCGAGACGACCAGCAGCGGGGTGGTGGGGTGGCCCTCGCGGATGGTGTCGAGGAAGCCGTGGACGGCGGGGGTGAAGGCGCGCAGGCGCATCAGGTCGGAGTTGACCAGGTTGATGCCGATCTTGACGCTGATCAGGTCGGCGGGGGTGTCCCGGATGGCGCGCGCGGTGAACGGGTCGAGCAGGGCGCTGCCGCCCAGGCCGAGGTTGACCAGGTCCACGCCGCCGAGTGAGGCGGCGAGCGCCGGCCAGGTGCCGGTGGGGCTCGCGGCGTCGGAGCCCTGGCTGATCGAACTGCCGTGGTGCAGCCACACCCTCCGGCCCCGGTCGGCCGCGGGCTCGATGGGGGCGTCGGTGCGCAGGGCGACGAGTTCGGTGGTCTCGTTGTGCGGGAGCCAGATCTCGACGTCCTTGACACCGCCGGGCAGGCCGCCGAAGCGCAGGGTGCCGGCCGGGCCCGGTTCGTGCCGGGCGGTTCCGGAGGTCATGTCGATGGTCAGGGTGTTGCCGCCGGCCACGCTGCCCTGGGCGGCCAGGCGGCCGTCGACGAGCAGGTCGTAGACGCCGTCCGGGCGGGGCGGCGCCCCGGGGTAGACCCGCTTGGTGGGCAGCGTGTCCAGTTCGACGGCGGTGGCCCGGGTGCGGAAGACCAGCCGTACCCCGGAGGGCTGGGACTCGGCCATGGCCAACTGCCCGTCGGCGCACTGGGCGCGGGCCCGGGCGGGCAGCCGGTGCGGCAGCACGCCGTGCGCGGTGCGTTCCAGGTCGAGGGCGCCGCGCAGCAGGTCCGCGGTGACGGGTGTGGTGATCCGGTCGGATCCGGTGGTGTGCATAGGTCTCAGCCGGTTCGTTCAGGGGTCGGCGGTGCGGGCCAGTTCCGCAGGAGGGCGTCGAGGGCGTCCAGGATCCGTTCCCAGCTCTCCTGGGAGTCGGGGGCGCTGTGGCTGAATCCGCCGGCCGCCTCCAGGCTGACGAAGCCGTGGAAGACGCTGCCCAGCAGCCGGACGGCGTGTGTCCGGTCCGGCTCGGTCAGGTCGTAGCCGCGCAGGATCGCCCGCGTCATCTCGGCGTGCCGGCCGCCGGCACTGCCGGCCGCGGCCTCCGGGGAGAGCCGGTGGCGGGTCGCGGCGTAGCGGCCGGGGTGTTCCCGGGCGTAGTCGCGGTAGACGTCGGCCAGGGCGGTCAGGGCGTCCCGGCCGGCCCGCCCGGCCAGGGCGGCGGCGCCCCGGTCGGCGAGTTCCTCCAGGGCGAGCAGGGCGATCCTGGTCCTCAGGTCGTCGGAGTTCCTCAGGTGTGAGTACAGACTCGCGACCTTGACGTCGAACCGCCGGGCCAGCGCCGAGACGGTCACCTGGTCGAAACCGGCCTCGTCGGCCAGTTCGGCTCCCGCCCGGGCCAGGCGTTCCGCGGTCAGCCCTGCGCGTGCCATGTCTCTCCCCTCGTCCGTCCGAGCCGATTATGCATTTGCCTAACACCTTTAGGCAAATGGCTATCACCATCAGCGGGCGGAGGGGACAGACGCCGTGGGGCCGCGGCCGGGAACCGCGGCGTAGAAGCCGAGGTACGCGCCGACCATGAA
>JBEHXI010000281.1:0-9320 GCA_048498775.1 Actinomycetota bacterium | reverse complement strand
GCCGGTGCGGCCGGTGCAGCCGGTGCGCTCGGTGCGGCCGGTGCGGCCGGCGGGGCCGGGTCGGCCGGTGCGCCCGGTGCGGCC
The DNA here is from genome assembly GCA_048498775.1 of Actinomycetota bacterium. Classification (GTDB taxonomy): domain Bacteria; phylum Actinomycetota; class Actinomycetes; order Streptomycetales; family Streptomycetaceae; genus JBEHXI01. The sequence continues at coordinate 9,236 of JBEHXI010000281.1, read as the reverse complement.
GGTGCCGGTGCGCCCGGTGTAGCCGGTGCGGCAGGCGGAGGCGCCGCGGCGGGCGGCTGCCGCGGTGCGACGGGGGTCGCCGGTACCGGGGGCTTCGCGGGAATGGCGGGAATGGCGGGAATCGGAGGTGTCGCGGGAATCGCGGGCGGCACCGGCACCCTCGGCGTCGCCGGTACCGGCGGCGTCGCCGGAATCGGCGCCGAGCCCTGCTCGCCGCGCGCGGGCCGGGGCGGCGCGGCCGGCGTCGGGGACACGGGGGTGACCGGCACCGCCGGGCGCGACGGGGCGGCCGGCTGCGCGGTGGCCGCCCGGCTCGTGAGCACGGGTGCGGGCGCGGGCGTCCCGGTCCCGGGCTCCGACCGCTCGGTGCGGGGAACGGGCGGCTGCGCCGCGGGCGGCGGCACGTCGAACGGGCCGGGCCGGGGCGCGAGGGACGGCTGTCCGGTGCCGGGGCCCGGCTCCGGCTCGGCCAACCGCGCGGGCGCGGCCGGAGGTTGGGCCACCGGCTCGGCCGGGGGCAGGTGATCGATCCAGGTCCCCGCGTCCACGGCGGGAGGCGCGACGGCCGCCCGCTCGCTCGGCGGTGCCTCCACGACCCGGCCGCCGGCCGTCCCGGCCGCGGCGAGCTCCGGCGCGCCCTGCGCGGTGTCCGGCGAAAGGGCGGTCACCGGCAGCGGGTGGCCCTGGTCGGGCATCCGGCCGGCCTCGCTGGACGGCATGATGCGGCTGCGCCCGCCGAACGACGGGTCGAGGCCGCGCAGCAACTCGTAGGCGATGAACCGCATGCGGTCGGCCGCCATCGGGTTGGTCCCGTCGTACAGCACGGCCGGGTACGCCGGATCGGCCGCCGCGGAACGCACCGCGTGGCCGTCGTGCGGCTCGGCCGGAGGCCGCACCCACAGGCCGCTCTGCACCACTTCCAGGACCACGTCGGGCGCGTACTGGTAGACGCCCGGCCCGATCGCGGGAATGGCGCCCAGCGGTGCCCGGGTGTTCAGCGCCACCGGTGCCAGGGCCACCCCGCCGCTCTGCGCGCGCGGGGTGAAGCCGAACTCGTCGGCGTACGGGCGCCAGCCGGGCGTTCCGTCGCGTTGCAGGGTGCGCACCTCCGGGAGCCCGCCGTCGGCGCCGGCGACCGGCAGGCCGGCGTACAGCGCGACGCGCTGGCCCAGCAGGTCGGCGAGGGCCTGCCCGAGCGGCGCCCCGTCGGGCACGGCCACAGGGCCGTAGGGGATGAACCGCACCAGAGGCCGGACGCTGCTGGGCAGGGCGTGCCAGAACGCGGCGATCTCCTCGATCGGCAGGGCCGACGTCCCCGGGCTGCCGATCGCCACCCCCAGCAGGTCCGGGTGCGCGGCGAGCAGGTCCACCAGCCGCTGCCGGTGGGCGGGGGCCGCCGCGTCCTCCCAGGTGCCGCGGATCCACACCCCGCCGGGCAGCGGCTCGACCATGCCGCCGGCCCCGGTCGGCTGCGGCCGGTCGGGAACGGAGAACTCCCACTGCGGCTTGGGGAAGCGCCGGGACTCCGGCACGGACGGCAGGTTGGGCCGGTAGCGCAGCCAGCCCAGGCCGTGGTGGGCGGGGACGAACAGCGCGCCGCCGGCCGCCGGGAGCACCGCGCCGTCCGGGGCGAGCACGATGCGTTCCAGCCGGTCGGCGAGCCACTGCGCGGCGTGTTTGACGTCTTCCCGGTTGCCGCGGCCGGGCACCAGCCGGAAGCTGTGGCCCCGGCGGTCCAGGGCGCGGGCGACGGTCTCCCACACCGCGTCCTGCGGGCTCGCGGGCAGGTCGAGGACGACCAGCGTGTGCTGGGGGTCGGCGGCCAGGCGCTGGGTGAAGGTCAGCGCCCGGCTGTCGACGAAGCCGCGCGGGTGGACCAGCAGCGCGTTGCCGACGTTCCTGGACTCCAGCGCGGGGCCGCCGGCGCGCAGGGCGGCGCGCGCCAGCTTCGCGGACAGCCGGTGCCCGAACTCGGCGCGGGCCGCCGGGCGTTCCCGGGACGGGCGGGCCATCTCAGTGCGCTCCCGGGACGGCCTGGGCGGCCTCGGTCCGGCTCAGCCGCGGGCCGGTGGGGATCAGGTCGAGCGTGGACCGCGGCAGGACCCGGGCGGTGGCGCTGCCGTATCCGAGCGCCTCCGCGGCCTGGCCGGCCAGCTGGTACTTCACGCCCTGATCGGTGATCAGGTAGGGGTCGGGGGTGTTGGGGTCCGCCGGGTCCCGTGGCGGGGTGGCCAGGACGGCGTGCTCCGGTGGGACGAGGACGGCGGAGCCCGCGGCGGCCGCCCGGCCGGTCTCCCGCACCACGGCGGTCTTCAGCCGGGAGCCGTCGGCCGACTGCAGCAGGCACAGCGCGGCGCCGTCCGCGGTGGCGTCGGTGCCGGCCAGCACGTCGGGGACGCGGTGCAGCAGGGAGTCGTCGGCGGACGCCCGGACGGCGGCGATGTCGGCCGGGGCGACCTGCCGCGGCGGGCGGCCACCCGGCGCCGCGGCGATCAGCGCGGCCTCGGTGGCGCTGACCGGGGCCATGCCGTCGCTCTTGAGGACGTAGTAGTGCACCGCGCCGCCCACGGTGGTGCGGAACAGCTGCCCGACGCGCGCGGCGGCGCCCGCCACCGTGCGCGTTCCGGTGCCGGCACCGGGGATCGCGGCGGCGGTGATGGCCGTCCCGGTGGGCAGGGCGGCGAGAGGCGCCGGCGGGGGCGTTGACGGGCTGATCGGTGTCGAGGCCGAGGGCGATCAGCGCGGCCCGGCCGCCGACCGGGTAGCGGGTGCCCTGCCACAGCACGTACGGGGTGCCGTCGGGACCGGCCAGCAGGGTGCGGGCGTCGCCCGGCAGGGGGCGGGCGGAGCGCGGGTCGAAGTCCAGCACCTCGCCGGTTCCCGAGCCGGGGTGGAGGCAGTCCGCCCACGCGCCGGTCAGCAGGGCGGACGGCTGCGCGACGTCGTCGGGGGCGCCGGGGATGCCCAGCGGCGTGCCGCGTGGCACGTCCGCCAGGGTGGCGCGCGGGACCTGCTGGACCTCGGGTGCGCCGCCGAGCACCAGCAGCGCCGAGGCGTAGTTCGCGGTGGGGTGCAGCCGCCCGTTCAGGAAGAGGTAGCGGGTGCCGGTCTCCTTCTCCACGATGAGGGCGCCGGGCTGTTCCCAGGAGACCGTCTGAACGGGGCTGAGCAGCCCGTAGATCAGCGCTGCGATGACCAGCAGGGCGGCGACCATGACACCGAAGGTGGCGCCGAGCCCGGCCCGGCGCATCGGGGCCTCGCCGGTTCCGGGGTCGCCGGAGACCAGCGCCGAGGCCAGGCGCCCGGTGGCGAACTGGTAGGCCTGCAGATGGTCGCGTCGGCTTTGCACTGCTGCCGTCCTCTCAGCTGACCAGGGCGCGGATGTGCGCGTAGACGTGCAGCAGTTGCAGCAGCAGCGGCAGCAGACCGAGCGCGGTCAGCAGCTCCAGGATGTCGGCGCTGTGGCCCCACACCGGCAGCAGCCGGGCGGTGGGCAGCCGCCAGGCACCGATCAGCAGCAGCACGGCGCCGACCAGCAGGCCGAGCAGCAGGGCGCACCGCACGGCACCGGAGGAGGCCGACGCGGACCAGGACAGCACCACGGTGAGCAGGCCCAGCGTTCCGCAGAACGCCGCCGGGATCCGCTGCCAGGTCGCCTGGAGGCTCTTGGAACGCAGCAGCAGCGCGCCGGAGAAGACCAGCGGGAACAGCCAGTCGATCCAGCCGCGCGCCCCGGCCAGCAGGACGAACGCGGTGGAGCACAGCGCGGCGGTGGAGACGCTGATGACGGTGAGGACGGCGTCGGCGGTGGCGGCGCGCCGGTTGATCAGGTGCTCCGGCTGCGGCGCGATGTCCTCCTGCAACTCCTTCGCGTTGCGCGGCAGTTGCGGGACGCGGAGGCGGGCCAGCCGCAGCGAGGCGCGCGGCGCGAGGTGCCCGAAGAGGAAGAAGACGACCGCCACGGTGCTGGTGCTGCGGGCGGCGTCCCAGCCGGACGCGGCGGCCAGGCATCCGGTGGCGCCCGCCAGCGCCGCGGTGAGCAGGGCGGTGCCCGTCACCGCGAGCGGCAGTCGCGGAACGGGCAGCAGCAGCGCGGAGGTCAGGAGGGCGGCGCCGGCGGACAGCACGATGTCGGTGTGCCGGGGGGACAGCAGCCCGGCGGTGCCGTGCAGCGCGGTCAGCCCGGTGAGCGCGGCGAACACGCAGGCCCCGATCCCGGTGATGAGCGCGGTGGCGCGGTCGGCGGGCCGCCGCTGGTCCAGGGCGCATCCGGCGCCGAGCGCGACCGCGCTGACGCCGTACAGCACCGGCACGAGCGGCCCGTGCCCGGCCCCGGGAACGGCCGCCGCCAGGGCCGCCAGCACGAAGCAGGCCAGGGCCAGGAACAGCCGGCGGGTCAGCTCGGGGCGCCAGCGGTCCAGCTGGGAGCCGACGGCGTGCGCGACACCGTCGGAGACGTCGTCGAACTCCAGCTCCGGCATGGGGTCGTCGGCGGGACGCAGGTACAGCACGTCGCCGTGGTACAGGCCGGCGCTCTGCGGGGTGGCGTCCGGGCCCAGCGGTGCCTCGCCCAGCCGCTGGAGCACCCAGGTGCCGGCCGGGCGCGCGGGGTCGGTGGGGATGTGCCGCATCAGCACCGGCAGCAGGGTGGAGACGCGGGTGGTGACGGGCACGGCCAGGTCGGCGCGGCCGGCCGGCCCCGCGATGGTCAGCCGGCACACCTCGGTGCTCACCGCCCCGGAGGTGCGGGGAGCGGGTACTGCGGTGGTCATAGTGCTCCTGGGGTGCGTGGGGTGCGGCGCCGTGGGGGGTGTGCGGTGCGGACCGTCACGGCCCGGCGTGTCCGACCTGCATCAGCCGCACACCGCGCCGGGTGACGAGCTGGGCGCGGCCGGGCGGGAGGGTCCGCGGCCGGGCCTCACCGATGAACTTGCCTTCTTCCTTCGGGTAGGAGTGCAGCAGCGCGGGGCTGCCCAGCTCCCAGATGCGGCGCAGGACCGGGTCCATCATGGCGCGGGTGGCACCGGAGGTGGACCGGGAGATCACCATGTGCAGGCCGATGTTGACCGAGTGGGCCAGCATCGGTGCCAGGGCGCCCAGCGGCGAGCCCGAGCCGGGGCCGGTGGAGTACAGGTCGTAGTCGTCGATGAGGACGAAGAGCCTGGGCCCGGTCCACCAGTCGCGCCGCGGCAGGCGCTCCGGGGCGATGTCGGGTCCGGGGACGCGCTTGCCGACCGACACCGCGGCGCTGCCGGCGAGCTGGGCGAGCGCCTCGCCGTCCACGGCGAAGCCGACGCGGTACTCCTCCGGTACGTCGCCGAGCAGGGCGCGGCGGGTGTCGGCGAGGAGGATGCGGGCCTCCTCGGGCCGGTAGCGGCGGGTGATGGCGTCGATGGCGAGCCGCAGCACGTTGGTCTTGCCGGTCTCGCTGTCGCCGAACACCATCAGGTGCGGGGTGGTGCTGAAGTCGTGCCACACCGGCGCGAGGCGCTGCTCGTCCCAGCCGACGCAGAAGCGCAGGTCGCCGTCGGGGGCGGGCAGCTTGTCGAGGGGCAGCTTGGCGGGCAGCAGGCGCACGCCCGGGGCCGGGCGGCCGGTCCAGAAGGTGTCGATCTCGGCGACGGCGGCCTTGGTGGCGGCGGTGAGGTTGTCGGTCTGCGAGGAGCTGTCCAGCCGCGGCAGCGCGCACAGGAAGTGGTACTTCGACTTGGTCAGGCCGCGGCCGGGCTGGTGGGGGACGCTCGCGGCGAGCTTGGAGCCGATCTCGGACTCCACGGCGTCACCGAGCCGCAGTTCGAACTTGGTGCCGAACAGGTCGCGGGCCCGCGGGCGGATCTCCGACCAGCGCACCGCGGACGCGACGATGTGCAGCCCGAACGACAGCCCGCGCGCGGCCAGATCGGTGATGCGCGGTTCGAGCTCCTCGAAGTCCTGCTTGAGGGTGGACCAGTTGTCGACGACGAGGAACACGTCACCGTACGGGTCGTCGATCTCGCCGCGGTCGCGCAGCGCGCGGTAGGCGGTCATGGACTCCAGGCCGAAGGTGGTGAAGCGCTGCTCCCGCAGCTCCAGCAGCTGGGTGAGCTCCTCGATGGTCCGCTGCACCCGGTCGCGTTCCATCCGGGTGGCGATGGAGCCGACGTGGGGCAGTCCCGCGGTGGACTGCAGACCGCCGCCGCCGAAGTCCAGGCAGTAGAACTGCACCTCCCGGGGGGTGTGGGTGAGCGCCAGGGCGAGCATCAGGGTGCGCAGCATGGTGGACTTGCCGGTCTGCGGCGCCCCGGCGATCGCCATATGGCCGTCGGCGCCCGACAGGTCGGCCACCAGGAGTTCCCGCAGCTGCTCGAAGGGCCGGTCGACCATGCCGAGCGGCACCCGCAGCCCGCCGAGCCCCGGGTAGTCGTTCGCGCTCATCCCGCGCTCCGGGTCCGGGACGATGCCCGGCAGGAGCTGGTCGAGGCTGGGCGAGGAGTCCAGCGGCGGCAGCCACACCTGGCGGGCCGGCGGGCCGGCGCCCTCCAGCCGGTTGACCAGGACCTCGAGCAGGCTCTCCTCGTCGTCGGACGCCGGCTCGGGCAGGCGTTCCGCGGACTGTCCCGCGAGGTCGTCCCCGGCGGGCTCCAGGGCGGCCGGGGACCGGGGCGCGCGCTGCTCCATGCCGAAGGCGACCACCTCCTCGGCGCCCCGGGCCAGTTCGGCGGGGTGGGCGGCGGTGGCGGAGACCGGGCAGGGGCCCGAGACGTAGGCGGCCTTGAAGCGGGCCAGGTTGGAGGTGTCGATCTTCAGATAGCCGTTGCCGGGTGCCGAGGGCAGCTCGTAGGCGCTGCCCACGCCGATGACGCTGCGGGACTCCATCGAGGAGAACGTGCGCAGCGCGATCCGGTACGACAGGTGGCCCTCGACGCGGTGGATGCGGCCCTCGTCCAGGCGCTGCGAGGCAAGCAGCAGGTGCACGCCCAGGGAGCGGCCGAGGCGGCCGATGCTGACGAACAGCTCGACGAACTCCGGCTTGTTGGCGAGCAGTTCGGAGAACTCGTCGACGACGATGACCAGCGAGGGCAGCGGGGTGAGCGCGGCACCGCCGAGCCTGGCCTTCTCGTACTCGAACAGCGACGAGTAGCCGGACTCCCGCAGCAGTTCCTGACGGCGCATCATCTCGCCGTTGAGCGAGTCGCGCATCCGGTCGACGAGGTGCAGTTCGTCGGCCAGGTTGGTGATCACCGCGGAGGTGTGCGGCAGGCGGTCCATGTTGAGGAACGTCGCGCCGCCCTTGAAGTCCACCAGCACGAAGTTCAGCACGTCCGAGGAGTGCGTCGCGGCCAGGCCGATGACCAGGGTGCGCACCAGTTCGCTCTTGCCGGAGCCGGTGGCGCCGATCAGCAGTCCGTGCGGTCCCATGCCGGCCTGCGCGGACTCCTTCAGGTCCAGCTCCAGTACCTCGTTCTCCTCGGTGATGCCGATCGGCACCCGCAGCCGGGTGCTCTGGGCGAGGCGGGTGCGCCACAGGGCGGCCACGTCGAAGGAGCGCGGGTCGCGGATGCCGAGCAGCGCGGTGAGGTCGAAGTCGGTCTCCAGGGGCTGCTCGACGAGTTCGATGCCGCCGCTGGTGCGCATCGGGGCCAGCACGCGGGCCAGGTCCTCGGCCTCCTCGGTCGTCAGCGCGTCGGCCTCGGCGGTGACCGTGTCGTCGCCCGCCGGGTACTCCACCTCGCCGTCCCGCACGGTCAGCCGCAGCACCCGCGGGCCGCCGGTCATGGCTCCGGTGGCGTCCAGGAGCACCAGGTTGCGCAGGCCGCCGCCGAGCAGCCGGGAGTCCTCCGGCAGGTGCACCCGGTAGGCCAGCACCACCACGAACGGCTCCCCGCTGCGCGGGGTTACCTCCGGATCGTGGTCGGGGCGGCCGGTGACCTCCTCGCCGAGCAGGTCGAACAGCGCGTCGTGGTCCTCGGCCACCAGCCGCAGCGGCCCGGCGGCGTCCTCCTCGTGCGGGTGGGCGTTGTGCGGCAGCCACTTCAGCCAGTCCCACTCGGCGCGTCCCACCACGTCGGTGAGCAGGGCGATCCGCAGCTCGTCCGGCGAGTGCAGCACCGCCAGCTGCGCGATCATGGCGCGGATCAGGCCGAGCGCGGCCGGGCCGTCACCGGCGAACTCGACGCTGGTGAACCGGCGCAGCGGCACCGGCAGCGGCAGGTGGCGCACCGACTGGTAGGCGTTGGTGAACCGGCGCAGCGAGACGGCCGACAGCGGTTCGAGGTCCTCCACCGGCTTGGTCTCCGGCGGCACCAGGACCAGGTTGGCCCGCCGGGTGCCCAGACCGATGCGGACGGCCGCGAAGTCGTCCTGGTTCGCCCGGCGTTCCCACAGCCGCGGCCCGGACGCCATCGCCCACAGGTCCTGCGGCCGCGGGTTGTCCCAGGAGGCGGCGGCGCGCTGCTCGGCGGCCGCCTGCCGGACCCGGTTGCGCAACTGGGCCAGATAGCGCAGGTAGTCGCGGCGTTCGGCGCGCATCTTGCGCCTGCGGTCCGCGCCGCGCCGGCCGAGCTGGCCGAGGCCCATGCTCATCATGGCGACGCCCATCATCCCCGACATCATGTAGGTGGACGGGGAGCGGGCACCGACCGTGAACATCATGACCATCGCGCCCACGCCCAGGGCCATGGGCAGGTAGACGAACGCGGAGCTGAAGTCGGCGGTTGCGGGCTCGCCGAGGACCGGAGGCTCGGCCAGTTCGATCCGGCCCTCCGGAGCCTCGGGGCCGGGCACACGGGGTGATCGTTTCACGACCACAGTGCTCATCGGGCTGTCTCCTGCGGGCTGGTGTGGTGCGAGGCGCCGCCGGCCCCCGGCGCGGTGCACGGTCGGCCGGTGCCGCGGGACCGGAGGAGGGCTGCCCGGCCAGCCTAGGAAGCGGAACCGGTCACGGCAGGGTCCCGGCCGCAACGTTGTCCGTCCGGACAGCCGACTCTGCCTGCCGGTTCACCAACCGTCCGGAGCGGCGCCCGCGCCGTCCGCCGGGTGGGCGCCGGCCCCGGCGCCCCGGCGCGGCGTGTCCTCTGCCGCCGGGGCAAGGCGGGCCAGACTGCCGTCCAACCAGGCGGCGGCCAGCTCGACCCGGGACCGGCACCCGGTCCGCTGGAACAGCCGACTCTGCCTGCCGGTTCACCAACCGTCCGGAGCGGCGCCCGCGCCGTCCGCCGGGTGGGCGCCGGCCCCGGCGCCCCGGCGCGGCGTGTCCT
>JBEHXI010000280.1:0-9460 GCA_048498775.1 Actinomycetota bacterium | reverse complement strand
CGGGCGACGCTCCAGCGCGGGACCTCGCCCGGCTCCTCGCGGACGACGCCGCGCTCGGCCAGCGTGCGCAGATGGGCGAACGCCTCGCCGGCGGCGGCCCGCTGGGCGAAGCCGTCGAGCTTCTCCCACGGGCGTGACCAGTGCATCCGCCCGGCGACCTCCCACACGACCCGCGCGCCGTCCGCCAGGGCGGCCAGCACCTCGGCGAACCGCTGGTCGTGGTGGCGCCGCAGGGCCGCGAGCCGGTCGTCGAGCCCGGTGAAGCGGTGCTCGTGCGCCGGCAGCACCTCGGCGGCCCCGCGCCCGTCGAGCCGGTCGAGGGAGCGCAGGAAGTCACCGAGCGGATCGGGGCGCTCGTCGTTGGGCGAGGGGACGTTGGGGGTGATCCGCGGCAGCACGTGGTCGCCGGAGAGCAGCAGCCGGTGGCGGGGCTCCCAGAAGCACAGATGGCCGGGCGAGTGGCCGGGGGTCCACAGCGCGGTCAGGTCCCAGCCCGGCACCTCGGGCCGGGCACCGTCCTCCAGGAGCACGTCGGGCCGGGGGATGTGGCCCGCCATCACCATCTCCCGGATCGACTCGCGCTGCCGCTCCACGACCTCCGCCGGAGCGCCCGCCCGGCGCAGCAGCTCCAGGGCGCGCGGAGCGAACCGCCCGTTCTCCATCAGGGGGATCAGGGCGGCGTCGGCGGGGTGCAGGGCGACCCGGGCGCCGGACGCCTCGCGGACCCGCCCCGCCAGCCCGTAGTGGTCGGGGTGGACGTGGGTGACGAGGACGCCGCGGACGTCCTCGACGCGGGTGCCGATCGAGGCCAGCCCGGCCGCCAGCGCGGCGTACGCCTCGTCGGTGTCCCACCCCGCGTCGACCAGGTACGGCCCCGCGGCGGTCGCGAAGACGTACACCAGGACGTAGCGCAGCGAGGTGTTGGGCAGGGGGACGGGGATGCTCCACAGGCCCTCGCGGACCTGCTGGACCGGCGGCATCGGCCGGTACGTGTCCGACACGCCGTCAGACCGCCGGTCGCGGGGGAAGCGGCGGGAAGACCGGCGCCCGCTTCTCGGCGCGGGCGGCGAGTGCCTCCGCGAGGTCGGGGGCGTCGAAACTGGCGTCCATCCGGGCCAGGGCGTCGGCCACGGCCGCGTCGCGGGGCCGGTCCAGGTCGGCGTAGACCTGCGCCTTGATGGCGGCCAGCGAGGCGGGCGAGCAGCCGGCGGCCAGTTCGGCGGCGTGGCCGACGGCCCGCTCCAGCAGTTCACCGGGCGGGGTGACGTGGTGCACCAGGCCGATGCGGGCGGCCTCGGCCGCGTCGATGGTACGGCCGGAGAGCAGCAGGTCCATCGCGTGCGGGGTGCCGATGATCCGCGGCAGCAGCCAGGACACCCCGTACTCGGCGACCAGGCCGAGCCGGGCGAAGGTGGTGCTGATCGAGGCGCCGGCGGCCGCGTAGCGGATGTCGCTGCCCAGCAGGTAGGCGAAGCCGATGCCGGCCACCGGCCCGTTGATCGCCGCGATCACCGGCTTGCGCAGCCGCAGCGCCAGGTCCGGCAGGTCCTCGGGGGCGGGCAGGAAGCGGCGGATCTCCGCGGCGCCCTGCTCCAGCACGGTCAGGTCGGCACCCGCGCAGAAGCCGCGCCCGGCGCCGGTGACGACGATCGCCCGCACCGCGGGATCGGTGTCGGCGGCGCGCAGCGCGTCGGCGTAGGCGGTGGCCATCGCCTGCGTCATCGCGTTCAGGACGTGCGGGCGGTTGAGGGTGATGACGGCGACCGCCCCCTCGTGGTGCACCAGGATCGGGTCCTGGCCGGTCGGCTCCGGGCGTCCGTCGCTCATCCGCGCTTCTCTCCTCGGGATTCTCGGGGTGGTGGTCATCGCGTGCCCTGTCCGGCCAGGACGGCCAGTCCCGCGGCGGCCAGCGCGGGCACCGCGCCGCCGACCGTCTCGAATCCCTCGCCGACGGTGTGCCCCTGGACATGGCGGGCGTGGATGCCCTCGGCGATCACCGCGATCTTGAAGTAGCCGAGCGCGCGGTAGAAGTCGAGCCGTCCCAGGTCGCGGCCGGACACCCGGGCGTAGTGCTCCGCGATCCGGTCGGCGGCCGGGAGGCGGTCGTCGGCGGACGCGGCCGAGCCGCCCAGGACCGGCTCGAACAGCGGGTCCCGGTAGGCGAGATGGAGGCCGAGGTCGGCCAGCGGGTCGCCGAGGGTGGCCATCTCCCAGTCGACCAGGGCGCGCACGGTGCCGAGATCGGCCGGGTCCAGGATGGCGTTGTCGACGCGCGGGTCGCCGTGCACCACGGACGCCGCGGACTCGGGCGGCACCCGCTTCTCCAGCTCCGCGTGCAGCCTTTCGATGTCGGGCAGTTCACGGGTGGCGACCCGGGCCCACTGGTCGCGCCAGCGGCGCACCTGCCGCGTGAGGTATCCCTCGGGGCGGCCGAACCCGGCCAGGCCCACCCGCTCGTACTCCACGGTGTGCAGCGCCGCCAGCGCCTCCACGAGCCCGAAGGCGCACCGCCGCAGTTCGCCGTCCGACCGCCCCGCCAGGTCCTCGCGGGTGCGCGGCACGACCCCGTCGACATGGGCGACGACGGAGAACGGCACCCCGAGCACCCCCGGGTCCTCGCACAGCGCCACCGCCGCGGCGACCGGCACCCCGGTGTCCCGCAGCGCCGACACCACCCGGTACTCGCGCCCGATGTCGTGCGCGGAGGGGGTCAGCCCGCCCAGCGGGGGCCGCCGCAGCACCCAGCGGCGGTGCCCGTCGGTGATCAGGTAGGTGAGGTTGGAGCGGCCGCCGTGCAGCAGTTCCGCGCTGATCGGGCCGGACGCCTGCGGCACCCGCTCGTCGAAGAACCGCTGGAGCGCGGCGAGGTCCAGCCCCTCCGGCGCCCTCACGCCTCCGCGCCCGTCAGCCGCGTCCGGCGGCGGACTCCGGCCGGGTGGTCATGGTGCGCGAACGGCCGCTCCGCGCGCGGGAGGCGCGGCAGCGAGGCGGACTCGGACATGGCGCCCTCCTGGTGGCTAATGAGCATTAGCTTGATACCAACCGGAAGGCTGCAACTGTCAAGGACCAGGTGCCGAAGATGCCGTACATCACGTGCCCGTCCGGTGGCCTGCCACCGGCGGCCGACGGGGTGGCACCGCGGCCCTCCCCCCGATAGCCTGCGCGAATGCCGACCCTGTTCACCCGCATCATCGACGGAGAGCTGCCCGCGCGCTTCGTCTGGCAGGACGACCACACGGTGGCCTTCCTGGATCTGCGTCCCTTCAGCGCGGGCCACACGCTCGTCGTCCCGCGCCGGGAGGTCGAGCAGTGGACGGACGCCGAACCGGACCTGATGGACACGGTCTTCCGGGTCGCCCACATCATCGGGCAGGCCCAGCAGAAGGCGTTCGCGGCGCCGCGCGTCGGGCTGCTGCTCGCCGGCTTCGACGTGCCGCACCTGCACGTCCACGTCTTCCCCGCCGAGAGCATGCAGACCTTCGCGGCGCTGCCCGCGGGCGGTCAGGCATCGCCCGCGGAGCTCGACGAGGCGGCCGGGCGCCTGCGCACGGCGCTGCGCGACCTCGGGCACGCCGCGTACGTCCCCGAAGACTGACCGGCGGGCTCCCATGACCACCGAGTCCACCGAATCCACCGAATCCGCGGAGTCCACCCGATCCACCGGGCCCGCCGCATCCACCGAATCCACCGGGCCCGCCGGATCCGCCGCGCCGCCCGCCGGGATGTCCGCGGGCCGGGGCCGGGACGCCCTGCTCGACCTGCTGGACCTGGAGGAGGTCGACCGCGACCTGTACCGGGCGAACTTCGTCTTCCCCGACACCTACGCGCTGTACGGCGGGCAGGTGGCGGCGCAGGCGCTGCGGGCGGCCGGGCTGACGGCGGGCCCGGACCGGCTGCCGCACTCCCTGCACGGCTACTTCCTGCGCTCCGGGGACGCCTCGCGGCCCACCGTGTTCCGGGTCCACCGGGACCGCGACGGGCGGTCGTTCTCCGCCCGCCGGGTGGTGGCGCTGCAGGGCGGCGAGGTGATCTTCAACATGTCGGCGTCCTTCCATACCGCCGAGTCCGGGCAGGACGAGCAGGTGGTGCGGATGCCGGAGGTGCCCGCGCCGCAGGACTGCGATCCCTGGACCTTCCCGCGGCTGTTCTCGATGGCCGGGCGCCGCCCGCCCCAGCCCTACCCGGACCACAGGTGGCCCACCCGCGCCTGGGGGCGCTGCACGGCCGGCCTGGGCGACGACCGGCTGCTGCACGCCTGCGTGCTCACCTACCTGTCGGACATGCTCAGCGGGCTGACGCCGCTGGAGCGCGGGGAAGGCCGCTCGGGCTCCAGCCTGGACCACGCGGTGTGGTTCCACCGCCCCGCCCGGCTCGACGAGTGGGTGCTGATGGATCTCGTTCCGCACAGTGTCGCGGCCGGGCGCGGCTGGTACACCGGGTCGCTGTTCGCCCCGGACGGAACCCTGGTGGCCAGCCTGGCCCAGGAAACGCTGTTCCGGCGCCGCCGCTGATCCGGGCCGGGGGCGTGCGACGGGGGGCTACGCTGGGCGGGCGCCGTGCGCGTGCGAGGAGGCTTGAAGATGGCGGCAGGCTGGCCCGCCCGGGACGCGGCCGGGCACCCCACGCGTGCCGCCGAGATCCGCGCCGCCGCGCTCACCCTGTTCTGCGAGCGGGGGTATCCGGCCACCACCATGGCCGACATCGGCGCGGCCGTCGGCATCCGCGCCCCGAGCCTGTACAAGCACGTCGGCTCCAAGCAGGAACTGCTCGCCCAGATCATGACGAGCACCATGGAGGACCTGACGCGCTCCCACCTGGCCGCGGTCGCCGGGTGCGAGGACGTGGTGGAGCGGCTGCGGCGGGCCACCGAGGCCCATGTGCGCTACCACGCGCGGCACCGCGAGGAGGCGTATGTGGGCACCCGGGAGATCCGCAGCCTTGAGGAGCCGCACCGCGCGGAGGTGCTGCGGCGGCGGGCCGCGTACGAGGGCGCCTTCCGCGATCTGCTCGCCGAGGGGGTCGCGGCGGGCCGCTTCACGGTGGCCTCGGTGAAGCTGGCCTCCTACGCGATCCTGGACCTGGGCATGGGGGTCGCCGTCTGGTACCGGGCCGACGGTGATCTGACGGAGGATCAGGTCGCCTGCCAGTACGGGGAGTTCGCGCTGCGACTGGCCGCGGCCCGCTGATCCTCCGGCTGCCTCGCGGGCCGGTGCCGCTCACAGCGCCAGCTCGGCCCAGACGCTCTTGCCGTCCGGGGTGTAGCGGGTGCCCCAGTTCTGGGCGAGCCGGGCGACGATGTACAGGCCGCGGCCGCCCTCGTCGACGGTGCGGGCGTGCCGCATCCGGGGCGCCGTGCCGCTGGCGTCGTGGACCTCGCAGGTGAGGGTGCGGTCCAGGATCACGCGCAGCCGCACCGGGGGTGAGCCGTAGCGGACCGCGTTGGTGACCAGCTCGCTGACGGTCAGTTCGGTGGCGAACGCGGTGTCCACGGCGACGCCCCAGCCGGCCAGCCGCCGGCGCACGTGCTCGCGGGCGGTGGCCGGGGCCGTGGGGCCGTCCTCCAGGTCCCAGCCGGCGACCCGGTCGGCGGGGAAGGCGCGGGTGCGGGCCAGCAGCAGGATCGCGTCCGCCGAGCAGGTGTCGTCCCGCATCCGGTACGCGACGTCGTCGCACAGGTCCTGGAGCGGGCGGTCCGGATCGCCCAGCACCTGCCGCAGCGCCCCCGGATGGCCCGGCAGCAGGGCCGGGGTGTGGAAGGCCAGCAGGCTGCCCTCGGCCAGTTCGGCGGTCGCCGCGGCGAACGGCGGGCCCTCGGCGCTGCCCAGCGGCGGCCCCTCTGGCAGGTCGGGGACCCAGGCGGCGCCGCCCGGATCGACGACCAGGGGCGCGGGATGGTCGGCCCGGGCGACGGTGACGATCCGGGTCAGCGGGTCGTAGACCGCGTACACGCACCCCGCGGACAGCTCCTCCGGGTGTGCCACGTCGCCGGGCGGCAGGGCGGCGCGCTCCTCGGCCAGGTGGGTCGCGGCGTCGTTGAGGCGGGCGAGCAGTTCGTCCGGCTCCAGGTCGAGCGCGGCCAGCGAGTGGATGGCGGTGCGCAACTGGCCCATGGTGGCGGCCGTGTGGATGCCGTGTCCCCGGACGTCGCCGATCACCAGGGCGGTGCGGGCGCCGGACAGGGCGAAGGTGTCGAACCAGCCGCCCCCGCCCGCGCCGCCGAGGATCTGCAGGTGGGCGGTCTCGACGGAGGTCTGCACGGTGGGGCGCTGCGGCAGCAGGTGCCGCTGGACGATCATGGCGATGGTGTGCTCGCGGGTGTAGCGGCGGGCGTTGTCGACGCACAGGGCGGCGTGCGCGGCGATCTCCACGGCGAGGCCGACGTCCTGCTCGTCGTACGGCTCGGAGGCCCCGGTGCGGTACAGGCTGACCAGTCCGAGCACCGTGCCGCGCAGCGTCAGGGGCGCCGTGATCAGCGTCCGGGCGCCGGAGGCGCGGATCGCCTCGGCCCGGTCGGGGGCGGCCTCCAGCCAGGGCGCGCCGGGGTCCAGATCGAGCAGCCTGGGCCGCAGATCGGTGAGGGTCTGGGTGAACGGCGTCGGGAACGGCATGACGCCCACGTCGCCCACCCGCGGCACCCGGGCGGGGGTGAACCCGTCACCGGCGCGGTAGGCCGCGCGGCGCAGCGGCACGTCACGTGCGAGGGGGCCGGGCGGCGGGTCCTCGCCGCGCATCACGGCGTCCACCACCTCCACCACCGCGATGTCGGCGAAGTCCGGCACCAGGGTGTCCACGAGCTCCTGGCAGGTGTGCTCCACGTCGAGGCAGTGGCCGACGTGCTCGCGCACCGCGCTGAGGACCCGCGCCGCGCGCTCGCCGGCCGGTGCCCGGCGGACGGCCCAGGCGACCGAGCCGTCCCGGCGCAGCACCGGCCGGACCCGCAGGTCGGCGGGGACGGCCTGGCCGGAGCGCAGGGCGGAGCGGGGCACCAGGGCGGTCGCCGGGCGCCCCAGCGCCTTGGCCGCCGGGCAGCCCAGCAGCCGTTCCGCCGCGGGGCTCCACCGCACGACCACGCCCTCGCCGTCCACGATCATCAGCGGCTCGTCACGTGCCACGGCGACCACCTCCACCCCCAGCCTGCCTCGCCGGGGGTGCGGGCGGGGCGCACGACCCACGCCGGGCCCCGCCTGCTCCCCGATCAGCCCACAGGGGGTTCCCTACGCTCCGGCGTCCGCCGGGGCGAGCCGGACGGCGGTGCGCAGCGGCAGGTCGCGCGAGCTGCCGCCGACGCGGAGGGCGTAACTGCCGCCCGCCACGCGGTGGCTGTGCCGCGCGGTGTCCCAGTAGGCGAACGACCGGGCGGTCAGGTGGAAGGTGACCGTGCGGGACTGCCCGGGGGCGAGCCGGACCCGGGCGAAGCCCTGCAACTGGTCGGCCGGTTCGGGCAGCGCGGCGCTCGACGGGTCGCCCACGTACAGCTGGGCGACCTCGGTGCCCGCCCGGCGGCCGGTGTTCGTCACCCGCGCGGTCACCGTCGCGCCGTCGTGCCCGTCGGGGTGCACCCGCAGGCCGGAGAAGGCGAACGTGGTGTACGACAGTCCGTAGCCGAACGGGAACAGCGGGGCGATGCCCGCGTCGTCGTAGTGCCGGTAGCCGACGTCCAGGCCCTCGGAGTAGGTGACCTGCCCGCCGACGCCCGGGTACTGGGCGGGGGTGTTCGCCGGCACGTCGCCGGCCTTGGCGGGGAAGGTGATGGGCAGCCGGCCGGAGGGGTCGGTGTCGCCGAACAGGACCGCGGCGACGGCGTTGCCGTCCTCCTCGCCGGGGTACCAGGCCTCGACGATGCCGGGCACCCGGTCCGCCCACGGCATCAGCACGGGCGCGCCGCTCTTGACGACCACCACGGTGCGGGGGTTGGCGGCGGCGACCGCGGAGACCACCTGGTCCTGGTTGCCGTCCAGGGCGAGACCCGGCCGGTCGCGGCCCTCGGTCTCCTGGTCGCCGACCATCACCAGCGCCACGTCGGCGGCCCGGGCGGCCGCGGCGGCCGCCGCCGGGTCGGATCCGTCGGCGTAGGTGACGGTGGTGCCCGGGCCGACGCGGTCGCGGATGCCGGTCACCGGATCGACGGTGTAGAGCGGGACGACATGGGAGCTGCCGCCCCCGCCGGTGGCCGCGGCACCCGCGTACGGGCCGATCACCGCGATCGAGTGGATCCGGGCGGCGTCCAGCGGCAGGACGGGGGAACGGCCGCCGGCCGCCGGGGCGTTCTTCAGCAGGACGGTGCCCTCCTCGGCCAGGGCGCGGGCGGCGGCGCCGTCCTGCCGGGCCGGGATCGGACGGGTGACGGGCGGCCGGTCGAACAGGCCGAACTCCATCATGGTGGCGAACCGGCGGGTGAGCATCGTGTCGATGGTCCCCATGCCGATCCGGCCGCTGCCGATCGCGTCCTTCATCGCCGAGTCGAAGTAGACGCCGGTCGGCATCTCCAGGTCCAGGCCGGCCAGCGCGGACGGGACGGTGCTGTGGGTGGCGCCGAAGTCGGAGGTGACGAAGCCGGAGAAGGCCCAGTCCTGTCGCAGCGTGCCGGCCAGCAGATCGGCGTTCTCGCAGGCGTAGACGCCGTTGACCTTCGGGTAGCTGCACATCACCGCCCCGGCGTGGCCCTCCGTCACGGACGCCTCGAAGGCCGGCAGGTAGATCTCGTGCAGGGTCCGGTCGTCCACCACGGAGCTCTCGGTGAAGCGGTCGGTCTCCTGGTTGTTGGCGGCGTAGTGCTTGACGTCGGCGATCTCGCCCTGCCGCTGGATGCCGCGGATGTTCGCCACCGCCATCCGGCCCACCAGATAGGGGTCCTCGCCGTAGGCCTCGAAGGTGCGGCCGTTCTGCGGGACGCGGGCGATGTTGATGTCGGGGCCCTCGACGAGCGTCGCGCCGAGGTCGGCGGACTCCGCGCCGGTCAGGGCGCCGTAGCGCTCGGCCGCGGCGGGGTCCCAGGTGGCCGCGAGCGAGATGGGCGCGGGCAGCGCGGTGGCGGGCTGCTGGACGGGGTCGTCGCCGGGTCCGGCGCCGGCCGGGCCGTTGGTCACCACCAGCGGGGGGATGCCCAGGCGCGGGATGCCCGGCACATAGCGCCGGTGCTGGGAGTCCTGGATGCCGTGGAGCTCGGTGATCTTCTCGTCCAGGGTCATCCGGGCCACCAGGACCGAGGCGCGCTGCCAGTCGGCGGGGGCGGTGCCGCCCGGGCCGGTGGCGCCGGCCGGCACCGCGGTCAGCCCGGCGAGGGCGGCCAGCGCGGCCGCCGCGGCCGCCATGACGAGGGTGCGTTTCACGAGTGTGCTCCTCCTCGTGGGTCTCCCGGCTGCCGTAGCGATCGTTTTCGCGAAGAACTTTCCCATGTGATGTAAGATAGAAAAGAAAGCTGAGGATTGAGAGCCTGCTTAAATTTTAAATTCCTTCCCTG
>JBEHXI010000279.1:0-9469 GCA_048498775.1 Actinomycetota bacterium | reverse complement strand
TTCCGATTCCGCCGCAGCCCCGCCCTGTCCATGTACGTCGTACGTCCTGTCCCGGCAGAACGGGACTCCTGGACCGGGAGATTACCGAGCGAGTCTCAGAATTTCGTGAACAGGCCGCGGAAAGGGCGGAGCGGCGTCTCAGGCTCCGCGCGGCGGTCAGTCAGCGAACAGCCCGCGCTCGGCGGCCCGGGTGTCGAACTCCTCCAGGCGCGCCTGCGCGTCCGGTATCCCGTCGCACATCGCCTCCAGCAGCACCCGGCCCAGCATCATCGGGGCGCAGGCGGTGTCGAAGACCAGCGCGGTGCCGACCGCGGCGGGCAGCAGCAGGTCGGAGTGGCGGGCGACGGGGGCGAACGAGCTGTCCGCCACCGTGACGATGGTCAGCCCGGCCGCCCTGGCGTACTGCAGCGCGTCCACCACCTCACGGGAGTGCCGGGGCAGGGCGAAGCACAGCAGCGCGCTCGCCCCGGCCCGTACGGCCGCGTCGATCCGGTCGCCGAGCAGCGTGCCGCCCTCGTCCAGCACCCGCACGTCGGGGTGGACCTTGGCCGCGAAGTAGCCGAAGCCGCGGGCCTGGGCGCCGGCCGCGCGCAGCCCCAGGACCGGCAGCGGCCGGGAGGCGGCGAGCAGCCGGCCGGCCTGCTCGACGGGGGCGGGGTCCGCGAGCGCGGCGGCGAGCTGCCGCAGGTTGTCGATCTCGGCCTCGACGGCCTGCTGGTACTCGTTGTCGGTGCGGTCCTCGGCGGCCCGGCCGACCGGCGCGACCTCCCGCAGGTGCCGGCGCAGCGCCGGGTAGCCGTCGAACCCCAGGGCGACGGCGAACCGTGTCACGGACGGCTGGCTGACCCCGGCGAGCTCGGCGACCTCGACGCTGGACAGGAAGGGCGCGTCGGAGGCGCGGCGCACCAGGCAGTGCGCGATCCGCCGCTGGGTCGGCGTCAGCCGGTGCCCGTCGAACAACCGCATCAGCCGGGCGGCTCCCCCGCTCTGCGTCGCCATCGTGCCTCCCGCGCCTCACCGTTCCGGCTGCCACCCCCGGGGCCCGTCCCTGGGCTTCATTCAGCAGAAACCGACTCTGCATGAATCCATGCAGACCTGGCAACACCTGGTCCGTTCCCTGGGACGGCCGGGGGCAAGCGTTTTCCGGGCCCGTGGCGGCCGCGGGCCCGGAGAGGCGGAACGGGTGGCCTCCCCCGTGGCGGCCACCCGTACCTCCACCCTTCCCCACCGGGCGGGCCGCTGCCCGTTTTTTGAGGTTCTTCGGAGCATTCGATGCCCGCCGGAGTCCCAAACGTGCCCGGAAGCCGCCCGGGACACGCCGGGAAGGGTGACAAAGACGGCGATTCGCCCGCCGAGTCGGTACGCCTGCCTGAGGGGGTCCGCCAGGGCCCGACTCATGGAGGAACGAACATGCACATCAGGCACGCCCTCGCGCTGGCCGCGGGCGGACTGCTGCTCACCGCGGTCGCGCCCGTGCCGGCCGCCCACGCCGACGACCAGCCCACCGACCGCCTGACGATCGACCCGGTCGGGAAGGTCTCCGAGGACGGGACGATCACCCTGTTCGGCTGGTACCGCTGCGTCAACAGCGGCACCCCCGGTCCCGTCTTCGTCGGCGCGAACATCATCAGCGACGACCTCGGCTCCGGCGTCGGCGGCGTCCACGCGGTGTGCGACGGGCGCACCCACCGCTGGCACAGCCAGGCGCAGCCCGCCGTGGGGCCGGTCGGGCCCGGTCACGTCACCGTGGAGGGCACCATGATGAAGCTGCGCAACGACGAGCGCGGCATCCCCACGCCGCACTTCCTCGCCGTCCGCGACCAGGAGGTGGACCTCCGCCCCGACGGGCACTGACCCGGCCGCCGGGCCGAGGGGGCCGCGGCTCCCCCGGCCCGGCGCACCGCCGCGAGGCCTACAGCGGCGGCAGCAGCTTCTTCTGCGGCTTGCCCATCGCGTTGCGCGGCAGCGCGTCGATGAAGCGGACGACCCGCGGCCGCTTGTGGACGGACAGGTGCCCGGCGACGAAGTCCACCAGCTCCCGCTCGGTGACCCCGTCGGCCACCACATAGGCCACGATCTGCTGGCCCAGGTCGCTGTGCGGGGCGCCCACGACGGCCGCCTCGCGGACCGCCGGGTGGTCCAGCAGCGCGTTCTCCACCTCGCCGGCGCCGATGCGGTAGCCGCCGGACTTGATCAGGTCGGTGGAGGCGCGCCCGACGATGCGGTGCATGCCGTCCGGCTCGATGACCGCCATGTCCCCGGTGCGGAACCAGCCGTCCGCGGTGAGCGACGCGGCGGTGGCCTCGGGCCGGTTCAGGTAGCCGCCGAACAGCGTCGGCCCGCCGATCTGCAGCTCGCCGACGGTCGTGCCGTCGTGCGGGACCGCCTCCCCGTCCTCGGCGACCAGCCGGCTGACGACCCCGTCCACGGGCAGGCCGACCGAGCCGGGCCGGCGCTCGCCGTCCGCCCGGGTGCTGACGGTGATCAGCGTCTCGGTCATCCCGTAGCGCTCGACCGGGCGGCTGCCGGTGAGCGCCTCCAGATCGCGGAAGACCGGCGCGGGCAGCGGGGCGCTGCCGGAGACCAGCAGCCGCGCGGCGGCCAGCTGCCGGGCGGCCGCCGCGTCCTGGGTGACCCGCGACCAGACGGTCGGCACCCCGAAGTACAGCGTCCCGCCGGCCGCCGCGTACGCCTGCGGGGTGGGCCGCCCGGTGTGCACCAGCCGGGACCCGGTGCGCAGCGCCCCCAGCACGCCCAGCACCAGCCCGTGGACGTGGAACAGCGGCAGCCCGTGCACCAGGGTGTCCTCGGCGGTCCACGCCCAGGCCCGGGCCAGCGCGTCGAGGTCGGCGGCGATGGCCT
The DNA here is from genome assembly GCA_048498775.1 of Actinomycetota bacterium. Lineage (GTDB taxonomy): Bacteria > Actinomycetota > Actinomycetes > Streptomycetales > Streptomycetaceae > JBEHXI01. Next base: position 6,607 of record JBEHXI010000279.1, on the reverse strand, counting down.
GACGGGATATCAGCACGCCCTTGGGGGCGCCGGTGGTCCCGGAGGTGTAGAGGATCAGCGCGACGGTGTCGCCGGCCGGTTCGGGCGCGTCGAAGGCGGCGCGCTCGGCGGCGTCCACCCGGACCGTCGCCACGCCCGCGTCCGCCCACACCCCGTCCTCGGCCGCCAGCAGCAGCGTGGCACCCGAGTCGCGCAGGATGTGGTCGCGCTCGGCGGGCCCGGAGTCCGGCGGCACCGGGACGACGGGCACCCCGGCCAGCAGCCCGCCCACCACCGCGACGACCGTCTCCAGCACCGGCGCGCCGTGCACGGCCACGGCCGGCGCCCCGGCGATGCGGCGCGCGACCGCCCCCGCGGCACCGAGCAGGTCCTCGTGCGACAGGGCGCGGTCGGCGATCCGGAGCGCGTCGGGACCGTGGCGGTGGCCGTCGTGGGAACCGCTCAACGCCGTCAGCAAGCGCATGGGTGCTACTCCTTCTCGCCGGTGTGCTCCCGACCGTACACACTCTCCCGGAAGGGTCCGTCCCCAGGGGAAAGTGGGGGGCTTCCCCCAGTTACACGGACGCCCCGCGCTCCTACGGTGGCCTCATGAGTGCCCTGGACCCCGATGTGGGGGAAAACCTCACCAAAGAGCTCAACGCCACGCTCCACGCGCGCCGGGATCTCGGCCCGGAGTACGAGTCGGAGCTGATCGACTCGTTCCTCGACAAGATTGGGCGTCGGATCGACGGCCAGGTCGAGCGCCGGGTGCGGCGGGAGATCGCCGAGCAGCAGATGACGGACGCGCGCGCCGGGTTCCGCGGCCGCCCGCACCGCGAACGGCACGGCGGCGGCTGGCGCGACATGCGGCTGGCGGTCGTCTCCCTGGTGCTGGCGATCCCGCTGTCCGGGATCGGCGCGACGACCGCGGGGGTGCCGGGCCTGCTGGTGACCTGGGCCGGCATCGTGGGCGTCAACGTGGCCCAGGCGATGTCCCAGCGGGAGTCGCGCCGGGAGTCCCCGGAGCGCCGCGAGACGGACGCCTCGCCCTGGTAGTAGCCGGTGCCGCGACCGGCGGCGCCAGGGCAGGAGTGAGGCGGGGACCGCCGCACCCCGGCATGACTGCCAGGGGCGGGACGACGGCGGTCCCCGCGGGGACGCGGGCCGGGTCAGGTCCGGTGCTTCCGCGTCCGGGGCAAGCGAGGAGGTCCGGGAGCCGCTCCGTCAGTCCTCGTTGCCACATCCACTGCCGCCTTCCGGCGACGACCACCAATGTGCCGGACCCGTGTTAAGCGGATGCTGCGCCCACATGTCGCGGACGTACCGTTTGCACAAAGGCCCGAAGGGCCCGTCCGCCCGCGCCCGGACCGCGTCAGTCAGCGGGCGGTCTTGGCGAGGAACGCCAGCAGGTCCTGGCGGCTGACGACGCCGGTCGGCTTGCCCTCCACCAGCACGATCGCCGCGTCCGCGCTCTCCAGCACCGCCATCAGGTCGGCGACCGACTCCCCGGAGCCGACCTGCGGCAGCGGCGGGCTCATGTGCGTCTCCAGCGGGTCGCCCAGCTGCGCCCGCTGGGTGAACAGCGCGTCGAGCAGGTCGCGCTCCACCACCGAGCCGACCACCTCGGCCGCCATCACGTCCGGGTGCCCGGCGCCGGGCTTGACGATCGGCATCTGCGAGACGCCGTACTCGCGGAGCACCTCGATGGCCTCGCCGACGGTCTCCTCGGGGTGCATGTGGACGAGCTCGGGGATGCCGCCGCTGCGGTGCGCGAGCACGTCGGCGACGCGTGCCTGCTGGCCGTCGGGCTCCTCCAGGAAGCCGTAGTCGGCCATCCACTCGTCGTTGAAGATCTTGCTGAGGTAGCCGCGCCCGCTGTCCGGCAGCAGGACCACGACGACGTCGTCCGGCCCGAGCCGCTCGGCCACCCGCAGCGCCGCGACCACCGCCATCCCGCACGAGCCGCCGACCAGCAGCCCCTCCTCGCGGGCGAGGCGCCGCGTCATCTGGAAGGAGTCCTTGTCGGACACCGCGATGATCTCGTCGGTGACCGACCGGTCGTAGGCGTCCGGCCAGAAGTCCTCGCCGACGCCCTCCACCAGGTACGGGCGCCCGGAGCCGCCGGAGTACACCGAGCCCTCCGGGTCGGCGCCGACGACCTTCACCCGGCCGTCCGAGACCTCCTTGAGGTAGCGGCCGGTGCCGGTGATGGTGCCGCCGGTGCCGATGCCCGCCACGAAGTGGGTGATGCGGCCCTCGGTCTGCTCCCACAGCTCGGGGCCGGTGGTCTCGTAGTGGGAGCGCGGGTTGTTCGGGTTGGAGTACTGGTCGGGCTTCCAGGCGCCCGGCGTCTCGCGGACCAGCCGGTCGGAGACGTTGTAGTACGAATCCGGGTGCTCGGGGGCGACGGCGGTGGGGCAGACCACCACCTCGGCGCCGTAGGCCCGCAGCACGTTGATCTTGTCGGTGGACACCTTGTCCGGGCAGACGAAGATGCAGTGGTAGCCCTTCTGCTGCGCGACGATCGCGAGTCCCACGCCGGTGTTCCCGGAGGTCGGCTCGATGATCGTCCCGCCGGGCCGCAGCTCGCCGGACTCCTCGGCGGCCTCGATCATGCGCAGGGCGATGCGGTCCTTGACCGACCCGCCGGGGTTGAAGTACTCGACCTTCGCCAGCACCGTGGCCTGGATCCCGGCCGTGACGCTGCGGAGCCTCACCAGCGGGGTGTTGCCGACGAGACTGATCATCGAGTCGTGGTATCGCACGACGTCCTCCGGATGTCTTCCGTTGCGGTGCTGAAAGCGTATGCGCAAAGTTCCGACTCGAGAGGGTGATCGCGTTGCGGGGCGGCCTTGACGGGGGAACTACTCCATACGGGGCTGAAGGGCGGCGATGCGGCAATGGCGGACACCTTGGCGATCTCCTCGGTGATCTCCTCGTCGAGGGCGAGGGTGGCGCGGCGGATCGCCGCCGCGGCACTGTACGGGGGCAGCGGCATCGGCCTGCTCGGCGGCGCGGCCGTCGGACTGCTGCTGACCGAGGTGCAGCTGGCCCGGCGGGCGGTCGGCGGCGCGGGGGACCGGCCGCCGCTGACCGACGGGCGGTACGGCGCCGAGTTCGCCGAGTTCGCCGAGTTCGCCGGCCTGGGCGAGCCGCCCGTGCGGCTGGCGTTCCTCGGCGACTCGACGGCGGCCGGGCAGGGCGTCCACCGGGTCCGCGAGACCCCGGCCGCGCTGCTGGCGTCCGGGCTGGCCGCGGTCGCCGAGCGCCCGGTGGACCTGGTGAACGTCGCGGAGTGCGGCGCCTGTTCCGACAGCCTGCCCGCGCAGGCCGGCCTGCTGCTCGCGGACGGCACACCGCCGCCCGACGTCTGCGTCATCATGATCGGCGCCAATGACGTCACCCACCGGATGCGGCCGGCCGAGTCGGTGCGCTACCTCGCCGAGACGGTGCGCGCGCTGCGCGACGCGGGCGCCGCGGTGGTGGTGGGCACCTGCCCCGACCTGGGCACCATCGAGCCGGTGTACCAGCCGCTGCGCTGGGTCGCCCGGCGGCTGAGCCGGCAGCTGGCGGCCGCGCAGACCATCGCGGTGGTCGAGCTGGGCGGGCGGACGGTGTCGCTGGGACGGCTGCTGGGGCCGGAGTTCGAGGCGAGTCCCCGGGAGATGTTCGGGCCGGACAACTACCACCCCTCCGCCGCCGGGTACGCCACGGCGGCGATGGCCGTCCTGCCCACCCTCTGCTCGGCCGTCGGCGTCTGGCCGCGGGCCGCGGAGGGCACCGAGGCGCTGCTGCCGGTCGACGAGGCGGCGGCACGGGCGGCGGGCGAGGGCGGCACCGAGGTGACCGCGGCCGCGGCGCCCGGGCAGCGCACCCGCTGGGCGGCTCTCCGCCGCCTGCCCCGCCGGCTGCCGGAGCCGGAACCTGAGCCGGATGCCGCGGCCCCGGCGCCCGGGCCGGCGGTGTAGCGCGGGGAGTTCCCGGGCGGTTCCCCCTTGGTCCGGGGCGGGCACCCGTGCGACCATGGCGCTAAGCAAGCGCTCAGAAAGAGGCCCGAGTCACAGCCCGACTCCCGTGACGCGCTGCTCTACGTCCGAGTAACTTCCCAGTGAGTCCGCACTTGTCGCCGTCGAGGAGAGCCGCTATGCCCGAAGCCGTAATCGTCTCTGCCGCCCGGACGCCCATCGGCCGGGCGTTCAAGGGGTCGCTGAAGGACATGCGCCCCGACGACCTGACCGCCACGATCATCCAGGCCGCCCTCGCCAAGGTCCCCGAGCTGGACCCGCGGGACATCGACGACCTGATGCTCGGCTGTGGCCTCCCCGGCGGCGAGCAGGGCCACAACCTGGGCCGGATCGTGGCCGTGCAGATGGGCATGGACCACCTGCCGGGCTGCACCATCACCCGGTACTGCTCCTCCTCGTTGCAGACCAGCCGGATGGCCCTGCACGCCATCAAGGCGGGCGAGGGCGACGTGTTCATCTCCGCCGGTGTCGAGACCGTCTCCCGCAGCGTCAAGGGCAGCTCCGACGGCCTGCCGGACACCCAGAACCCGCTGTTCGCCGAGGCCGTGGCCCGCACCGCCGAGCGCGCCACGCAGGAGGGCGCCGACTGGCACGACCCGCGCGAGGACGGCCTGCTCCCCGACCCGTACATCGCGATGGGCCAGACCGCCGAGAACCTGGCCCGTCTGAAGGGCGTCACCCGCCAGGAGATGGACGAGTTCGGCGTGCGGTCCCAGAACCTCGCCGAGGAGGCCATCAAGAACGGCTTCTGGGAGCGCGAGATCACCCCGGTCACGCTGCCGGACGGCACCGTCGTCTCCAAGGACGACGGCCCGCGCGCGGGCGTGACCCTGGAGGCCGTGCAGGGCCTCAAGCCGGTCTTCCGCCCCGACGGCCTGGTCACCGCGGGCAACTGCTGCCCGCTCAACGACGGCGCCGCCGCCCTGGTGATCATGTCCGACACCAAGGCGCGCGAGCTGGGCCTGACCCCGCTGGCCCGCATCGTCTCCACCGGTGTCTCCGGCCTGTCCCCGGAGATCATGGGCTACGGCCCGGTGGAGGCCACCAAGCAGGCGCTGGCCCGCGCGGGCATGACCATCGACGACATCGACCTCGTCGAGATCAACGAGGCGTTCGCCGCGCAGGTCATCCCCTCCTACCGGGACCTGGGCATCGACATCGACAAGCTGAACGTCAACGGTGGCGCCATCGCCGTGGGCCACCCGTTCGGCATGACCGGCGCCCGCATCACCGGCACGCTGATCAACTCCCTTCAGTGGCACGACAAGCAGTTCGGCCTGGAGACGATGTGCGTGGGCGGCGGCCAGGGCATGGCCATGATCATCGAGCGGATGAGCTGAGCCGTAGCGGAGGGTGGGGGTCGCCGTCCGACGAAGGAGGACGGCGGCACCCGCCCGCAGCGCAGGCGAAGCTCGTCGCGACCCCAGGCACAGCGCGGATGAGCTGAGCCGGCTCTTCCTGAATGAGACCTGAATCGCAACAGAAGCTCCCCCGGGCTGTGACCTCTCTCGGGGGAGCTTCGTTTTCCCAGGTCAGCCCGGGCCCGCCCGGCCGGGCCCACCATCGGTGCCCAGCTTTTTCGTGACATTCCGCACTGCAGGGGCCAACAGTTTCACGGCACAGTGTGTTCTTGGGGAGACAAAAGTTCCGCCGTCAACCACCCCGAAGAACGCTTCGGACCCCACCGCCAGGAGTTACCCGTGAGCGCCAACAGCGCCGTCCTCGTCGTATCGCTGCTCGTCGCGGCGACCGCCATGGCCGTGGGGGTATCGGCCCTGTCCGCGACCCGCGCGCTGTACCGGCAGCTCGCCGCCCTGCAGGCCGACCTCGCCGCGCAGCAGGCCCGGAGCGCCGACGTCGCCGCCGCCATCGCCGCCGTCCCGCACGCCCGGACGGCCTCCCCGAGCGAGGAGATACGCGCCGCGGTGGCCGCCGCGCTCGCCGACGAGCGGGAGCGGGAACTGGCCGAGGCCCGCGCCTTCTGGGCCGCCCAGGAGGCCCAGGAGGCCGTCGACGCGCCGCTGCTGGACACCCGGGAGCTGCGCGACCTGAGGGACCTGCGCGACGCGCTCGACGCCCGTGACGCGCTGAGCGCCGGCAGCGGCGGCGGCCCGGATCACGCCGACGCGGACGACCCGGCGGAGCCCGGTGAGTACGCGGAGTACGGCGAATTCGAGGTGTCCCCGTACTTCCCCCGGCCGGTGGACCTCGCCGGCCTGGAACCGGAGATCCCGTCGGCGGCCACCCGGCGCCACCCGTCCGATCCCGACTTCGTCCCGTCGCCGGTGATCGCCGACCCGGAGCAGACGGTCGCCCGGCTGGCCTCGCTCGCCGAGGCCCGCACCCCGCTGGCGGACATCCGCCCGGGCCCGCTGGGCACGCTTGACCTGTACATCTTCAAGGACGGCACGACGCTGTGCCTGACCCCCGGCCACCGCGAGACCGCCGAGCAGCTCGCGGCGGCGCTGGACCGCGGGGACGCGCCGGTGCTGCTGGGCGGTTCCGGCGTCTCGGGCGCCTTCTCCCTGACGTTCACCTGTGGCGACGAGCGGGTCTTCATCCTCGCCGACCGCGTCGTGGCGTCCTTCTGAGCACACCGGCCG
>JBEHXI010000278.1:0-9474 GCA_048498775.1 Actinomycetota bacterium | reverse complement strand
GCCGGGCGGAGCGTTCCGCCCGGCAGGCCCCCGCCGCTTTCAGCCCCCCGCCGCTTTCAGGCCCCCGCCGCTTTCAGGCCCCGTCCGGCCGGTACAGATCGACGGCGACGTCCGGGGCGAAGCCGGTGGTGTCGCCCACCCGGCGGGCGAACTCCGCGATGCCGGCCAGCTGCTCCGCCCCCAGCGAGAAGTCCAGGGTGGTGAAGTAGCGCCGCAGCAGGTCGGAGTCGAACGTCTCCCAGCGCGCGGCCTGCTCGGCGACCTTCTCCACCTCCTCCAGCGACAGGTCGCGGGAGGCGAGGAAGGTCCGGTGCACCTCCGCCACCGTCTCGGGGCGCTTCTCCAGGTAGTCCCGGCGCGCCGCCCACACCGCGAAGACGAACGGCAGCCCGGTCCACTCCTTCCACATCGCCCCCAGGTCGTGCACCTGGAGCCCCAGCCGGGGCGCGTCGTGCAGCGAGGCGCGCAGGGCCGCGTCGCCGATCAGCACGGCGGCCTGCGCCTCCTGCATCATCACCCCGAGGTCGGGCGGGCAGGTGAAGTAGTCGGGGGCGACGTCGTACCGCTCGGCCAGCAGCAGCTGGGCCAGCCGCACCGAGGTGCGGGAGGTCGAGCCCAGGGCGACCCGGGCGCCGTCCAGCCGGTCGAGCGGCACCTGGCTGACGATCACGCACGACATCACGGGGCCGTCGCAGCCCACCGCGATGTCCGGCAGCGCGACCAGTTCGCCGGCGTGCTGGAGGAACGGCACCAGGCTGACCGGGGAGATGTCCAGCTCCCCTGCCACCAGCCGCTCGCCGAGCTTCTCGGGGGTGTCCTTGCTCAGCTCCAGGTCCAGGAGCGTCCCGGTCCTGGCCAGCCCCCAGTACAGCGGGAGGCAGTTGAGGAACTGGATGTGACCGACCCGGGGGCGGCTGGGCCTGCCGTCCGGGGACGCCGTAAGCACAGTGTTGTCCACATCAGGAGGCTAGACCCGGGCCCGGCCGGGCCATGCCGCGGGGCGGGCGGCCCGGGTCGCGCGGCACCGCCCGACACGCCCGCCCACAGAGATCTTCGAACTCTTCCCCGCTCGACTTGCCCCGTGCTACTCTCACCGCAAGTTGCAGTTTGGTTTCCCTTGCAGTACAGAGCCTGCGGAGCATGTAACGCCGCAGGCTTTTGTAGTTTTCAGGCTTCTTTGCAGGTTCTGGAGCAGGGCGACCCCGGCCCAAGGAGGGCTTTATGGCTACCGGAACCGTGAAGTGGTTCAACGCTGAAAAGGGCTTCGGCTTCATCGCGCAGGACGGCGGCGGCCCCGACGTCTTCGTGCACTACTCCGCGATCAACGCCTCGGGCTTCCGCTCGCTGGAGGAGAACCAGGCCGTGAGCTTCGACGTCACGCAGGGTCCGAAGGGCCCGCAGGCGGAGAACGTCACCGTTCAGTAATCGCGCGGCAGGGATTCACCGCCCGCCAAATTCGATTGCAGTACCCAAGGAGCCCCGCGCGGTCCGCGCGGGGCTCCTGCCTTGTCCACCCGCGGCGGGCTCCGGCGCTATTCCCCGGAGCCCCGCGGGCATACCGCTATTCGCGTGACGTTTCTCTGAATTTCATCCCGGCGGCGGTGGGAACGCGGCGCCGAGTTCACCGGTCAGCGGCGCTGGTAGAGGGACTCGATCTCGGCGGCGAAGTCCGCGGCGATCCTGGCCCGGCGCAGCTTCATCGACGGGGTGAGGTGGCCGTTCGCCTCGGTGAAGTCGCGGGCCAGGACCCGGAAGCGGCGGATGGACTCCGGGCGGGAGACGAGCGTGTTGGCGTCGTCCACGGCGCGCTGGAGCTCGGCGAGGAGGTCCCGGTCCTCGACGATCTCGGCGTCGCTCAGCCGCTCCTTCTTGCGCACCCGGCGCCAGTGGGCGATCCCGTCCGGCTCCAGGGTGATCAGCGCGGTGACGTACGGGCGGTTGTCGCCGATGACCACGCACTGGCCCACCAGCGGGTGGGCGCGCAGGCGGTCCTCCAACGGGGCGGGGGCGACGTTCTTGCCGCCCGCGGTGATGATGATCTCCTTCTTGCGGCCGGTGATCCGCAGGTAGCCGGCCTCGTCGAGCTCGCCGATGTCCCCGGTGGCGAACCAGCCGCCGCGCTGCGCCGGCTCGACCTCGCCGGCGTTCCAGTAGCCGCTGAAAACCTGGCCGCCGCTGAGCAGCACCTCGCCGTCGGGGGCGATCCGCACGGCGGTGCCGGGCAGCGGGCGCCCGACGGTGCCCAGGCGCGGGCGCAGCGGCGGGGTGACGGTGGCCGCCGCGGTCGTCTCGGTCAGGCCGTAGCCCTCGAAGATCTCCACTCCGGCGCCCGCGTAGAAGGCGGCGAGCCGCTTGCCCAGCGGTGAGCCGCCGCAGATCGCGTAGCGGACCTTGCCGCCGAGCGCCGCCCTGATCCGGCGGTAGACCAGCGGGTCGTACAGGGCGTGCGCCAGCCGCAGCCCGAGGGACGGCCCCTCCCCCTCGCCGGACCGCTCGGCGGTGACGGCCTCCCCGTAGCGCCGGGCGATCCGCGCGGCGCGGTCGAAGGAGGAGGCGCGTCCCATGCCCTCGGCGGTGGCGCGCCCGGTGTTGTGGACCTTCTCCAGGACATAGGGGATGGCCAGCAGGAACGTCGGTTTGAAACCGGACAGGTCGGCGAGCAGGTCCTCGGTGGCGATGCTGGGCGCGTGGCCGAGGCGGACCCTCGCCCGCAGGCAGCCGATCGCCACCATCCGGCCGAAGACATGGGACAGCGGCAGGAACAGCAGCGTGGACGCCGGCTCGGTGCTCACCGACTTGAAGACCGGGTGCAGCAGTTCGATGGCGTTGTCGACCTCGGCGAAGAAGTTGCCGTGGGTGAGCACGCAGCCCTTGGGGCGTCCGGTGGTGCCGGAGGTGTAGATGAGGGTGGCGATGTGCCGCGGGGTGAGTGCGGCGCGGCGCTCCTGGACGGCCCGGTCGGGGACGTGGCGTCCGGCGGCGCGCAGCTGCGCGATGGCCCCGGTGTCCACCTGCCACAGGTCGCGCAGCGCGGGCAGCGCGGCCCGCACCCCGGTGATCAGCCGGGCCTGCTCGACGTCCTCCACCACGCAGGCGACCGCCCCGGAGTCGGACAGGATCCACTCGGCCTGGTCGGCGGAGGACGTCGGGTAGATCGGGACGGTGACGGCGCCGGCCGCCCACGCGGCGAAGTCCAGCAGCGTCCAGGCGTAGGTGGTGCGGGACATGATGGCCAGCCGGTCCCCGGCCTGCACGCCGCAGGCGATCAGGCCCTTGGCGACGGAGAGGACCTCCTCGCGGAAGGCGGCGGCGGTCACGTCGCGCCAGGTGCCGTTCTCGTCCTTGCGGCTGAGGACGGCCTCGCCGGGGGCCTCCTCGGCGTTGGTGAACGGGATGTCGGCGAGGCTGCCGGCGGTGACGGCCGGTACCAGGGGCGGGACGGAGGCCTGGACGACGCGGCCGCCGTCCAGGACCAGTTCGGGCTCGGGGGAGGCCGGCGGTGGGACGGCGGGGGAGAGTACGCGGGACATCGGCGGCTCCAGTGGCGACGATGAAGCGGCGGTCGGCGGTGTGCTCGGTGCTGGGTGGTGCGGTCCTTCGACGGTGGTGCGGGGCCTGGGCGGCCGGCGGCGGGTGCGCCGCCGGCCTGTGGGGAGGGAGGTCAGGGGCGTTCGAGGATGGCGGTGACCCCCTGGCCGCCCGCCGCGCAGATGGACACCAGGCCGCGGCCCGGGCCGCCGCGCTCGGCGAGCAGCGCGGCGAGGGTGGCGACGATGCGGGCGCCGGTCGCGGCGAAGGGGTGGCCGGTGGCCAGCGAGGAGCCCGCGATGTTGAGCCGGTCGCGGTCGACGGTGCCCAACGGGCCGTCCAGACCGAGGCGTTCGGTGCAGAACGCCGGGTCCTCCCAGGCGGCGAGGGTGGCCAGGACCTGGGAGGCGAATGCCTCGTGGATCTCGTACAGGTCGAAGTCGGCGAGGCCGATCCCGGCCCGCCGGAGCATGCGCGGCACGGCGTAGGCGGGGGCCATCAGGAGTCCCTCCGCCCCGCTGACGAAGTCCACGGCCGCGGTCTCGGTGTACGTCAGGTACGCCAGCGGCCGCAGGCCGCGGGCGGCGGCCCACTCGTCGCTCGCCAGCAGCACCACGGCGGCGCCGTCGGTCAGCGGGGTGGAGTTGCCCGCGGTCATGGTGGGGTTGGCGCCATCCCGGCCGAAGACCGGGCGGAGGGTGGAGAGTTTGGCCTCGCTGGAGTCGGGCCGCAGGTTCTGGTCGCGTTCCAGGCCGCGGAAGGGGGTGGTGAGGTCGGCGAAGAAGCCGCGCTCGTAGGCGGCGGCGAGCCTGCGGTGGCTGGTGGCGGCGAGCTCGTCCTGCGCCTCCCGGCTGATCTTCCACTGTTCGGCGGTCAGCGCGGCGTGCTCGCCCATGGACAGGCCGGTGCGCGGTTCGGCGTTGCGCGGGATGTCCGGGACGAGGTGCCGGGGCCGGACGCGGGCCAGCGCCCGGACCCGGCCGCCCGTGGACCGGGCCCGCCGGGCCTCCAGCAGCAGGCGGCGCAGCGTGTCGTTGACGCCGAGGGGCGCGTCGCTCGCGGTGTCGGTGCCGCCGGCGATGCCGCAGTCGATCTGCCCGAGCGCGATCTTGTTGGCGATGCCGATGACGGCCTGCAGGCCGGTGCCGCAGGCCTGCTGGACGTCGTAGGCGGGGGTGGCCGGGTCCAGGTCGCTGCCCAGGACGGTCTCGCGGGCGAGGTTGAAGTCCCGGCTGTGCTTGAGGACGGCTCCGGCCGCGAACTCGCCGATCCGGGCGCCCTCCAGGCCGTACCGCTCGACCAGGCCGGCCAGGGCGGCGCCCAGCATCTCCTGGTTGGACGCGGTGGCGTACGGGCCGTCGGAACGGGCGAAGGGGATGCGATTGCCGCCGATGACCGCCACCCGGCGCACGCTGTCCATAACGTCTCTCTCCTTGCCGTGAAAACCTCCGGCCGACCGGCCGAAGCCTTACCGGCGGCGGCCTTACCGGCCGTACCCTTACCGGCGGTAGCCTTACCGCCGGTAAACTTACTCCAGAGTAAGGAGAAGGCCAATGGCCGACCGCTACCTTCGCTTCACTTCCACACCTCCGGGCCGTTTCGTGACCCGCCGCCTGGGTCTGCCGCAGCCGGCCCAGCTGCGCCGCTGGTCCCCCGAACACCCCGCCCTGGACGGCCCGTTGCTCCATCTGCGCACCGCGGGCTCCCGGCACGCCGACACCCTGCCGGTGGTGCTCGGCCGACTGGGCCTGCCGCTGCGCAACCGCCACGAGCCCGGCGCCTCCTACGCGGCCCTGGTCCTGGACGCGACCGGCGTGGCGGCCCCCGCGCAGCTGGCCGAGGTGCACGCGGCGCTGCACCCGGTCATCCGCTCCCTGCACCGCAGCGGGCGGGTGGTGATCCTGGGCGCCGAGGTGGGCGAGGACCCCCACCAGGCGGCGGCCCAGCAGGCGCTGGAGGGACTGACCCGCTCGCTGGGCAAGGAGATCGGCCGGGGCAGCACCGTCCAACTGGTGCGCCTGGCCGACGGTTCCGGCACGGCGGCCGCCGCCGAGTCCACCCTGCGCTTCCTGCTCTCCCCCAAGTCGGCCTACGTCAGCGGCCAGGTCATCTCCGTCGCCGACACACCCGTCACCCCGCCCGCGGACTGGACCCGCCCGCTCCAGGGCCGCACGGCGCTGGTCACCGGGGCAGCCCGCGGCATCGGCGAGGCCGTCGCCGCGACCCTGGCCCGCGACGGCGCCCATGTCGTGTGCCTGGACGTGCCGTCCGCCGCGCAGCCGCTGGAGCAGGTCGCCCAGCGCCTCGGCGGCACCGCGCTGACCTGCGACATCACCGCCGCGGACGCCGGTGAGCGGATCGCGTCGGCCCTCGCGGACCTCGACGGCGCGGACGGCCTGGACGTCCTGGTCCACAACGCGGGCATCACCCGCGACCGCAGGCTCGCCAACATGGCCGCCGACCGCTTCGCCTCCGTGATCGAGGTGAACCTCGGCAGCGTGCTGCGCACCACCGACCACCTGCTCGGCAGCGGCACCCTGCGCTCCGGCGGCCGGATCGTGGCCACCGCCTCCATCGCCGGCATCGCGGGCAACACCGGCCAGACGAACTACGCCGCGTCCAAGGCCGGGATCATCGGCTTCGTCCGGGCCATGGCCCCCCGCGCCGCCGCGGCCGGACTGACCGTCAACGCCGTCGCCCCCGGCTTCATCGAGACGCAGATGACCGCGGCCGTCCCACTGATGATCCGCGAGGCGGGCCGCCGCATGAACTCCCTCGGCCAGGGCGGGCTTCCCGTGGACGTCGCCGAGACCATCGCCTGGTTCGCCGGCCCCGCCTCCGGCGGAGTCAACGGCCAGGTCGTCCGCGTCTGCGGCCAGAGCCTGCTGGGAGCCTGAGATGCCGCTGATCACGACCCTCGCCCGGGGCGCCGTGACGGGGCTGCGCAAGCGCCCGCACCCCGGCGCGGAGCTGCCCGCCACCCGTCTGACGAGCCCCGCGGCCGCCATCGACCCGCGGCGCGCGGCGGCGTATGCGCGGGTGTGCGGCTTCTCCGCGGCGGATCCGCTGCCGCTGACCTATCCGCACATCCTCGGCTTCCCGCTGGCCGCCCGGCTGATGGCCGACCCGGCCTTCCCGCTCCCCCTCCTCGGGCTCGTCCACACCTCCATCGACATCGTCCAGCACGCCCCGCTGCACGCCGGCGACCAGCCCGAACTGACCGTCCACGCCGAGGAGTCGCGCCCCCACCGGCGCGGCACCGAAGTCGTCATCACCACCGAGGCGCGCGTCGGCGGCGAGCTGCGCTGGAGCGACCGCAGCACCTATCTCGCCCGGCACGCCACCGCGCGGCAGCCCGAACCACCGGCCCCCGGACAGCGGACGGACCAGCGCCCCGAGGCGTCCGCACCGCTGCCCACCACCGCGACCTGGCGGCTCCCGGCCTCCCTCGGCCGCCGCCACGCCCGCGTCTCGGGCGACTACAACCCCATCCACCTGTACCCCCTCACCGCCAGGCTGTTCGGCTTCCCCCGGGCGATCGCCCACGGGATGTGGACCATCGCCCGCTGCGCCGCCCAGCAGGCGGCGGACCGCGGCGGGATGCCCGAAACGGTGCGCGTCCGCGCCGAGTTCAAGGCCCCCGTCCTCCTGCCCGCAACAGTGGCATACGGCACTGACAACGGCCGGTTCGAGCTGCGCGGCGGCCCCGGCGGCGAACGGCTCCACCTGACCGGCGAGCTGCTGACCGGGCCGGCCGTCAGCGCAGCGACGGCACCGCGGCCGCCCAGCGGCGACCGCCCATGAGGTTGTCCAGTCCGGCCCAGGCGAAGTTCATCAGCGTCGCCGCGGTGTCCTTCGCCGCCTGGCCGGGCTGGCCGTTCGCCCAGCCCGCGAGCGACTCCGCGGCCCCCACCAGCGCCTGCGCGAGCCCGGTGATCTCCCGCCCGGCCAGCTCGTGGCCGTAGCGCTCCGGCCCGCAGCCCGCCTCCCCGGCGGCCTGGGCGATCAGTTCGGCCACGAACCCCACGAACTCCGCGCGCACCCGCCGGAACTCGCCCGCGAACGGCTCCCCCTGGGCGCGCGCCTGCTCGTACAGCACCGCCCAGCCGTCCGGATGCTCCGCGACGTGCGTGAAGAACGCCCGCAGACCCCGCCACAACCGCCGGTCCGGAGGCGCTCCGGGATCGACGGCGGCCCGCACCGCGGTCGTCAGCGCCTCCGCCTCCCGCCGTATGCAGGCGCTGAACAACTCCTCCTTGGAGTTGAGATACAGGTACAGCAGTGGCTTGGAGACCCCCGCCAGCGCCGCGATGTCGTCCATCGACGCCGCCCGGTACCCCCGCCGGGCGAACGTCTCCACCGCCGCGTCGAGCATCTGCCGCTCGCGCACCTGGCGCGGCAGCCGTTTGGTCCTCACCCTGTGCCCACCTGCCCCCACATAGCCCCGACTCCGCCGCCCGGGCCGCCGGATGCGGCCGGACACGGACAGCAAGCCTACGGTCCGCTCCTGACGCATCACGGACCGGAGCCTGACCCGCCGCCACGGGCCGCCCGCGCGCGTTCACAGCCGTACCAAGAGCTCCTGACAGAGTGAGCGCCCGGCCCGCGACGCCTGCCACCGCACCTCGCCGCGTTGTCGGGATCGTCCAAGTACGCCCAGTACGAGGACGACCCTCCGCCTTGCGATGCACGGCACCAGACGCCGCGGGCTGACCGACCGCCCACTCTGTCAGGAGCTCTAAGCTCGGAGATCACGCAAGGAAAGGACCAGACCTGTGCCCACCTATGACGCGCTGCTGGCGGAGACGGTCACCCTCACCGGCCACGGCGGCGACGAGATCGAGGCATACGCAGCACGCCCGTTGACGCCCGGTCCGCTCGGCGGAGTGGTCGTCATCCACCACATGCCCGGCTATGACGCGGCCACCAAGGAGATCACCCGCCGCTTCGCCGCCGAGGGGTACGCGGCCGTCTGCCCCAACCTCTACACCCGCGAGGCGCCCGGCGCCGATCCGGACGACGCCGCCGCCACCGCCCGCGCCCGCGGCGGGGTGCCCGACGAGCGCCTGGTCGGCGATGTCGCGGGCGCGGCCCGCTGGCTGCGCGGCCTGCCGTCGTCCAACGGCCGGGTCGGGACGATCGGTTACTGCTCCGGCGGCCGCCAGTCCTTCCTGGCCGCGTGCAGCCTGGACCTCCAGGCGGCGGTGGACTGCTACGGCGCCTTCGTCTCCGGCCGCCCGCCGGAGGGCTTCCCGATCCAGGTGGAGCCGATCGCGCACCTCGCCAAGGACCTGTCCTGCCCGCTGCTCGGCCTGTTCGGCGCCGAGGACCAGTACCCGTCGCCCGCCGACACCGCCGAGCTGGAGCAGGAGCTGAGCACCCACGGCAAGACGTACGAGTTCCACACCTACGAGGGCGCCGGGCACGCCTTCTTCGCCGTCGACCGGCCGAGCTACCGGCCGCAGGCGGCGATGGACGGCTGGGCCCGCATCCTGGACTTCTTCGGCCGCCACCTGAACGGCTGACCGGCGGCCCCAGCGGCTGACCGCCCCCACACCCCGGAGGTCACCCCCCGATGTGCACCTATCTCACCGAGAAGATCGCGATCGACGGCAGCGGCAAGGGCGCCCGCGGCTACTTCACGCTCACCGACGCGATGGTCTACGTGGACCACCCGCAGCACGCCCCGCACGAGCACACCGTCAACATCGACTTCCTCAACCCGGCGCAGGGCCCCGCCGCCCGGGTGGCCGTCGAGCTGACCGAGGAGTCCGCCCTCGCGCTGATCGAGGCGATCCGCTCGGCCCTCGCCGCGGCCCCGCCCGGACTGGCCTCCGCCGCCCGGACCTGACGTCGGTTGCCGCGGCGCGGGGCCCGGCGCCCCGAAGGCCCGCAGGCTCAGGATCCCGCTTTCCGAGAGTTCCGTAGAATCGATCTGCCAGCTCA
>JBEHXI010000277.1:0-9486 GCA_048498775.1 Actinomycetota bacterium | reverse complement strand
AAGATCGTCGAGACCCTGATCGAGGAGGCCATGAAGATCGCCGAGCAGATGACCGCGGACGGCACCCCCTCCGGCGAACCCGAGGTCACCATCGCCTGACGTCGCAGCCCCGGTCGGGGGAGAACCAGGGAAAGGGAGGCCCCCTGTGTCATTGTTGGAGAGCATCCGAGGACCGCACGACCTGAAGGAGCTGCCCGCCGGGCGGCTGGCCGAACTGGCGGCGGAGATCAGGCACTTCCTGGTGCAGGCGGTGGCGAGGACCGGGGGCCATCTGGGCCCGAACCTGGGCGTCGTCGAGCTGACCATCGCCCTGCACCGGGTCTTCGCGTCACCCGCCGACCGCATCCTGTGGGACACCGGCCACCAGTCCTACGTGCACAAGATCCTGACGGGCCGTCAGGACTTTTCCAAGCTGCGCGGCAAGGGCGGCCTGTCCGGCTACCCGTCGCGCGCCGAGTCCGAGCACGACGTCATCGAGAACAGCCACGCCTCCACCGTCCTGGGCTGGGCGGACGGCCTGGCCAAGGCCAACCAGCTGCTCGGCCGCCCGGACCACGTCGTCGCCGTCATCGGTGACGGGGCCCTGACCGGCGGCATGGCCTGGGAGGCGCTGAACAACATCGCCGCCGCCAAGGACCGCCCGCTGATCATCGTCGTCAACGACAACGAGCGCTCCTACGCGCCCACCATCGGCGGCCTCGCCAACCACCTGGCCACCCTGCGCACCACCGACGAGTACGAGCGCCTGCTGTCGTGGGGCAAGGAGGTCCTCAACCGCACCCCGGTGGTCGGCCGCCCGCTGTACGACTCGCTGCACGGCGCCAAGAAGGGCTTCAAGGACGCCGTCGCCCCGCAGGGCATGTTCGAGGACCTGGGCCTGAAGTACGTCGGCCCCATCGACGGGCACGATGTGGAGGCGGTGGAGTCGGCGCTGCGGCGCGCCAAGCGGTTCCACGGCCCCGTCCTGGTCCACTGCCTGACCGAGAAGGGGCGTGGCTTCGCCGCCGCCGAGCAGGACGAGGCCGACCACTTCCACACCGTCGGCGCCATGGACCCGCTGACCTGCGCCCCGCTGAGCCCCTCGACCGGGCAGTCCTGGACGTCGGTGTTCGGCGAGGAGATGGTCGCCCTCGGCCGGGAGCGCGACGACATCGTCGCCATCACCGCCGCGATGCTCCAGCCGGTGGGCCTGGGGCGGTTCGCCGAGGAGTTCCCCGACCGGGTCCACGACGTCGGCATCGCCGAGCAGCACGCCGCCGTCTCCGCGGCGGGCCTGGCCACCGGCGGCCTCCACCCGGTCGTCGCGGTGTACGCCACCTTCCTCAACCGGGCCTTCGACCAGGTGCTGATGGATGTGGCCCTGCACCGCTGCGGGGTGACGTTCGTGCTGGACCGCGCGGGTGTGACCGGCCCGGACGGCGCGTCCCACAACGGCATGTGGGACATGTCGATCCTGCAGGTCGTGCCCGGTCTGCGGATCGCCGCCCCGCGCGACGCCGACCAGCTGCGCGCCCAGCTGCGCGAGGCCGTCGACGTGGACGACGCCCCCACCGTCGTCCGCTTCCCCAAGGAGTCGGTCGGTGAGCCGCTGCCCGCGCTGGACCGCGTCGGCGGCCTGGACGTCCTGCACCGCAGCGGGGAGCGGGACGTGCTGCTGGTGTCGGTCGGCGCGCTGGCCGGCACCTGCCTGGCGGCGGCCGCGCTGCTGCGGGACCGGGGCATCGGGGTCACCGTGGTCGACCCGCGCTGGGTCAAGCCGGTCGATCCGGCGCTGCCGGGCCTGGCCGCGGAACACCGCATGGTGGCCGTCGTCGAGGACAACGGGCGGACCGGCGGCGTCGGCTCCGCGGTCGCCCAGGCGCTGCGGGACGCCGACGTGGACGTCCCCGTGCGCGACTTCGGCATCCCGCCGCAGTTCCTGGCGCACGCCAAGCGCGGCGAGGTGCTGGCGGACCTGGGGCTCACCCCGTCCGGGATCGCCGGGCGGATCGGTGCCACGCTGTCGCGGACCGGCCCCGCGCGGGCCGGCGGCGCGGCGGACGGGCAAGGGAGGGGAGACGTGAACGATGACCGACGCTGACGCCCCGGCCGCGGGCGCGAAGGAGTTCGACCTGGCCAGACTGCTGGCCGAACGCGGCGCGGAACGCTACGACCTGCACGCGAAACACCTCAACCACCAGCTGCCGCGGATGCTGCACACCATCGGCTTCGACCGGTTCTACGAGCGGGCCGAGGGCGCCTACTTCTGGGACGCCGAGGGCAACGACTACCTGGACATGCTGGCCGGCTTCGGGGTGATGGGGCTCGGCCGCCACCACCCGGTGGTGCGCAAGGCCCTCCACGACGTGCTGGACGCCGGCCTGGCGGACCTCACCCGCTTCGACTGCCCGCCGCTGCCCGGCCTGCTGGCGGAGAAGCTGCTGGCCCACGCCCCGCACCTGGACCGGGTCTTCTTCGGCAACAGCGGCACCGAGGCCGTCGAGACCGCCCTGAAGTTCGCCCGCTACGCCACCGGGCGGCCCCGGGTGCTGTACTGCACCCACGCCTTCCACGGCCTGACCACCGGCTCGCTGTCGGTCAACGGCGAGGAGGGCTTCCGGGCCGGCTTCGCCCCGCTGCTGCCCGACACCGCCGTGGAGATGGGCGATCTGGCCGCGCTGGAACGGGAGTTGAAGCGCGGCGACGTGGCCGCCTTCCTGGTCGAGCCGATCCAGGGCAAGGGCGTGCACGCCACCCCGCCCGGCTTCCTGCGCGCCGCCCGGGAACTGCTGCACCGGCACAAGGCGCTGCTGATCGCCGACGAGGTGCAGACCGGCATCGGCCGCACCGGTGACTTCTTCGCCTACCAGCACGAGCCCGACGTCGAACCCGACCTGGTCTGCGTGGCGAAGGCGCTCTCCGGCGGATATGTGCCGGTCGGGGCCACCCTCGGCAAGGAGTGGATCTTCAAGAAGGTGTACTCCTCCATGGACCGGGTTTTGGTGCACTCCGCCAGCTTCGGGGCCAACGCCCAGGCGATGGCGGCCGGCCTGGCCACGCTCGCGGTCATGGCGGACGAGCGGATCGTGGAGAACGCCCGGACCACCGGCGACCTGCTGCGCACCCGGCTGGCCGCGCTGGTGGACCGCTACGAACTGCTCCACGAGGTGCGCGGCCGCGGCCTGATGATCGGCATCGAGTTCGGCCGGCCGAAGTCGCTGAAGCTGCGCGGCGGCTGGACGATGCTCCAGGCGGCCCGCAAGGGGCTGTTCGCGCAGATGGTGGTCGTCCCGCTGCTCCAGCGCCACCGCATCCTCACCCAGGTCTCCGGCGATCACCTGGAGGTCATCAAGCTGATCCCGCCGCTGATCATCGGGGAGGCCGAGGTGGACCGCTTCGTGACGGCCTTCACCGCGGTGATGGACGACGCCCACCAGGGCAGCGGCCTGATGTGGGACTTCGGCCGCACCCTGGTCAGGCAGGCGCTCGCCAACCGGTGACGTACGGGGCGCCCCACCGGCGGGGCGCCCCGGCAGGGCCTAGTCCAGCAGCAGCTCGCGCAGCCGCTCCCGGCGCTGCGGGGTGCAGCCCAGCCCCTCGGTGAGGTAGCGCTCGGTGCCGCCCCAGTGCTCGTCGATGGTGTCGAACGCCGCCGCCAGGTACTCGGACCGCGCCTCGAACAGCGGGCTGAGCAGCTCCATGACCTCGGGCAGGTCCAGCGGCTCGGCGTCCGCGCCACGGCGTATCCGGTAGCGGCGGTGGATGTCGTTGCTGATCAGGTAGTCGGCCTCGATGGCCTCCCGGTCCACCCCGAGGGCCAGCAGGATCACCGCCATCGCGGTGCCCGCCCGGTCCTTGCCCGCGGCGCAGTGCAGCAGGGTGGGGACCGACTCGTGCTCCGCCATGAGCTCCAGCATCCGGCTGTGCTCGCCGGTGCGCTGCAGCATCAGCTCCCGGTACGAGCGGGTCATCCGGTCGGCGGCCCGGCCGTCGCCGAGGGCGGCGCGCAGCGCGGGCAGGTCCCCGTCCCGGACCGTCTTCCAGAAGTCGGCGCCGGCGGCCGGGTCGCTCAGCGGCATGTTCACGTTCCGCACGCCGGGCAGCTCGACGTCCGGGCCCTCCAGGGCGATGTCGGACGCGTTGCGGAAGTCGAAGACCGTGTGCAGGTTCAGGGAGGCCAGGAACGCGGTGTCCTCGGCGGTGGCGTGGGCGAGGTGGCCGCTGCGGAACAGCCGCCCGTGGCGCACCCGGGCGCCGTCCGCCGTGCCGATCCCGCCGACGTCGCGGAAGTTGCGGACCCCGGTCAGCTCGGGCTCCGGCCGCCGGGTCGTGGCCTGCGGAATCTGCTGGGTCACGGGGACTCCCCTCCGAACGGCCGGCGGTTTTCGGTGACCGCCGTACGAGCCGTTGCCGACGATACGACAGCGGGCCGGCGCACGTACCGCGTGGTATGGAGAACAGTGCGGGAACCTGCCGGTACGTACCGTATTCCGGGCCGCGCGGAACAGGCCGAGTGGGAAGTATCACGTCCCGTCAACCCCTGGTTACGGTGGCGTAGGTCACGTCTCCGAGGGGAGGATGTCGCGAGTGGCTGATGTGAAGAACCCTGATTCTCCCGCCACCGCACCGGTGGCGCCCTTCGCGTCCTATGTGGCGATCGGCGACAGCTTCACCGAGGGCGTGGGCGACCCCGGGCCCGGCGGCGGCTTCGTCGGCTGGGCCGACCGGCTGGCGGCGATGCTCGCCGAGGGACGGCCGCCGGGCGCGTTCCGCTACGCCAACCTCGCGGTGCGCGGACGGCTGCTGCACCAGATCATCGACGCGCAGGTGCCCAGGGCCGTGGAACTCGCCCCGGACCTGGTCACGTTCTGCGGCGGCGGCAACGACATCCTGCGGCCGGGCGCCGATCCCGACGAGGTGGCCGAGCGGTTCGAGGCGGCGGTCGCGCGGCTGACCGCGGTGGCCGGGACGGTGCTGGTGTGCACCGGCTTCGACACCCGGGGGGTGCCGGTGCTGCGCCGGCTGCGCGGCAGGATCGCCACCTACAACGGCCATCTGCGGGCCATCGCGGACCGCTACGGCTGCCCGGTGCTGGACCTGTGGTCGCTGCGCTCGGTGCAGGACCGCCGGGCCTGGAGCGACGACCGCCTGCACCTGGCCACCGAGGGGCACATCCGGGTGGCGTTGCAGGCCGGCCGGGTCCTCGGCCTGGACGTGCCGGCCGACCCCGACGAGCCCTGGCCGCCGCAGGCCCCGCGCAGCCCGGCCGACGCGCGGCGGGAGACCGTCGTGTGGGCGCGCCGCCACCTCGTCCCGTGGATCGGGCGGCGGCTGCGCGGCGAGTCCAGCGGCGACCGGATCAGCGCCAAGCGGCCGGACCTGCTGCCGCTGTGAGGCGGTGCGGGCCGGGCCGGCCGGAAGCCCGGCGCGTGGGGGTTCGGCGCGTGGTGGTTGGGCGTGCGTGCGTTCAGCGGGCGTGGGGGAGGACGGCCCACACCACCCGGCCGCGGCCGTCGGCGCAGACGTGGACTCCCCACTGCGCGGCCAGCGCGCCGACCAGCAGCAGGCCGCGCCCGCCCTCCTCGTCGACGTCCGCCTCCCGCGCCTGAGGCATCGTCACGCTCCGCCCCTGATCGGCGACTTCGAGCCGCAGGGCGTGGCCGGTCAGGCGCGCGCCGCAGGCGATCAGGCGGCTGTCGCTGTGCCGGATGGCGTTGGTGAACAGCTCGGACAGGATCAGCCCGGCGTCGTCCCGCACGGCCTCGTCGACGGCCCACTCCTCCAGCCGGGCCCGCAGCCGCCGGCGGGCCTCGGCCACGCAGGGGCCGGCGGCCGGCAGACAGAAGACGTCACGGTGTGACGTGCTCGGGCGGCGCCGGGCGCGGGAGCCGGCCTGGTACTCCAGCCGGAAGGCGTCATGGGGGGAAGCCACCCCGCCACTATGCTGCCCGCGTTCAACAGAAGGCAAGATGCGATCTGTAATGTGCAGAATCGTTCGACGCAGTCTGCCTCGCACTCCTCAGCATCTGCAGCGCCGCGAAGGGGATCCGCCGTACCCGACTGTGCCGTTCCCTGTCCGGGAGGCATGACGGCATGGCAGACTCCTTCCGCCTACACCCAGTTGACGTACCGGTTCCGCGGCCGGCGCGGGAAGGAGCGGGCATGTCCGACGCCCGGGCGGTAGGGGCACCGACCGCGCTGCGGGTGGTGCTCGGCAAGCGCCTGGCCGTGCTGCGCGAGAAGGCCGGGCTCAGCTACGAGCAGGCCGCCCGCGCCCTGTACGTCACCCACGCGACCATCCGGCGGCTGGAGAAGGCCGAGGTCGGGCTGAAGATCCCGTACGTGGAGAAGCTGCTGCGGACCTACGGCGTCACCGACCCGGAGGAGATCGACGGCTTCCTCACCCTCGCCCGGGAGGCCAACCGGCCCGGCTGGTGGCACCGCTACCGGGACGTGCTGCCCGAGTGGTTCAGCGCCTTCATCAGCCTGGAGGGCGAGGCCGCCGCGATCCGCGCCTACGAGCCGCACTACATTCCCGGCCTGCTCCAGACCGAGGACTACGCCCGCGAGGTGCTCCGCTCCGGCCTGCACCGCTCCGGCCCGCAGTGGGTCGACCGGGCCGTCGCCCTGCGCATGGAGCGTCAGCGCCTGCTGGCCCGCGAGAACCCGCCGCAGCTGTCGGTGGTGATGGACGAGACGGTGCTGCGCCGGTCCCTCGGCAGCCGCGAGCTCATGCTGGCCCAGCTGGACCGGCTGATCGAGGCGTGCGCCATGCCCCAGGTGCGGTTGCAGGTCATGCCGTTCGACGCGGGCGCCCACCCGGCGATGTACGGGCCGTTCCACCTGTTCAGCTTCCAGATCCCGGAGCTGCCCGACATGGTCTGCTCCGAGAGCCTGGTCGGCGCCGTCTACTTCGAGGACCCGGAGGACGTCCTGCTCTTCGAGGGCGCCCTGGACCGGATGTGCGCGCAGGCCGCGCCCGCCGAGGAGACCGAGGCCGTGCTCGCCCGCATCCGCAAGGAGATCTGAGCCCCAAAGCTCTCGCCGTCAGGCCAGCGGCTTCTCGAACCAGTGGTCCGCGTACCGTCCGTCGTTGTACGGCGGGATCTCCCGGTAGCCGCTGCGCGCGTACAGCGCGCGGGCCTCGACCAGGTCGCGCCGGGTGTCCAGGCGGATGACGGCGGCGCCGAGCCGCTCGCGGGCGGTGGCCTCCGCGGCCGCCAGCAGTGCCGCCCCGCCGCCCCGGCCGCGGGCCGCGGGCGCGACGTAGAGGCGGCACAGCTCGGCGGCGCCGGGCCGCAGCAGATGGACGCCCGCACAGCCCAGCGCCGTACCGCCCGCGCGGGCCACCAGGAAGGCGCCACCGGGCGGCGCGAGATGGCCGCTGGGCTCCTCGGCCTGGGCCGCGTCCACCTCCGCCGGGGTCGCGGCGCGGCCGTGGAAGCGGCCCACGATCTCCGTGTAGTACGCGCGCAGCAGAGCGGCCGGCTCGGGCGCGTCGACGGCCTCGGGGCGGACGGTCCAGCGGGGCGGCTCGGTCATGGCCGCGATTGTGCCCGCCGCCCGTGGGCCCGGCCAGCGGGTTTCCGGGCGGCCCGGTGGCTCCGGCAAGGGGACGGCCCCCTCCGCGCGGTGGGGTCCGCGAGGAGGGGGCCGCGGCGGCGCGGAGGCCGCGAGGAGGAACCGGGAGGCACCGACAACGTCTCGGGGGCTGTCGGAACCGGTCCCGGGTCAGGAGCCTCCACCCGCCGCCGCTGCGGCGCCGAGGGCTCCGGCCGGCTCCACTCAGCCGTTGTTGGCGCCGTTGTACGCCAGGATGTTGCTGAGCAGGTGCGCCAGCGGGGCATCGCCGGTGTGCAGGCTGGAGTTCTCGGTGCAGGTCTGGTAGTTGCTCTGGGTAAGGATGTCCTGAATGGGGGCGATGGTCCCGGTCGGGGTCACCGGCAGCTGGATGTCCTTGATCGGAATACCGAAGCACGGCTTGTTGAACGAGCCCTGGACCAGCCCGATCTGCGGGCTCATGTAGCCGCCGGTGGTGGTGTTGCCGTACACCTGGGCGGACCCCGCTCCGTTGCCGCTGTCACCGCCGGGGCGGTGGCCGTCAGCCACTGCGGGGGCGGCCGCCATGCCGGCCGCCGTGACCGCCACTGCCGCCGTAGCGAGAACCTTCTTGATCACGAGTCTTCCTTCCGATCCTGGAGTGCCCCACTACCGGAGCAGACTGGACAACTCCGCGCAGAAGTAGAAGTTCTGCGCGTTCACCCGGTCGGCCCAGCGATCTTCCCGGCCTGGCCCACGGTCGGCGGCCCGGCGGCCACGCGGCGGCAACGCGCAGGTCGGAGGGGGTGACGTCAGGCCCAACTGCCGTAGGCGGGAGGCTCGTTGGCGTCGGATCGGCGCGGCGGCGACGGTCAGTGCGAGTGCCGGCTGCCGATCGCGAAGAGCAGGTACAGGAAGGCGGCGAACAGGTGAGAACCGGCCAGGTAGATCAGCACCCGCACCCACAGCCCGCGGCTGAGCCACCGGGTGTTGTGCGCCAGGAGCTCCCGGGGCTGCTCGTTCGACTGGACGGACTGGGCCGACTGGGCCTGGGACATGACCGGTTCACCTTCCATGGGTCTGGTCGACGCACAGCCCGCCCAGCGGGCTCTGCAGGAGTGTGTGGACGAACAGCAGGTCCACCCCCTCGACGGACGCGGCGGTCAGCCGGTGCGGGGTCAGGGAGTCGTAGTGCGCGGAGTCACCGGGTTCCAGGACGTACTCGGTGTCGCCGAGCGCCAGCCACAGCCGGCCCCGCAGCACGTACATCCACTCCTCGCCCGGATGGACGCGGACCACGGCGTCCCGCCGGCCCGCCGCGATGCGGACGTGCAGCGCCTGCATCGCGCGGCCGGACAGCCCGGCGCGCCGGTAGCCCCAGCCGCCCGCCTGGGCCGGAGCCTCGACGCGTCCCGCCCGCACCACCGGGTCGGGCGCGGCCTGTTCCTCCCCGAGGAGTTCGGCGACGGTGGTGCCGTACGCTCGGGACAGGCCGAGCAGCACCGGCAGCGAGGGCTGCCGCTGCCCGGTCTCCAGCCGGGACAGATGGGCGGGGGACAGGCCGACCCGGGCGGCGGCCGCCTCCAGGGTGAGCCCGCTGCTCCGCCGCCGCTCGCGCAACTGCGGCCCGAGGCCGCTGACCTCTGCGTCCGTCATACGACCAGTGCACACCGCGCGTTGCCCACGGGGCAACTTCTGTGCCTGTGAGGCAAAAGCCGACTCGTCACCGGGCGGTCACGTCCAGCTCGGCGTACATCCCGGCGGCGTAGTGGCCGGGCAGGTTGCACAGCAGCTCATAGCGGCCGGGCCGCAGCGTCAGCGTCGTCCAGGCGGCCGAGCCGGGGGCGATGCCGTCGCCCTCGCCCGCCCCGCAGTCACGCGACGCCTCGCCCAGGCTGCCCGCCTCGTCGACCCGGCCGTCCGGGCCGGCAGGGAGACTGCCCTGGACGCCGTACATCACCAGCGGCA
>JBEHXI010000276.1:0-9529 GCA_048498775.1 Actinomycetota bacterium | reverse complement strand
GCCCCGCAAGCCGTCAGTCCCGGCCCGGGTCGCGCGGCCGTCCGTCGTGCTCGGCGACGAGCGCGCGGAGCCAGCGGGCCACCACGTGCGGGTGCTCCATCATCGCCACGTGCCCGCCCTCCGGGATGGTCAGCAGCCGCGAGTCGCGGAACGCCCGCGCCGCCCGCCGTGCCTTGCGCACCGAGACCAGCTTGTCGCGCCCGCCGTAGACCAGCAGCGTGGGGGCGGTCACCCGCTCAGCCTGCCGCCACAGGGAGTGCCGGCCGGTCAGGGTGTAGGCGTCCACGATGCCCCGGGTGGAGCGGACCATCGCGTCCCAGTGGTACGGCAGCGACAGGCGCCGGTCGTACTCGCGGGCCGCGTCCGCCAGCTCCTGCTCGCTGATCATGGAGGGGTCGCCGTAGCAGAGCTCGAACAGGGCGTGCGCGCGCCGCTCCGGCGGCCAGTCGCGGGTGGCCCGCAGGTACAGGCGCACCATCGCGGGCACCGATCCGAGGGCGGTCGGCCAGGCGCTGCGCTGCGGGGGGATCTCCGGGAGCGCGGGCGAGACGAGGGTCAGGGTGCGCACCAGATCGGGCCGGACGGCGGCGATCCGGGTGGCGACGGCGCCGCCGAGCGAGTTGCCCACCAGGTGCACCGGGCGCCGTCCGGTGGCCTCCAGGTAGCGCACCACGGCGCGCGCGTGGCCGCTGACCGAGTAGTTGCCGTCGTCCGGGGGCGGCGAGTAGCCGAAGCCGGGCAGGTCCACGGCCTCGCCGTCCACCGTGTCGGCCAGGTGCCGCATCAGCGCCGACCAGTTCTGCGAGGAGCCGCCCAGGCCGTGGACGAACACCGCGGGCGGCAGGTCGGCGCGCCGGTCCAGCCGCGCCCGTACCGTCATGGTCACCCCGGACAGCGAGACCGTCCGCAGCGATTCCTCCCCGCCCATGTCGGGGCCGGTCGGGGGGACGGTCCCGGTCACCTCACCGATGGCCGAATCGGGCACCTCAGGCATGGAGGGCGTGGAGGTCGTGGACATACGTCAATATTACGAGCCAGTCATAACACCAGCCCCTGCTGTCACGCCGACCGGCCAGGCGTGTCCGCGCAGGCATGCCGTCCTGCGCCTTCGGGCACCCTCTCCTAGGCTCAAGGAATAGGGAGGCATCCATGTCGGAGAGCTCGGAGCGGTTGGAGAGGTCGGAGAATCCGATCGCGGCCGCGGCGGCCGAGAACGCCGAGAGGCCCGCCGACGCCGCACGGCCGGCCGGCGCCGGGAACGGCACCGAGGCGGAACTCCAGACCAACCCGGAGGCCAACGAGGTGGACACCTTCGAGCAGCAGCTCGGCCTCGCCCCCGAGGACGCCGAGGAGGAAGAGCGCACCCCGCCGGTGCCGCCTCTGGAGGTCGATCCCGCGGACGCCGCCGAGCAGCACCGCGTCGTCCCCCTCGACGACGACGACTACCGCTGAACCGGGCCCCGCCCGGCTCCCCGCGGGTCCACGGGATGAGATTTCACGAACACACTGCGCACAGGCCCGTTACCGAAAAGTACGATGGCCACCACATCGCGGACACCCGCGACCATCGCACCAACGCCAGAGCAAGCACTTGGAGGCGGCGTGACAGCCATGGAGCAGACCGAGGCGCGCCCGCGGGGGACGCGTCTGCCGCGCCGCGCCCGTCGTAACCAGCTCCTGGGAGCGGCCCAGGAGGTGTTCGTCGCCCAGGGCTACCACGCGGCCGCCATGGACGACATCGCCGAGCGGGCCGGGGTCAGCAAGCCCGTGCTGTACCAGCACTTCCCCGGCAAGCTGGAGCTGTACCTGGCGCTGCTGGACCAGCACTGCGACGCCCTGCTGCAGACGGTCCGCAACGCCCTCGCGTCCACCACGGACAACAAGAAGCGGGTCGAGGCGACCATGGACGCCTACTTCGCCTTCGTCGAGGACGAGGGCGGGGCGTTCCGGCTGGTCTTCGAGTCCGACCTGACCAACGAGCCCGCCGTGCGCGAGCGCGTCGACAAGGTCGCCCTGGACTGCGCCGAGGCGATCAGCGAGGTGATCGCCGAGGACACCGGGCTGCCCCAGCAGCAGTCGATGCTGCTCGCCGTCGGCCTCGGCGGCGTCTCGCAGGTCGTGGCCCGCTACTGGCTGTCGTCCGGCACCGGCATCCCGCGCGCCGAGGCGCTGCAACTGCTGACCTCGCTGGCCTGGCGGGGCATCGCGGGCTTCCCGCTGCACGGCGCCGACAGCCACCACTGATCCGGGCGCCGACCGGCTAATGTTGGCCGGGTACGGCGCGTTTTCCTCGCGCACACCGCAGGCCATTCGGAGGGATGAACAGCCGTGGAGGTCAAGATCGGCGTGCAGCACGCGCCGCGCGAGATGGTCATCGAGAGCGAGCAGTCGACCGAGGAGATCGAGCAGGCCGTCGCGGCCGCCCTGAGCGGCACCGCGAAGCTGCTCAGCCTGACGGACGACCGGGGCCGCAAGGTCCTCGTTCCCGCCGACCGTCTGGCATACGTGGAGATCGGTGAGCCCACCAAGCACCGGGTGGGCTTCGGAGCGCTCTGACGCCGGGCACCCCG
The DNA here is from genome assembly GCA_048498775.1 of Actinomycetota bacterium. GTDB lineage: Bacteria > Actinomycetota > Actinomycetes > Streptomycetales > Streptomycetaceae > JBEHXI01. The sequence continues at coordinate 6,959 of JBEHXI010000276.1, read as the reverse complement.
GCGCGGCCCCGCGCCGCGCCGCCATACCCGAACGGCCGTCCCGGACGCAACTCCGGGACGGCCGCTTCCGTTTGGACCCCCGGGCCCACGGGGTAGTACGGCAGGCGTCCGACCTACGACGTCGTGCCGGACGCAGGCCGCGGGAGGGAACACCATGGTGTGGGAAGCACTCGGCAGCGCGCTCATCGGTCTGGCCGTCGCCGTGCTGGCGCTGCGGCGGTTCCCGGCCCGCTTCCCCGCCCGGACGCTGACCGTCCTGACCGGCCCGGCCGGCGGCCTGGTGGGCGGGATGATCATGCGGGTCGTGCTGGGCCCGGGCCACGCGCCGCTCACCCTGACCGCCGCGCTGGCGGTGTCCGCCGCGGCCCTGTCGCTGCTGGTCCGCGACCCGGCGGCGCGCCGGCCCGGGTCCCCGCGTCCGGCCTAGAGGCGCCCGGTCCGGAGGCGCCGCCCGCTCTGGCTGCGCCCGGCCCGCCGGAGCCCCGGCGGGGCCGCTACGCCGCCAGGCCCAGCGCCGCCATCCGCTTGGTGTGCGCCTCGGTGATCCGGGTGAACATCCGGCCGACCTCCGCCAGGTCGAAGCCGTCGGCCACCCCGCCGACCAGCATCGTCGACAGCGCGTCCCGCTCGGCGACCACCCGCTGCGCCTGGGAGAGCGCCTCCCCCATCAGCCGGCGCGCCCACAGCGCGAGCCGCCCGCCGACCCGGGGCTCGGCCTCGATGGCCGCCCGCACCTTCTCCACCGCGAAGCTGGCGTGCCCGGTGTCGTCGAGCACCGCGAGCACCAGGGCACGGGTGTCGGAGTCCAGACGGGCCGCGACCTCGCGGTAGAAGTCGCTGGCGATCGAGTCGCCGACGTACGCCTTGACCAGGCCCTCCAGCCAGTCGGACGGGGCGGTCTGGCGGTGGAAGCCGTCGAGGGCGGCGGCGAAGGGCTCCATCGCCTCGGTCGGCTCCTCGCCGATCTCGGCGAGCCGGCCGCGCAGCCGCTCGAAGTGGCCGAATTCGGCCGATGCCATCTTGGCGAGCTCCGCCTTGTCGGCGAGCGTGGGCGCCAGCTTGGCGTCCTCCGCGAGCCGTTCGAACGCGGCCAGCTCGCCGTAGGCCAGCGCGCCGAGCAGGTCGACGACCGCGGCGCGGTACTGCGGCTCGGCGGATGCGGTGGCCCAGTCCTGGGCGGCGATCCCGGTGGCGGAGGTCTCGTCAGGCGTCTGCATGCTGGGCACAATAGCCCGCTCCCGGTGGGCTTCCGGAGGCGGCGCCGGACGTTTTTGCCCATGCCGTAATAATCCATCCGCCGCGGCTGCGCGATTCCGGGGTACAGTGATAAAGAGCCTGCCGGCACTGGCAGGCCCCTTGTACGAGTGCTCTGCCTACGCGTATGAGTGCTGTACGTACGAGTGAGTACGCGGATGCCCGGTCGGTGGCCCGATCGGCTCCGAACCGACCACCCTCCCCGCCTCCCGGCGGGAGGGGCCCGCTCGCGGCACGTGCGAGGGCTGCGGTCCCGCGCACCTCGGCTGCTCCCGGCCTCCGGCCGGGGCCTCGCAGCCGTACGACCCACTTCGGCGCGGTCAGCATCCGGCAGCCGGATGCCCGACCCCCCTCGCGCCCGGTGCCGCGCTCATAGAAGAGGCAAGCATCCTGTCCACAACGATGACAACCTTCCGTGATCTGGGGATCCTCCCCGAGACCGCCGAGGCGCTGGAAGCCGTCGGCATCACGACCCCCTTTCCCATCCAGGAGATGACCCTCCCGGTCGCCCTCGCCGGCAACGACGTGATCGGCCAGGCGAAGACCGGTACCGGCAAGACGCTGGGCTTCGGCCTGCCGCTGCTGGAGCGGGTCAGCGTCGCCGCGGACGTCGAGGCCGGGCGCGCCGCTCCCGAGCAGCTCACCGACGGCCCGCAGGCCCTGGTGGTGGTTCCCACCCGCGAGCTGTGCACCCAGGTGACCAACGACCTGCAGACCGCGGGCAAGGTCCGCGACGTGCGGGTCCTCGCGATCTACGGCGGCCGCGCCTACGAGCCGCAGGTCGACGCGCTGAAGAAGGGCGTCGACGTGGTCGTCGGCACCCCGGGCCGTCTGCTGGACCTGGCCGGCCAGCGCAAGCTGGACCTCTCCGCGGTCCGCGTGCTGGTGCTCGACGAGGCCGACGAGATGCTCGACCTGGGCTTCCTGCCGGACGTCGAGAAGATCATGGACATGCTGCCGAAGAAGCGGCAGACCATGCTGTTCTCGGCGACCATGCCCGGCCAGGTGATCTCCCTGGCCCGCCGGTACATGTCGCAGCCGACGCACATCCGCGCCACCGCGCCGGACGACGCCGGCCAGACGGTCATGAACCTCACCCAGCACGTCTTCCGCGCCCACTCGCTGGACAAGCCGGAGATCGTCGCGCGCATCCTGCAGGCCGAGGGCCGCGGGCTGGCGATGATCTTCTGCCGCACCAAGCGCACCGCCGCGGACATCGCCGACCAGCTGGCCCGGCGCGGTTTCGCGTCCGGCGCGGTCCACGGCGACCTCGGCCAGGGCGCGCGCGAGCAGGCGCTGCGGGCGTTCCGCAACGGCAAGGTCGACGTGCTGGTCTGCACCGACGTCGCGGCCCGCGGCATCGACGTCGACGGCGTGACGCACGTGATCAACTACCAGACGCCCGAGGACGAGAAGACCTATCTGCACCGGGTGGGCCGCACCGGCCGCGCTGGCGCCTCGGGCATCGCCGTCACGCTGGTGGACTGGGAGGACATCCCGCGCTGGCAGCTGATCAACAAGGCGCTGGACCTGCCGTTCCCCGACCCGGAGGAGACCTACTCCACCTCCGCGCACCTCTACGAGCAGCTGGGCATCCCGGAGGGCACGACCGGCGTGCTGCCGCGCGCCGAGCGCACCCGGGCCGGGCTCGGCGCCGAGGAGATCGAGGACCTGGGCGAGACGGGCGGCCGGGGACGCGGGCGCAAGTCCGCCGCCGAGGCCCCCACCGAGCGCCCGAAGCGGGAGCGCACCCCGCGCCAGCGCCGTCGCACCCGCGGCGGCACCCCGCTGGACGGCGCGCAGGCCCACTCCGACCAGGCCACCGCGCCCGAGGCGGAGGCCGTCGCCAAGGCCGAGGGCGCCGAGGGCGCACCGGCCCGGCCGCGCCGCCGCCGCAGGACGCGCGCCGCTGGAGCCGCCACGGCACCGGCAACGGCCACGGCGACCGCCGAGGGCGTCCCGGCCCAGGCTCCGGAGGCTCCGGCCGCGGCGGAGGGTTCCGCCGAGGGCGAGGCCAAGACGGTCCGCAGGCGGCGCCGTACCCGCCGCCCGGGCGGTGCGGGCGACGGCGAGGCCGCTCAGAGCTGACGGTCCGCGCACCACGCTCCGGACGGCCGGTCACCACCAGGTGGCCGGCCGCCGGCGTGTGCGCCGCCGTGCCAAGCGGCTGCCGGCGCCGGCTCTCCGCCGGGCGGCCCCGGGCCAGTACCCTCGCCTCATGAGCCGACCGCCGTTCGTCGAGGTGCCCGAGTCCGCCCGGGCCTACCGGCTGCGGACCGCCCGGGGCACGTTCGCCGTCCTGGACGCCGAGCCGTCCGGGGCCCCGCACGGCACCGCGCTGCTGCTGCCCGGGTTCACCGGCAGCAAGGAGGACTTCGTCGCGCTGCTTGACCCGCTGGCCGAGGCGGGCTGGCGGGCGGTGGCCGTCGACGGGCGCGGGCAGTACGAGACGGGCGGCCCGGCCGAGGAGTCCGCGTACGCGCTCGCCGAGCTGGCCGCGGACGTGCTGGCCCAGGCGGAGGCGCTGGGCGGGCCGGTGCATGTGCTGGGGCACTCCTTCGGCGGTCTGGTGGCCCGTTCCGCGGTGCTCCGGGGCGGCGGCCCGTGGGCGTCGCTGACGCTGATGAGCTCGGGCCCGGCCGCGATCCACACGGGCCAGCGGGAGCGGGCGCGGATGCTGGTCGAGGCGCTGGCCACCATGGACCTGGAGAGCGTCTGGCACGCCATGCGGGCCCTGGACGCGGCGGACGCCGAGGCGGCGGCCGGTGGCGGGGTGGCCGCCGGGGGCGGGGCGGACGCCGTCGAGGAGTTCCTTTACCGGCGGTGGGTGGCGAACGTCCCCGAGCAGCTGATCGCGGCGGCCCGGGTGCTGATGGCGGAGCCGGACCGGGTCGCCGAGCTGGCGGCGGTGGCGCTGCCCACGCTGGTGGTGTCCGGGGAGGTCGACCACGCCTGGCCGGTGCCGTGGCTGGACGAGATGGCCGAGCGGCTGGCCGCCCGGCGCGAGGTGATCGCCGGCGCCGAGCACTCGCCGAACGCGGAGGCTCCGCGGGCCACGGCCGATGTGCTGGCGGACTTCTGGGCGTCGGTCACGGCGGTGGCACCCTCGCTCACCAGCGAGTAGTTGACCTCTGAAAAATTTTCTTTAGCGTAGGGAATATTTTCCCGGGTACAAGCGGTTGACCGTAACGGACTGGCAATCGCTGCGACTCACCGTCGCTCTCCAATGGAGGAGTGTCCGCTTGTCTCTGCCCCGTGGCCGACGCGGGACCGACGAAGGGAGAAGCCCCATGCGCTTCGAAATCATGCGACTCGACGACGTCGACGGCGCGGCCGTGGACAGCACTGTCGTGGACGCCGCCTCCGTCAAGAAGATCGTGCAGCAGGCCGCCGAGACCGGGCAGCGCCTCTACATCCGCCCCGCGGAGTAAGCCCCCGGAGCAGGCCGTTCGACGAGCGCCCCGTACAAGGCCGTACGGGGCGCTTCGCGCGTCCGGGCGCGGGCGACGGCGCACCGCCCGGGCGCGGCAGGCCCGCTCCGCTCAGGCGCCGCCGTGGACGAAGCCCATGACCCCGTTCGCCACCTGCTGCACCGCGATCGCGGACAGCAGCATGCCGGACAGCCGGGTCACCAGCACCACGCCGCCGTCCCGGATCACCCGGATGATCGCCAGCGAGTAGCGCATGGTCAGCCAGAGCACGACGTGCATGGCGACGATCGCCGCCCACACCGACGCCTGGCGTCCGGCGCTCCCCGCGTGCTGGACGGCCAGGATGACGGTGACGATCGCGCCGGGGCCGGCCAGCAGCGGCATGCCCAGCGGCACCAGGGCGACGTTGACGTCCTTGGTCTGGGTGGGCTCGTCCGCCTTGCCGGTCAGCAGGTCCAGCGCGATCAGCAGCAGGAGCAGCCCGCCGGCCACCCGCAGCGCGGGCACCGAGACGTGCAGGTAGTCCAGGATCTGCTGGCCGCCGACGGCGAAGACGGCGATCACGCCGAACGCGACCAGCACGGCCTGCAGGGCCATCCGGCGCTGGACCTTGACGGTGCGGCCCGAGGTCAGGGCTATGAAGATGGGGGTGATGCCGGGCGGGTCCATGATCACGAAGAGCGTGACGAACACGGACCCGAACAGGGTCAGATCGAACATGGCGGTGCGGGGACTTTCGGCAGGGGGTACCGGGAGGGGGGACGACGTGGAGGGACGGGGCCGGACTAGACGGCGCTGATCGGGACGGCGCCCGTGGCCCGGCGGGAGATCTCCCGGTAGACCTCCGGGTCGGTGGTGTACTCGCCGAGGCGGCAGGTCTTGCGGCTGCCGTGGTAGTCGCTGGACCCGGTGGCCAGCAGCCCCAGCTCCGCGGCGAGGGCGCGCAGCCGGGCGCGGGTGGGCTCGTCGTGGTCCATGTGGTCCACCTCGATGCCGTCCAGGCCCGCCGCGGCCATCTCGCCGATCGCGGCGGCCGGGACGATGCGGCCGCGCTTGGCGGCGGCCGGGTGGGCGAAGACGGTGACGCCGCCGGCGGCCTTGACCAGGCGGATGGCGTCGAACGGGTCGAGCTCGTGCTTGGGGACGTACGCCCGGCCGCCGTCGGCCAGCCACTCCTCGGTGAAGGCGTCCGAGACGGTCGGCACCACCCCGAGCTCCACCAGCGCGGCGGCCACGTGCGGGCGGCCGACCGCGATCCCCCCGGTGGCCTGCTCGGCGCCGGCCGGGACGCCCGCGATCCGCGCGACCTGCTCCCAGGTGATGGGCACGCCCAGCTCGCGCAGCCTGGCCACCATGGCGCGGGCGCGCGGCACCCGGTCGTCGCGGACCAGTTCGCGCTCCCGGGCCAGTTCGGGCTCGTCGGGATCGAAGAGGTAGGCCAGCAGGTGCATGCTGATGTCGCCGTAGCGGCAGGACAGCTCGGCGCCGGGCACCAGGACCAGGCCGGTGCCCAGGTCGCGCAGCGCCTTCGCGGCCTCGGCGTGGCCGGCGACGGTGTCGTGGTCGGTCAGCGCCACCACGTCCAGACCGGCGGCCGCGGCGGCCCGGACCAGCTCGGCGGGGGTGTCGGTGCCGTCCGATGCGGTGGAGTGGGTGTGCAGGTCGATGCGCACGGCGCTCACTCCCAACTGCTCGCACTGCGGACGATTCCCGGTCTCGGTGACCCGCCGGCCGGCACCGGCGCGGGTCCCCTTCGAAGCCTTCGAAGGTAAGGATAGCGGGCGTGCGAGCCTGCGAAACTCAGGGGAGCAGGCGCGGGGAGAGCGCCCCGCACGGGACGAGATCGATCTCGGCGCCGGCCTCCCGCAGATCGGCGAGGACCAGCTCGTCGTAGAGCAGCAGCCCGGCCTCCTCGGGCCAGACGACCGCCCACAGCCACATCCCCAGCGCCTCGCCCGCGAAGACCGCCCGGTCCTCCGGGGTGTCCGGGACCAGCCAGAGCGGGGTGGGGCGTCCCCCGGCCAGCACCTTGGCGTGCGCGGGCTGGTCCACGCGCAGCCGGGTGCCCGGGTCGGGCCCCGGGATGCCCGCGAAACGGGCGCCGAGCCCCACCCCGAGCTCCTCGGCGACCAGGATCAGCTCACCCGGCCCGCCGAGCGGTCCTGGCCCCGAGCAGGCCACCGCGGTCGCCCGGCCTCCGGCGCGGTCGTCCCCGGCGGACGCGACCCCGGTGAACAGCCACCCCACCGGCAGCGGCCAGGGCATCCACACCGG
>JBEHXI010000275.1:0-9529 GCA_048498775.1 Actinomycetota bacterium | reverse complement strand
CCCTACAGGCCGCAGCGGCTCGCGGTCTCGGCCACCCGGTCCAGCGCCCGCTCCAGGACGTCCCGGTGCCCGGGCTGCGCGTACAGCGCCATGACGAGGTCGTGCCCGGCCACCGAGAGCTGGTCGCCGATCACGAAGGCGCCGTGGTCCGGCAGGACGGCCGGCGGGTGCCCGGGGAACTCCAGCCGCTGGGCCTCCTCGGCCAGGCCCCTGGCCAGTGCCAGCCCCGCCTCGGCGGGAACTCCCCGCAGACGGCTGGCCGGCAGGCTGCGGAAACGGTCCGCGAGGCGTTCGACGGCCGCCTCCAGCGGTGCGCAGTCAAGCATGCGCCGACCTTATACAAGCGCCGGATGAATCTCGCATCCCATCGACGGTTGCCAACAACGGACGAGTCGGGCACGGTGGGGTAACGGATCGCACACCGGAGGCGCCGATGTCCCAGACATTCTCCGAAGAGACTCACCGGAACCTGCTCTCCCGTATCCCCCAGTGCACCGGCCGCGAAGTACGCGACTGGCTGCGCGCCCTCGACGAGGGCCCCGCCCTCCTCCGCTTCGACGAGAAGGTGAACTGGCTCCGGCGTGAGCACGAGGGGCTCTCGTACGGCTACGCCAAGGCACTGGTCCACGAGTACGACATGCGCAGGGCCGCGCGAAAGCTTCAGTAGCGCGTCACAGCCGCGGACGGCACGCCCGGGCCCCACGGGGTTCCGGGCCGCGGAAGAACGGGAGACCAGCCAGCGGGCCCCCGGGTGTGTGAACACCTCGGGGGCCCGACCTCTGCCCGCCATGGGCCCGCCATGGGCCCGGCATGCGCCCTGCCGCCGCCGCGTCCCGGGGCGGCGCCGTCACCCAGAGGGTGCCCGCTACATCCGCCGCAACTGCCCGGGGTAAGGTCGGGGGTCGGGCATAGCGTTCCCGGACGCGGATATGGATTGCCCCTCCCCCCTTTGGTTGAAGCCTGCATAATGCCGCCGCCGGGGAAACACACCCACAAGAAGAAGTAGTCGGCACTCTGCAACCTGCACTGCAACCTGCACAGTGGAACGGGCATACGCCGGCACCTCAACGGGTACGTCCTCTGTATGACTCGGGTATGCCTCAACGGGCATTAGGGTGGCAAAGGATTACGAGTGGTACCAGCTGAGGATCTTTCCGCCCACCCTGGTCCGCCCGCGCCGGGGCCGCGCCCTACACGGCGTCAGACTCCCTGGCAGGGTGGGCAGTTGGGACCCACCCCGGCGATTCCTCCAGGGGCGCGACAGGCCGGTGGTGCCCGGAGCCGGACTCGAACCGGCACGACCTTCCTAGGCCAGTGAGGTTTAAGCTCACCGTGTCTGCATTCCACCATCCGGGCAAGGCTCGAAGCCCGCGGCACTGCGGCGGGCTGTCGAGTAGGGCAGGAAAAGACTATCCCGACCCGACGCCCGAACAGGTGAAGTCCTGCACAGCGTTGTCTGATTTTATTGGCAAGTGACGGTGCACCAGATGCACCCGCGGGGCCCATTCCGTGCCCGGACCGGCCTCCATTCGACATATGTGGCCCGCACCGGCCACCGGGTCTGCGTCACGTGAATGACGCGAATTCGCCGACCGGCATCAGGGAAGCCCGTCATACCTGGGGATGACCCACACCCGCTGCGGTACCTCTCAAGGCTGCCCGCAGAACCCCGGAGAGGCTGATCCAGCGGGGCGAAAGCACGGAGAGGATGGACCTGCCCGCCCTCGCACACCGATGTCCCAGGCAAGGAGCAGTCCACGTGACCACCACCACCGACCCCGGCACCCGCGCCGGCGGCCCCACCACCGAGGTCGCCGCCAGCGCGACGGACCTGACCAAGGTCTACGGACAGGGCGAGACGCGCGTGGTCGCCCTTGACGGGGTCTCCACCGAGTTCCGCAGGGCCCAGTTCACCGCGATCATGGGCCCCTCGGGCTCCGGCAAGTCGACCCTGATGCACTGCATGGCCGGCCTGGACTCCATAACCTCCGGCTCGGCACGCATCGGCGGCGTCGAACTGTCGTCGCTCAAGGACAAGCAGCTGACCCGGCTCCGCCGTGACAAGGTGGGGTTCGTCTTCCAGGCGTTCAACCTGCTGCCCACCCTCAACGCCCTCGAGAACATCACCCTCCCGATGGACATCGCCGGCCGCAAACCCGACGCCGAGTGGCTGAAGACGGTCGTCGACACCGTCGGCCTCGCGGACCGCCTCAAGCACCGCCCCGCGCAGCTCTCCGGCGGCCAGCAGCAGCGCGTCGCCGTCGCCCGCGCGCTCGCCGCCCGCCCCGAGATCATCTTCGCCGACGAGCCCACCGGCAACCTCGACTCCCGCGCCGGCGCCGAGGTCCTCGGCTTCCTGCGCAACTCGGTACGGGAGCTGGGCCAGACGATCGTGATGGTCACCCACGACCCGGTCGCCGCCTCCTACGCCGACCGCGTCGTCTTCCTCGCCGACGGCCGCCTCGTCGACGAACTGCGGGACCCGACCGCCGACGCCGTCCTGGACCGGATGCGCACCTTCGACGCCAAGGGCCGCACCAGCTGACCCTCGTCACCCACGGTCCGAATCCGCACCCACCACCAGGACTCACCGATGTTCCGTACCGCCCTGCGCAACGTCCTCGCGCACAAGGCCAGACTGCTGATGACCGTGCTCGCCGTGATGCTCGGCGTCGCCTTCGTCTCCGGCACCCTGGTCTTCACCGACACCCTCGGCAGCGCCTACAAGAAGCAGTCGGCCACGTCGTACGACAACGTGGCCGTCGACATCAGCAGCACCTCCGCCGTCTCCGGTGACGGCGGCGGCCCCGGCGGCGGCCGCCGTCGCGCCGGCGCCGACCAGGGCCAGGGCCTGAGCCGGCAGACCCTCGACGCGGTGGCCAAGCTGCCCGGGGTGGCCTCGGCCACCGGCCGGGTCAGCGGCTTCGCCGGCGTCGCCGACGCCAAGGGCAAGCTGATCGGCAACGGCTGGGCCAACGCCGGCGCCAACTTCACCCCCGGCCGGGACGGCCGCGACCCCCTCTACACCTTCACCTCCGGCCGCGGGCCGGCGGCGTCCGGCGAGATCGCGCTCGACGCGGACACCGCCCGCAAGGGCGGCTACCACACCGGCGACCGGGTCCGGGTGGCCACCAACGGCCCGGTGCGCACCTACACCCTCACCGGTGTCTTCACCACCGACAACGGCGCGGTGAGCGCCGGCGGCTCGCTGGTGCTGTTCGACACCGCCACCGCCCAGCAGCTGTACCTGACGCCCGGCCACTTCCAGGAGATCACCGTCGGCGCCGCCCCGGGCGTCGGCCAGACCACGATCCTGCACGAGGTCACCGCGCTGCTGCCCAAGGACGGCAGCGCCACCGCCAAGACCGGCCAGGAACTCGCCGACCAGCAGGCGAAGGCCATCGAGGACAGCTTCAGCGCGATGAGCACCATGCTGATGGTGTTCGCCGCCATCGCCCTGTTCGTCGGCGTCTTCCTGATCGCCAACACCTTCACCATGCTGGTCGCGCAGCGCACCCGGGAGCTGGCGCTGCTGCGGGCGCTGGGCGCGAGCCGCCGCCAGGTCACCCGCTCGGTGCTCACCGAGGCGCTGATCGTGGGGGCCACGGCCGCTGCCGCCGGGTTCGCCCTCGGCATCGGCATCGCGGCCGGGCTGCGCTCCGCCATGGGCTCCTTCGGGGCGAAGATCCCCGGCGGGCCGCTGATCGTGGCGCCCACCACCGTCCTGGCCGCGTTCGCCGTCGGCGTGCTGATCACCATGATCGCCGCCTGGCTGCCCGCCCGCCGGGCCGCCAAGGTCCCGCCGGTCGCCGCCATGAGCAACGCGGAACTGCCCGCCCCCGCCCGCTCGCTGCTGGTACGCAACATCCTCGGCGCCCTGGTGTCGGCCGGCGGTGCCGCGCTGGTGGTGCTGGGCGCGGCGGCCGCCGGCACCACGGGCCGCTGGGAGGTCGGCATCGGGGCGTTCCTGCTGGTCGTCGGGGTGATGGTGCTGACGCCGCTGCTGTCGACACCGGTGCTGGCGCTGCTGCGGCCGCCGCTGGCGGGCGTGTTCGGCGTCTCCGGCAACCTCGCGGCCCGCAACGCCCGCCGCAATCCGCGCCGCACCGCCGCCACCGCGTCGGCGCTGGCCATCGGCCTGACCCTGATCACCGGCCTGTCGGTGATCGGTGTGTCCATCGGCCAGGTCATCGACAAGCGGACGGTGGACGACCTGTCGGCCGACTACATGGTGCGGATGGCCAGTGGCGGGGTGCTCAGCCCCTCCGTCGCGCAGCGGCTCGCCACCGTGCCCGGCGTGACGGACGCGACGGCGCTGGAGGCATCCACCGTCCGCGTCGGCGACCGGATCAGCGCGGTGACCGCCGCCGACCCGGCGTCGCTGACCCGGACGGTGCGGATCAGCACCGTCAGCGGCTCGGTGTCCGCGCTGGGCCGCGGCGAGATCCTGATGCTGGACAAGACCGCCGCCAACCGCCATCTGCGCACCGGCGACCGGCTGCCGGTGGTCTTCCCCGACGGGAAGAAGACCTCGGTGGTGCTGGGCGGCACCTTCGCCGACAACCTGGCGCTCTCCCCCGTCGTCATGCCGGACACGCTGCTCGACCCGCATGTCTCGGTCCGGGAGGTCCCGCAGGTGCTGGTGCGCACCGCGGGCGGGGCGAGCGCGCGCAACGCCCAGGCCATCACCGACGGCCTCGGCGACAACCCGGCGATCTCGGTGATGGACCGCCAGGCCATCCGGGACACCTTCGGCGGCCTGATCGACAGCATGCTCAACATCATGTACGGGCTGCTGGGCATGTCGCTGATCATCGCGGTGCTCGGGGTGGTCAACACCCTGGCGATGTCGGTCTTCGAACGCCGCCGGGAGATCGGCATGCTGCGGGCGGTCGGCCTGGAGCGCGGGCGCGTCAAGCGGATGATCCGCGTGGAGGCCGTGGTGATCTCGCTGTTCGGCGCGGTGTCCGGGGTGGTGCTCGGGCTGTTCCTCGCCTGGGCGACCGGGGACACCTTCAGCGCGGACGTGCCCGGCTATGTGATGGTCCTGCCGTGGTCGCGCGTCGCCCTGTTCCTGGCGCTGGCCGCGCTGGTGGGCGTCCTCGCGGCGGTGTGGCCGGCCCGGCGGGCGGCGCGCCTGGACATCCTGGAGGCGATCAGGACGGAGTGACCGCCGGCGTGGGTGAGGGGGTCCGGGGCGCGGCGCCCCGGACCCCCTCCGCGTTTCTCAGGACGGCCGCTTCACGACGGCCAGACGCGGGCCACCAGCGGCATGTCCGATCCGCCGGCGGCGGTCGGCCGCACCGCCAGCACCTGGTTGACGCCGATCCGGTTGCGTTCGAACGACAGCGCCGAGGCCGCCATGTACAGCTGCCAGACCCTGGCCCGGCCGGGCGAGGCCAGCCGTACCGCCTCCGCCCAGTGCCGCTCCAGGTTCCGCACCCACTGACGGAGCGTCAGCGCGTAGTGCTCGCGCAGCGCCTCCACGTCGCGGACCTCGAAACCGGCCTCCTCCAGCCGGGCCACCGTGGAGCCGACCGGGGCGAGCTCCCCGTCCGGGAAGACGTAGCGGTCGATGAACTCGTCCACCCGGTAGGCGGCCTCGTCGCGCACCGGGCGCCGGCCGATCTGGTGGTTGAGCAGCCGGCCGCCCGGCCGCAGCAGCCCGAACAGGGTGCGGGCGTAGGCCCGGTACCGGGCCGCGCCGACGTGCTCGGCCATGCCGATCGAGGAGATCGCGTCGTACGGCCCGTCGGCGATCTCCCGGTAGTCCTGGACGCGGATGTCGACGCGGTCGGTGAGGCCGTCCTCGGCGATGCGCTTGCGCGCGTAGACGGCCTGCTCCTGGGAGAGGGTGATGCCGACCGCCCGCACCCCGTAGTTCCGGGCCGCGTGCAGCACCATCGAGCCCCAGCCGCAGCCGACGTCCAGCAGCCGCTGGTCCGGCTGGAGGGCGAGCTTGCGGCAGACCAGGTCGAGCTTGGCGTACTGCGCGTCCTCCAGGGTGCCGCCCGGCTTCTCCCAGTACGCGCACGAGTAGACCATCGACGGGCCCAGCACCCGCTCGTAGAAGTCGTTTCCCACGTCGTAGTGGTGGCTGATGGCCTGGCGGTCGCGGCGCAGGCTGTGCCGGCCGCCGGCGCGGCCCCGCACCTCCTCGGGCGGCGGCGGGGGCGGCAGCCCGGGGCCGGCCAGGGCGATCGCCTCGCGGACCAGGCGGCGCACCCGCGGGTCGCGCACCGCGGCGGCGGTGGCCAGCACCCCGCGTGACTCGCTCTCGCCGCGTTCCCAGAGCAGGCCGGACAGCCGGTCCAGCGCCTCGTACAGATCGCCCTCGACGTCGAGTTCGCCGGCCACCCAGGCCCGGACCAGCCCCAACTCGCCCGGCCGCCACAGCACTCGGCGCAGCGCCCGGCGGTGCCGAAGCACCAGGGCGGGCGCGTCCGGCGGCCCCGCCTCGCTGCCGTCCCAGGCCCGGATCCGTACCGGGATCGGGGCGCCCAGGGCCTCCTGGGCGAGTGCGACGAGCCGTGCGGCGGGAGTGGCCATGGCGCAACCTCCGTGAAGCGGGGTCAGGCAGGTCCTTGCATCACCAGAACACCGGAACAGATTGATTCACAACCATCTACCCATAACTCTGCACTGAGGGTGGTTCGACCAAACGACGCCGAGGGCGTCCGCCCCACGGATGGCGGACGCCCTCGGCGTCAACGGTCGTGCCCCCGGCGTCCGGGGGCCGGCGGGCTCGTCAGGCCCTGGCCTTCTGGCCACCGGTCTCGGCGGCGGCCCTCTTCGCGGCGGCCGCGGCCGTCACCGGCGCCGCTGCCTCGTAGAACTCCTCGCGCGGGTTCTCCAGCGCGCCGAGGGAGACCACGTCGCGCTTGAGGAAGGTGGCCAGCGTCCAGTCGGCGAGCACCCGGAACTTGCGGTTGAAGGTCGGCACCGCCATGCCGTGGTAGCCGCGGTGGCAGTACCAGGCCAGCCGGCCCTTGAGCTTCACCTTGCCGAAGAGCAGGGCGACGCCCTTGTGCAGGCCGAGGCCCGCGACCGCGCCCATGTTCTTGTGCTTGTACTCGTGCTGCGGGAAGCCGCGCATCCCGGCGATCACATTGTCGCCGAGCACCCTGGCCTGGCGCAGCGCGTGCTGGGCGTTGGGCGGGCACCAGGCACCCTCACCCGAGGCGAGGTCCGGCACCTGGGCGTTGTCGCCGGCCGCCCAGGCGTAGTCGACGCCCTTGACCTGGAGGGTCGGCAGGGTGTCGACGTGGCCGCGCGGGCCGAGCGGCAGGCCGAAGTTGGCCAGCGCCGGGTTCGGCTTGACGCCGGCGGTCCACACGATGGTGGAGGCGTCGACCTCCAGGCCGTTGGCGAGCACCACGTGCTTGTCGACGCAGGACGTCATGGAGGTCTCGAGGTAGATCTCGATGCCCCGCTCGCGCAGGTGCTCCAGGCCCCACGTGCCGAGCTCCGGGCCGACCTCGGGGAGGATGCGGTTGGCGGCCTCGACGAGGATGAACCGCATGTCCTCGCGCTTGACGTTGGTGTAGTACTTGCACGCGTCGCGCGCCATGTCCTCGACCTCGCCGATGGTCTCGGCACCGGCGAAGCCGCCGCCGACGAAGACGAAGGTCAGCGCCTTGCGGCGGACCTCCTCGTCGGTGGTGGAGTCGGCCAGGTCGAGCTGCTCGAGGATGTGGTTGCGCAGGTCGACGGCCTCCTCGACGCCCTTCATGCCGATGCCGTTCTCGGCCAGGCCGGGGATCGGGAAGGTGCGGGAGACGGCGCCCAGCGCCACGACCAGGTAGTCGAAGGGAAGCTCGTACGGCTCCCCGACGATCGGCTCGACAACGGCCACCTTGCGGTCCTGGTCGACCGAGGTGACACGACCGGTGAGAACCTCGGCCTTGGGCAGGACGCGGCGCAGCGGCACGACGACGTGACGCGGGGAGATGCTGCCTGCTGCGGCTTCGGGGAGGAAGGGCTGGTACGTCATGTACGAGCGCGGGTCGACGACCGTTACGGTCGCCTCGCCGTACCGCATCTTCTTCAGGATGCGGCGCGCCGCGTACAGGCCGACGTAACCGCCGCCTACTACGAGGATCCGTGGACGCTCCGTGGTGCTCATGAATCGAGTATCCAGCACCCGGATGGGGGGTGCTCGTGAGCCCCTTCACAAGGTTCCTCGTGCACTCTGCTACACTGCCCGGCTTTCGTGATCATGGCCACATCCCGCCCCTCGCGCGACGCCCCTTTCGCCCCCTGCCGAACCCCTCTGAGCAGCGATGACGGGCACCCATCCCGTAGCGCGGAAACCGCCGCGCAAGGGGCCGTTCGGCCCCTCGTACCGGGCATCCGGCCCCTGGGGCGGAAAAACGGCCCCGAAGGCGGGGAACTTCATGTGAAGAAATTCACGAAGCTCGTCGGGCGACCCCTCCCCCGGCCCCCCGCCGCGCCCCGAAAAGGCGCTCAGACCAGCGATGTCCGCGCTCAGAAGAGACCCGGAACGGCCCTGTCAGGCCACGCTGAAGGCGATCCCGTCGAGGATGTCGTGCTCGCTGACGACCACCTCTGAGGCGCCGGTGCGCTCCATGATCCGCAGCAGGACGAGGGCGCCCGCGCCGATCACGTCCACCCGGCCCGGATGCATCACCGGGATCGCGGCGCGTTCGGCGTGGGTGGAGCCCAGCAGGCGCTCGGTGATGGCGCGGACCCGGTCCAGGGAGATCCGGGAGTGGTGGATCACGGACGGGTCGTAGGTGTCGAGCCCCAGGGCGATGGCGGCCACGGTGGTGACCGAGCCGGCCAGGCCCACCAGCGTGCGCGACCGCTCCAGCGGCACCGTCCGCGCGGCGAGGTCCAGCGCCGCGTCCACGTCGGCGGTTATCGCGGCGATCTGCTCCGCGGTGGGCGGGTCGGCGATCCGGCCGCCGTCGACCAGGTGCCGCTCGGTCATCCGGACGCAGCCGATGTCCACCGAGCGCGCCGCCTCGACCCGCTCGTCGCCGAGGACGAACTCCGTGGAGCCGCCGCCGATGTCCACCACCAGGTACGGCGTGGCCAGGTCGGTGCGGCCGGCCAGTTCGCGGGTGGCACCGGTGAAGGAGAACTCCGCCTCCTGGTCCCCGGTGATCACCTCCGGCTCCACGCCGAGGATGTCCACCACCCCGCGCACGAAGTCCGCGCGGTTCTCCGCGTCCCGGGAGGCGCTGGTGGCCGCGAAGCGCACCCGCTCGGCCCCGAGCCGCGTGATGACGTCGGCGTACCGCCGGCAGGCGGCGAAGGTGCGCTCCAGGGCCTCGGGGGCGAGGCGGCCGGTGCGGTCCACGTCCTGCCCGAGCCGGACGATCTCCATCCGGCGGTCGAGCTCCTTCAGCTCGCCGGTGCGCGGGTTCACGTCCGCGACCAGCAGGCGGATCGAGTTGGTGCCGCAGTCGACGGCCGCCACCCGGGTCACAGGGCGTCTCCTTCGTCCTTCGGGTCCTTCGGGTCCTTCTCGGAGTTCGCGGAGTTCGCGGAGTTCGCGGAGTTC
>JBEHXI010000274.1:0-9587 GCA_048498775.1 Actinomycetota bacterium | reverse complement strand
GGTCGTCACCGCCACCCCCGAAGGCCGGCGGCTCGCCCACCGCATCCGCGCCGACATGCACGTCGTCCACGGCGCCCTGGAAGCCCTCACCCCCGAAGAACGCACCACCCTGCTGCCGCTGCTCAACCGGCTGGGCGAACTGCTGACCCGCCAGGGCCCGCCGCCCGAGTGACCCACCGCCGCCGCAGCGCGCACCGCCCGACCGCACGGCACGCTCGCGGCAACCAGGGTCGCCAGAGAAACCACGCCGCCGAAGCGAGGACACCTCGCGGCGACGGCGCGACCGGCGCGCCACGCACAAGCCGGGGGCCTGGAACCCGGCAGCGTCTGTTTCCACGGACCGTGAACAGGGTGCGCAGCCTCCCGAGAGCCCCAGTCGCCCACCCGCCGCCACATCGGGCCCCAGGCCGGAAGCTGCTGCCGCCGGTTGTCCGAGGCTCCTGCCAGGCAGGCGTGCGATAGGTTGCCGGCATGACCGGATTAGGATCCGTCACCTGGCCGCCAGCCCCGATCAACACCGACCGGCTCGTGCTCCGCGCGCCCGAGGCCCGGGACCGGGCGGCGTTCATCGAACTGCACACCTCGCCGGAGGTGGGCGCCTACATCGGCGGTGCTCGGCCGCGTGACGAGGTGGAGCGCGCGGTGCCTGAGACGCCCGACAGCCGCCCCGGCCGTTTCTTCGTCGAACGCGACGGAGCGTTGATCGGCACTGTCGAGCTCAACCGGCGCGACGCGGAGTACCGCACTCAGGCCCGCCCGGGTGCCAGTGAGGTCGCACTCGGGTACCTGTTCCTGCCCCAGGCATGGGGACGCGGATACGCCGCCGAGGCATGCGCGGCGGTGCTCGGCTGGTTCGCCGACGAGCTTCCCGGCGAGCCGGTGGTGCTCTGCACCCAGACCGCCAACCACCGTTCGAGGCGCCTCGCCGCGAAACTGGGGTTCACCGAGGTGCAACGGTTCGAGGCATGGGGCGCCGAACAGTGGTTCGGCGTGTGGTCCCCGGTCACGCCGTCCGGTTGAGATCCTGCCCGACAGCGCGGATCCAGAGGCCATCCGGCCGATCACCGGTGCCGGCGCGCCGCTTCACCTCGCGGAGCACGTCGGAGACTAGGCGCACGGGACAGGCGATGTCAGCCGCACCGCGCACGGTGCCGAGGAGATCCATGGCGCCGGCGTACGGACGGACCCGCCGCCCGTGCGCTGCCGCACCGCTGACCCGCCTGCGGCCACCGATATCGCCGCGGTTTCGCCAGTTCGCGTTCGTGCAGGCCGGATGCTGATGTTTCCACTGGCGGGAGCAGACGTGATCACGGTGTCCGCTGTGTTCTGCGCGAGAGGGAGGAAGGCAGCACCGCCCTGTCGGCGCGGCTGCCGTCGTTCGGGCCGAGTCGCAAGTAGGCGGTGATCTGCTTACCAGTTTTGTGGGGAGTGATGGCGACTCTGTCGCTGACTGCCCGGACCAGGGGCAGTCCGCGACCGCCGACGCTGTACCGGTCGGGCTTCTTGGCCAACGGCACTTCGCGGGAGGCGTCGGACACGGCGATCACCAACTCCCGGTCGGTCAGATGCAGTTTCAGCCCACAGGGGCCGGGG
Source organism: Actinomycetota bacterium (assembly GCA_048498775.1). Taxonomy (GTDB): domain Bacteria; phylum Actinomycetota; class Actinomycetes; order Streptomycetales; family Streptomycetaceae; genus JBEHXI01. The sequence goes on along the minus strand of JBEHXI010000274.1, from coordinate 7,994 downwards.
GCGTGCCGGAGGGCGTTGGTGACCAGTTCGCTGACGACAAGTTCGGCGTCCACAACCAGGGACGCCGGAAAGGCCGCTCGGCCGCTCCGCGAAGCCCGCGCGAGGAAGACGCGCAGGTCCCTGCGTGCGTCCGCGGCGCGGACCGCACCTTCGGCCCATGCCGCGCCGCAGTGCAGCGCGGCATGCTTGTCGACGCCCTGCTCATCTGCCGCCTGCTTCATAAGCGGGACGACCATACGGGGCTCTTTCGTCGCAATGCTGCTCTTGGGGGATTCCTGCGTCTGCGTATACCCGACCGTCGAGGGCTGAACACAGAATCGGCGGCCGGACCGGCGGGGCGCATCAACGGCCCTGCGGCAGTCGGGCTCGCGCGTCTCCTCGCGTTCTTGTGATCTCAGCGCCGTCACCTGATTGCCGGGGCGGCATGGCCTTTGGCTTACCGCCCATCGGCCGGAACGCTGGTGCGTGGACGACGACTCCGCGGAGCAGCCCGGCGAGCAGTCACGTGTGGACACCCGTGACGATGGGCAGCCGGACGCTCGTTGTCGTGGTGGGCGAGGTGGGCCCCCGCACCGCGGCCCCGCTGCGCGACGAACCCGAAGCAGCGGTGGACAAGGGCGCGCGATGCGTCCGGGGCGACTTCGCCCGAGTCGGCTTCTGCGACTGTTCCGGGCTCAACGTCCTGCTGACAGCCGTCACCGCAGCCGGGGGAGCGGGGGCGGCCGTTCGCGGACCGGCCCGCCCGTTGGCCTGAGCAAAAGTGTCTACTGCGGTGGCCACAAACGTTGACCGGGTTGGCCGGGATCCGCTTCGCGGTCCGGCTCGGCGGTGAGTCCGTCCAGAGGGGGCAGCGGACGGCGTGGTTCCCGATCCCCGGCGCTGCCGCCAGGCAGTTCCTTGAAGTAGATCACCAGCGAGCCCCGGCGGCGCATCCGGGAGCCGGGGGCGGGATGCTGGCCGGTGACCACCCAGACTCCGGGCCAGGTCAGCGCCCGGACCGGTGGCCCGTCCGGATCGTCGGTGGCGATGACCAGGCCCGCCTGCCACGCAACGGCCCGTGCCTGGGTCACGTTCAGCCCGACTACGTCGGGAACCGTCACCTCGTCGGCGCTGCTGGGGCCGATCCATGTCATGTGACCCTCCGGCGTACAGCCTCTCGCCGATCTCTGACGGAGGGAAGACGTTGACCCGACCCTGCGAACGCATCCGGTCACCGCATGGGACGAGTAGATCCGATGGGATGGTGGTTCGTAGGCGATGTGCGACTGGGCGATCGGTGCGCCGATCAGGTTGTTCGGCCGGACCCGGCGCCATCGCGAGCGCAGCGTCGGCCGGTTCGGATGGCGTTGCCCTGGGAGGTCGCCCGCCGTGTTGTTCCAGGTGGAGCCGGCCTTTGTCCTGGGATCCGATCCCGGCGGCACGGACTGCTGCCGACGCTACCTGACGGGCCGTCGGGTTGAACGAAAGGGGCGCAAGGTGCCCGGACCGTTCTGCCGCGCCGACGCCGTCACCGGCTGAGGGCGACCGTGAACAGGGCGAAGGCCAGCACGATCACGCCCACGCGGGCGTAGTGGTAGCGATCCCAGCGGCTCGCCTGCTCCTTCCAGTCCGCGGGCCTGCTCTCCGCGGTCCAGGTCATGGCCCGGTTGTTGATCGGGACCAGCAGCAGCAACGACATCACCACGCTCACCCCCAGCAGCGCGGTGGCCGCCGTGACCAGCGAGGCGCCCGCACCCGGCCAGGCCACGACGGCCCAGAGCGCCCCGAGCACCATCGAGCCGATGTACCAGACCGGCATGACCCGGCCGAGCACCCGGCCCCCGTGGCTGCGGGCCGCGATGCAACTGTCGTCGGGGAGCCGGTCCAACATCGGGTTGACGAACACCGCCACTGCGAACTCCACGCCCACCATCACGCCGGCCACGATGACCGTGACGACTGCCAATGCGTTCTGCATGACCCCTCCCCAGGGCTTGTTCTAGCAGCGCTAGATTCTGATTCAACACTAGACCTGCCGTCGCTCACTTGTCTAGCGCTGCTAGAATCGGCGCATGTCCGTACAGCAACGCAAAGAACGAGAGCGGGCCAACCGCCATCAGCTGATCGTCTCCACGGCCCGAGAGCTCGCCGAGGCCCAGGGCTGGGACGCGGTGACCACGCGCAGGCTCGCCGAACGGATCGAGTACAGCCAGCCCGTCCTCTACAGCCACTTCCGGGGCAAGCGCGAGATCCTCGGGGCGGTCGCGCTCGAGGGCATGACCGAGCTGACGGCCGCCCTGCGCGCGGCGGTGGCCGACCAGCCCGCCGGACGGCCGGCCGTGGCCGCGCTGGCCCGCGCCTACACCGACTTCGCCACCGGCAACCCCGCCCTGTACGACGCGATGTTCAGCCTCGACAACGGCCTCCCCTTCGGAGTCGAGGCCACCCCCGTCCCCCTGCGCGAGGCCTTCCAGGCCCTGCTGGACCCGCTGGAGGCACACGCGGGCCCGGACGAGGAACCCGGCATCTACGTCGAGACCTTCTGGGCCGCGCTGCACGGCCTGATCACCCTCACCCGCGCCGGCCGGCTTCCCGCCGACCGGATCCCCAGCCGTCTCACACTCCTGGTCAACCGCTTCGTCGACACCGAGGAGCAGCCCCCCGCGCAGTAGTTCCCGGGGGCCGCTGCACGAGTTCCCGGCGAACGGGGGCCACCGAGGTGCTGCCCAAGCCGGGCCCGCGCGGGCATTCGGATCCACTCGTCTGGTTCGGTCAACGCCCTGCGTGGTGCTCAGGGGCCGATGCTGTCCGGTTCGGCCACATCCTCGTCGGAGAGGGAGAGCCCAGCGCCCGCGATGTTCTCGCGCAGGCGGGCGGTGGAACGAACCGAAACCACCTGGAGCGACCGCCGATCATCCGCGGTGGCCTACCTCCGTCGATGCGCGAAAACCCGCTCCGGCGGCAACGCGACACGGGGCTGGCCAAGAGGGCCGACGATCAGGCCGGGTCGGCGCGTTTCGCGCGCACCTGCTGTGCGACGTCGCGCAACTTGACGTTGTGGTGCTGGGAGATGCGGCGCAGCACGTTGAAGGCCTCGTCCTGGCTCAGATGGTGGCGCTCCATCAGCATGCCCATCGCCTCGCCGATGGCCTGCCGGGTCTGCATGGCGTGTTCGAGCTGATCGATGGCGCGGGCGCTGGCCACCGCGACCGCGGCATGCGAGGCGAGCAGCCAGCCCGCGGTCTCGATGTCCTCGCTGAAGGCTCCGGTGCGGTGCGCGTACAGGTTCAGCGCGCCGAAGTCCTCCTCGTCGGTGTAGAGCAGGACGCCGGTCATGCTGCCCACCCCGAGCTCGCGGGCCCGCGCCGCGAAACGCTGCCATGTCGGCTGCGGCCGGGTCAGGTCCGCGATCCGGTAGGTACGCTCGCTGCCGTTGCCTCGGGCCAGGTCGTAACAGGGGCCCTCGCCCAACTCCCCCTGGAGGCGGTCGCACTCTCGCACCCGGTCCCCACAGGCGGCCAGGGTCACCGCTCGGCCCTTGCGTACCGCCAGGATCCCGGCCGCGTCGCAGCCCTCCACCAGCTTGACCGCCGACGCGGCGATCTCGTCCAGCGTGGACTGAACCGATACCTGGGACAGCAGGTCACGCGCCAGCAGCGCCATCTGCTCGGCGTACTCACGCCACTCCAACGCCACCACCTGCCCCGATCAACGTGGAGCCACAGTACCGTCAGCCTCGCCTTTTCCTCCTGCCCGCGAGGGTCGACGTCCGGGCCGACCATCGGGACGGATGCGCAGCGCGGCGAGGCTCTCGTCCTCACCCGGCCAATCGGTATCTCGTCCAACACCCGGAGCATCGGCCTCGCGAAGCCATCGCGAGCGCGCAGAGCCCCATGACGAGGGAATCCGCCGACCCTGAAAGGCGCCCCTGAGAGGCGGCCCTGGACCTGCACGACGCCCAGGGCCGCCCCTGTGTCGGGAGTCGAACGGGAAGGCGCCGAACCAGCGGAGCACGGCGAGCACCTGGCCGTCCGTCCCGGATCGGGGAGGTGCCGGCCGGCGAGGTCGGCCTTGCCGAACAAGGCGGCGTAGCCGGAGGGGAGCTGACGGATGACCTGGTTGAGCTCATCGCCGCTGACGGTGTCGGCCACCGTGGTCAGCACCGCGCCGGAGTCCCACTCGGCGGTGCGCGGACGTGCGCCGGTTCGCTCCGCCACCCGGCGGTTGAACTCCTCGATCCCGAAGCGCTCGGCTTGCGGCGGCTTGGCGTCGGCCGGCGTCTGCCCCAGCGGTTTGGGCAGCTGGGAGGCGGGATCGTCGACCTCGCCCGGGCCGTGTGGCTGATCAGCATGGCCAGCGCCGCAAGTATCGACGCGGCTCAGCGCAAAGCCCCGGCTGCGGGGCCGGCACGGCCGTCAGCCGCGACCGGCGTGGGGGCAAGAGCGGCCAGGCCGGACGCCCGCATGACCTGGTCGACCGTCTGGTCGAGGCTGCTCCTCGCGGGGATCACCGTCTCGACTCCGCCAGGCAGCAGATCCAGGGGCCGATACCACTCGCGTAGTTGTGCCTCGCCGACCTTGCGAGCGATGGGTTTGGTCGCGTGTCGTTCCAGGGTCTGCTCGAAAGGGACGTCGAGGTAGAAGCAGTGGCTGCGCTGCGGGTGGTCGGCGAGGAGCTCGGCCAGCATGTCGCCGTAGTGGGCGACGTACAGGATGCCTTCCAGCACGGTGTGGAAGCCGTGCTCCAGGGCGTACCGGACGGTGAGGTCGATGAGGCCGACGTTCGCGCCGCCGGGGATGTCGCGCTCGTGCAGTACGTCGCGACGCAACGTGTCCTGACCGACCACGGCGATGCCGCGCCCGAACCGCTTGCGCAGTCCGGCGGCGACCGAGCTCTTGCCGCTGGCGCTGTTGCCTCGCAGTACCACGAGTCGCGTCGGGGAGGTCGTCGTCACCAGCCTCACCGTACAGACGTGGGTGTCAGGACTGCGGAAACCATGCGCGGACATGCCGATGCTCCCCATGGGGGGTAAAGGTGTATTCACGGCGAGTGCGCGGCCTCAGCCTGGCTTCGGGCGGGATCGCAGGTGCCGCATCTGGGCGTGGCTGAGGTCGTGTGCCCGTCGCATGTGCCGGGTGATCACCTCCAGTTCGTCCTCGGTGTGGTCGTCGAGGAGCGCCTGCCAGGTCTGGCCGAGTTCGTCCCATACCTCCGCGACGCGGGCGATGCGATCCGGCACCGGAGTGACCAGCACGCGGCGGCGGTCCCGCTGGTCGGCTGAACGGACCACGTAGCCGTCACGTTCGAGCCGGTCGACCAGTCGCGTGGCCGAGCCTGTGGTCAGGCCGGTCATGTCGGCGATCTGCTTGACCGTGAGCGGCCCGGGCTCTGCGGTCAGCAGGCTCAGGCACTGCACGTCGGTCGGGTGCAGGCCGAGATGGTCAGCGAGGGCCTGGTTGAACAGCACGTAGGCCGCCAGGTAGCGGCGGGACTCCCTCGACAGTTCCTCGTACAGCCGGGCCCGACGTGAGTCTGTCACCTGGATCAACTCCCAAATTACTGCGCGACGCAGCAATCTCCGGGTAATCTGCTGCGCGACGCAGCTAATGCGCCACGCAGCGATCATACCCATCGGAGAACCATGCTCACCGTCGCCGTAGCCGGAGCCACCGGAACCCAGGGTGGCGCCGCCGCCCGCGCCCTGCTCGCAGCCGGCCATCGGGTGCGCGCGCTCACCCGCCATCCCAACTCACCCGCGGCCGACGCTCTGCGCGGCCTCGGCGCCGAGGTGCGCCACGCCGACTTCGACAACCGCCCCTCGCTGGAGGCCGCCCTCACCGGAGCGGACTCCCTCTTCGCGGTCACCACCCCGTTCGGTGCCGGCACCGCCGGCGAAGTCCGGCAGGGCAAGGCCCTCGTCGATGCCGCTACAGACGTCCGCCTCGGGCACCTCGTGTTCACCTCCGCCGCCCACGCCGACCGGGGCACCGGCGTCCCGCACTACGAGAGCAAGCACCTGGTCGAGCAGCACCTGCGTGCGGCCGGGGTGCGCTGGACGGTCATCGCCCCGGCCGCGTTCATGGACAACTACGCCGGCGGCTGGACCCTCGATGGGCTACGCGACGGCACTTTCGCCTGGCCCATGCCTGCCCACCGGCCCCTCACGCTCATCCCCGCCTGCGACATCGGCGCATTCGCCGCGCTGGTCCTCCAACGCCGTGACGAGTTCGCCGGCCGCCGTATCGACATCGCCTCCGACGAGCGCACCCCCAGCCAGATGGCGGAGATCCTCGCAACCGCCATCGGTCGCCCTGTAGAACACCAGGAGGTACCCCTGGCCCACGTTCGGACCCGATCGGCCGACTTGGCGGCCATGTTCGAGTACTTCACCACCGTCGGCCTCGACGTCGACGTGACTTCACTGCGACGCGACTACCCGGAAGTCGGCTGGCACAGCTTCACCGACTGGGCCTCCGCCCAGGACTGGCCCGCACTCCTGTCCACGACGCCCGCGCATCGGTGATACCTCCGGCCGGATCGCGCCCCGGGCGCCAACTGAGCCCACGCGCAACCCCCTCGCGTCGTGCACCAGCTCGCCGACACCGCCACGCCGGGTCACGGAACCACGCCGTCGTACGGATGATGCGTCTTCCCTTGAGCTCACGCGCTCTGTACTGGGCGGATCCGCCGGCCGTGGCATCGCTCGCCTCGCGGGCCGGCGGCCGACCTTCCGGTCTCAGTCCCCGCCACCCTCACCAGTACCGGCATCGACAACCCGGCCCGCTGGGCGAACATGGTCAAACAGCAACTGGACCGGCAACATCGCCGGCCGGCGAAACCGCGGTTGAGGCACCCCTCCTCCGCCGGCGGCCACGGTCATTCGGTCCGGTGGGGCGCACCAGGCCGAATGGTTGTCACGGCGAGCACCGGGTTGAGAGGCTCCACGAGTTCCTTGGTGGCGACGGCCACGAGGCGCGCTGGTGCGTCACCGTCCAGCAGAGCGCTCACGTACTCGATGGCCTCCGCCGGTGACAGTACCGGCAGCGTGAGCCGCAGGGTCCGAACGGCATGCATGCGTCCGCGCGTAGCGGCGACCGCGCGGATCGCATCGTGGAGATCATCTACCGCGGTGCGTACCGGCAGTCCACGGATACGGGCTCGGTAGTCGGCCTCCCAGTCTCCGGTGAGGGCGGATACGGCGCCGATCCGGTGCAACCCCCCGTCGAGACGGTCCACCAGGTACGGACCGCTGCCGACCAGCATGAACTTCGGGTTCCCAGTGCGGACGAACTCCTCGGACTGCCAGGAGACGATCCACACCAGCTCGTGCTCCTTGACACGGGTCACGGCCATGCGCACCGCGTGCCCACCCGCGGTCCGCCACTCCTGATAGTCGCGCTCCAACTGTTCCTCGACAGCCTGAACCGCGGCTTCCCGTTCGATCACGCGTGCAGGATCCCGTACGGACCCCGGCTCCGACAGCGAACTCTCACCCCGAGGCAGGGGGACTGGCGGGGCGGTGGAAGGCGGCGCGCGATACTCGCCTGTGATCGGTGGTCCGCGGGTCCGTTGAGAGGAGGGCAGCTCCGGTGTGCGATCCAGGCACGAACTGCCAGGGCCTCAGCGGCCCGCAGCGCCGGGAGATCCTCGCGTCGGATCCGGTGACAGGCGAGGTGCACGGCCCGGGTGTGGTGCGTGAGGCCCTGGTCGCCAAGAAGCTGGCCCAGGTCTACGGCCGGCGCGGCGCAACCTACCTCACCGAAGCGGGGCGGCAGGTCCGCGCACGGCTACAGCGGCACGTGGGTGAAAGCCACGGGCCACCGGAGTCTTCGGAACCGGGCGGCTTCGCGGCGGCGACCGGGGACGAGACGGCGGGCGAGGGGAGCGAAGACCGCGCGGAGCAGGTAGCCCGGGCGTGGGCAGGGGTGGTGGAGATCCGCCGGCTCTCCGGCGCCGGTGGCGTGCCCGCGGCGTGGGAGCGCAGCAGGATGGTCTGGGCTGTCGCTCTGGCTCTG
>JBEHXI010000273.1:0-9619 GCA_048498775.1 Actinomycetota bacterium | reverse complement strand
GCCGCGGTCGCCGGGAAGTCGGCGAAGCGGGCCTGGTTGACCGCGGTCTGGGCGCGGAAGGTCGCGTCCACGGTGAAACCGCGTTCGGCGATCCGCTCGGCGGGCTCCAGGGTCTGCGCCAGCGAGCGGGTGCCCCAGGCGTCCAGGGCGGACTGCCAGGTGGCCGGGGTGCCGGGGACGCCGGCCGACAGCCCGCTGGTGATCGCGGCGGCGAGCGGCAGCGGCCTGCCGTGCTCGGTGAACAGGCCGCCGCCGGCTGCTCGGGGGGCGGTCTCGCGGCCGTCGATGGTGCTGATCCGGCCGGTGGCGGCGTCGTAGTGGACGAAGTAGCCGCCGCCTCCCAGGCCCGCGGAGTACGGCTCGGTGACGCCGAGCGCGGCGGCGGTGGCGACGGCCGCGTCCACGGCGTTGCCGCCGCGCCGGAGGATCTCGATGCCGGCCGCCGAGGCGTCGGCGTCGACACTGGCGACCGCTCCCCCGTAGCCGACGGCGAGCGGGGACTTCACCGGGGCCCGCGGGGTGTGCGCGTGCGCCTGACCGGCCGTCAGCGCCGCCGTGAGGGCGGTGACGGCGGCAACGGCGGTCAGGCGGCGGGTCGTCGGGGTGGTCGGGGCCGGGCCCATCCATGCCTCCAGAGCCGAACGGCTGCGATGGCCCTCCACGGTGGCACGGCCGGGGCGCGGGGCGGCACAGGCGCTCCGGGCGGGAGACGCGGTCCAGCCGGCCGGCCCCCGTGACCGGATCCCATGATTGTTACCGGTGCGTAACATGCCGACCTATTACCTACGGTAACGACCGCCGGTTACGCTCCAGCCACTTCGCGTTCCCCGCGCCGCCGCGTTCCCTGCCACGCCCTGCCCGCGCATCTGCCAAGCGGCGCGCTCCCCTGCGACAACAGGAGCCGTTCGTGTCACCCATCCGCACCGCCCGGCCGCGCGCGGTCGCCGCGGCCGTCTCCCTGGCGCTGGCCGCCACCGCGGCGCTCGGCGCCGCCCCCGCAGCCGCCGGCACGAGCACCTCCGCGGCCCCCGCCGTCGCGGCCGCCGCCCCCACCCTGCGCTTCGTCGGCATCCCCGGCTCCGGCGGCATCACCCTCCGGGCGAACGTCATCACCCCCGCCGGCCCCGGCCGGCACCCGGTGGTCATCCTCCCCAGCAGCTGGTCGCTGAACGACCTGGAGTACCTGGCGCAGGCCACCCGGCTGGCGGAATCCGGGTATGTGGTGGTCAGTTACACCTCCCGCGGCTTCTGGCTGTCCGGCGGGCGGATCGAGGTGGCCGGGCCGCCGGACGTCGCCGACATCTCCAAGGTCATCGACTGGACCCTCGCCCACACCCCGGCCGACCCGCACCGCATCGGCATGGCCGGCGTCTCCTACGGCGCCGGGCTCGGCCTGATGGGAGCCGCGCACGACCGGCGGATCAGGGCCGTCGTCGCGCTCAGCGGCTGGGCCGACCTGATCGGATCCATCTACAGCGGCCGCACCCAGCACCTCCAGGCCGCCGCCATGCTGGGAGCCACCGGCTATCTGACGGGCCGTCCGAGCGCGCAGCTCCAGCAGGTGCTCGCCGACTTCCTCGCCTCCCGGTACGACAAGGAGGCCGCCATGATCGCCTGGGGCAAGGAGCGCTCCCCGGCCACCTACCTGGACCAAATCAACGCCAACGGCGCGGCGATCATGCTGGGCAACGCCTGGGGCGACAGCCTCTTCCCGCCCAACCAACTCGCCGCGTTCTACGACCGGTTGAAGGTCCCCAAGCGCCTGGAGTTCCGGCCCGGCGACCACGCGACCGCCGAGGCCGGCGGGCTGCTCGGCCTGCCCAACGACGTCTGGAACGACGCCCGCCGCTGGCTGGACCACTACCTCAAGGGCACCGCCGACGGCATCGACCGCGAGGCACCGGTGCAACTGGAGTCGCGCACCGGCGGCGGCTACGAGGGCTACCGGAGCTGGGCGTCGGTCCCGACGGCCACCCGGCGGATCGCCCTGGGCGGCACGCACACCATCGCGGGCGGGGTGGACTCCGGCGCGGACGGCGGGCTGATCTTCCTCTCCCAGCTCGCCGACCAGTTCGCCAAGGAGCCGCCGGCCGTCGCCGTCCCGCTGCTGCCCCGTTCGGCCGCGGCCGTGTGGCAGTCCCCGGTGTACGGCACCGCCCAGCGCGTCCGCGGCACCGCCCACCTGCACACCACGCTGACCACGACGGCCGACAAGGCGACCGTGGTGGCGTACCTGTACGACGTGGACGCGGCCGGGGTCGGCAAGCTGATCACCCACGCGCCGCAGACCTGGACCGGGCTGACCCCCGGCACCCCGTTCACCGCGGACTTCGACCTGTTCTCGACGGCCTACGACGTGCCGGCCGGGCACCGGCTCGCCGTGGTGATCGACTCCGCCGACCCGCTGTACATCCAGCACAACCCGGCCGGCTCCCGGCTGACCCTCTCCTCGCCGGCCGGCGACCCGTCCTGGCTGTCGGTGCCGTTGCGGCAGGGCTGAGGCCCGGAGGGGTCCGGTGGCGGGCCGGGGGATGTGCCCGCCACCGGGGTCACGGGTCAGGCCGACGGCGCCGCCGAGGCCATGGCGCCGCCGTCCCCGTCGCCGTCCGGGTCGCAGGCGCCGGCTCCGGAACCGCCGGGCATGCCGGACGGCCGCACGCCGGGCTTCCCGGAGGTCCGGGCCGACGGCATCCCCGACGGCATTCCGGACGGCCGCACGGACGGCATGCCCGAGGGCATCCCCGACGGCATCCCCGACGGCATGGCGCCCATGCCGCCCGGCCCGCCCGGGGCGCCGGACGGCCGCCGGCACTGCGACTGCCGCGCCTGCCCGCCCGTGCCGCCCGACGAGGTCGAGGTGGCCGTCGAGGAGCCGCAGGCGGCCAGGAGCAGCGACGACGCGGCGAGCAGGGCGACGGCGGCGGGCACGGTCCGGGCCCGTCGGGCGGTGCGAAGGCGGATCATCAGTCGGCAACTCCTCGGCAGTCCGCGCGGGCGCGCGGGGCTCGTTCGACCGGGGAAGTCCACCGCACCGCGGTGTGCGGGCACTGTGCCGAAGCTGTGCGCCGCATAAGAGAGGGCGTGCCGGAGTTCGGCGCAGGCGCGCCGAGGTCAGCCCAGCACGCGGGAGGCGAGGGTGGCCCGCTCGTCCTGCGGGATCGAGGTCCAGCGGGTGCCGCGGATCGCGCCCTCCAGCGCGAACAGGGTGTGGCTGCAGGCGTCGGCGGGCAGCGCGGCGCGGATCCTGGCGAAGGCCGCCTCCGCCCCGAGACGTCGCAGTTCGGCCGCGTCGGTCACCCCGGCGCCGCGCAGCCGGTCGGCCAGGATCGCACCGATGTTGGGGAGCTTCTCCAGGGATTCCATGTCGTATCTCCCGGTATGCGGTAATTGGTAGGCCCTGCGGCAATCATGCCTGTCCAAGGCTCCGATACCGGGTACGCGCGGCCGTCCGCCGCGCAAGAGGCGCGACTTCTGGCGGATGGCGGGAGCGCGGCGCCGCTACGCGCCCTCCGCCGCCTCCGCGTAGACCTGGGTCAGCTCGGGGCTGCCGCCCGCCGCCCAGGTCTCACCCGCGGCGACCACGTCGATCTCCCGCCCGGAGGACAGCCGGACGACCGGGCGGCCGTCCGGCCAGACCTGCCAGACCGCGCCCGGCACCGTCCGCACGATCACCGTGCCCAGGTACAGGCCCGCGTCGTGGCCGAGCCAGGACTGCCGCTCCGGGTCGTCGCGCCAGCGCGGCACCAGCTGGTCGAGCGCCTCCAGGGACGCCGGGGTGTCGTCGAGTGCCACGCCGGCCGCCGAGGCCTGCTCGCGCAGCAGCTCGCACTCGGCCAGCAGCGCGGCGACCGCCTGCGGATCGGCGGCCGCCGGCTCCCCCGCGGCCGGGCCGCTCCCGGCGCCGTGCCGCGCGCGCCACCGCTCGAAGAAGGACGCCTGGCCCATGGCTCAGGGCTCCAGGTCCACGACGACCGGGGCGTGGTCCGAGGCGCCCTTGCCCTTGCGCTCCTCGCGGTCCACCCAGGCGTCCGTCACCGCTCCGGCGAACGGCTTGTTGCCGTACACCAGGTCGATGCGCATGCCCTTGTTCTTCGGGAAGCACAGCTCCCGGTAGTCCCAGTAGGTGTACGGGCGGTCGTACTTCAGCGGGCGCGGGACGACGTCGGTCAGCCCGGTGTCGCGCAGCGCGGCCAGCGCCGCCCGCTCGTCGGGGGTGACGTGCGTCATGCCCTCGAAGACCGACAGGTCCCAGACGTCCTCGTCGGTGGGCGCGACGTTGAAGTCCCCGAGCACCGCGAAGGGCAGCTGCCCGGCGGCGTCCCCGGCCGCCGCCGCGCGCAGCGCCTCAAGCCAGCGCAGCTTGTACGCGTAGTGGGCGTGGCCGATCTCCCGGCCGTTGGGGACGTAGACCGACCACACGCGCACCGGGCCGCAGGTCGCCGCGACCGCGCGCGGCTCCGGCTCCTCCTCCGGGTATCCCGGCTCGCCGGGCAGCCCGCGCACCACGTCCGCCATCCCGACCCGGGAGAGCACCGCCACGCCGTTCCAGCGGCCGGTGCAGTGGCAGGCCGCCTCGTAGCCGAGCTGCCGCAGCGGCTCGTACGGGAACGCGTCGGGCCCGCACTTGAGCTCCTGGAGGCAGAGCACGTCCGTGCCCGTCCGCTCCAGCCAGGCGAGCAGCCGGGGCAGGCGGGCCGTTATCGAGTTGACGTTCCAGGTCGCGATGCGCAGTGCCATGCCCGGCAATCTACCCGGACAGACCGACAGTGGTCCCCTCGGTGAGCCGCTCGTAGACCGCGTCGCCGATTCCGGGGCCCGCCGGGCCCAGCATCCGCGCGAAGATCCCCTGGCCGTTGGCGTTGATCAGCCCGTCGTGGACGGCGTAGGCGCGGCGCGGCGCGACCTCGCGGACGTAGTCGACGACCTCGGAGAGCTTGTTCCACGGCGCGTGCACCGGAAGCATCAGCGTCTCCACCGGACGGCCGGGGACGGTCAGCGCGTCGCCGGGGTGGAACAGCGTGCCGTCGAGCAGATAGCCGACGTTCGTGACGCGCGGGATGTCCGGGTGGATGACGGCGTGCAGCCGGCCGTGCACCTCCACCTCGAACCCGGCGGCGGTGAAGGTGTCGCCCTCGGCGACGGTGTGCACCCGGCCGGGGAAGGCCGCGGTCAGCTTCTCGGCGACGCTGCGCAGCGTCCAGATCCGGGCCTCGGGGTCGGCCTCCAGGGCGGCGCGCAGCCGCCCCTCGTCGAAGTGGTCGGGGTGCTCGTGGGTGACGAGGATGGCCTCCGCGCCCACGGCGGCGTCCGCCTCGCTGAAGCCGCCCGGGTCGATGGCCAGGGTCCGGCCGTCCTTCTCCAGACGGATACAGGCGTGGCCCTTCTTCGTCAGCCGCATGGCCGTCCTTCCTCCCCGCGCCGCGGTGCGCGGCGCCCGCGCAATCTACCGTGGGAGATCCGTCTCCTCCTTGATGACCCGCTGGGCCACCGCGAACGCCGAATTGGCGGCCGGCACCCCGCAGTAGACGGCGGCGTGCATCAGCACCTCCCTGATCTCGGCGGGGGCCAGGCCGTTGCGCAGCGCGGCGCGGGTGTGGCTGGCGAAGTCGTCGAGGTGGCCGCCGGCGATCAGCGCGGTGAGCGTGATGCAGCTGCGGGTCTTGCGGTCCAGGCCGGGCCGGTTCCAGATCTCGCCCCAGGCGTAGCGGGTGACGAACTCCTGGAAGTCGGCGGTCAGCGCGTCCGCGTTGGCCAGTTTGTGGTCCACGTGGGCGTCGCCGAGCACCTGTCTGCGCAGCCGCATGCCCTTCTCGTACGGGTCCGGGTGCGCCGCGGACCGCTGGGCGGGCACCTCGGCGGGGACCGGCTCGGCGGCGCGGCGCGGGACGGGCGGGGCGGCGGGCGGCGGCACCGGGCGGGCGGCGGCGCGCGGGACCGCGGGCAGCCACGCGGTGCAGAAGTGCCGCACCAGCAGGTCGGTGACGGCGCGCGGCTGCTCCACGGGGACGAGCTGCGCGGCGCCGGGGACCACGGCGAGCCGCGCGTCGGGGATGCCGGCGACCAGCACCCGGGCGTCGGCGGGCGGCGTCGCGGGGTCCTGCGCCCCGGCGACGACCAGGGTCGGCACGGTGACCCCGGCGAGCCGGTCGCGTACGTCGTAGGAGGCCAGCGCCTCGCAGGCGGCGATGTAGCAGTCCACGTCGGTGGCGCGGACCATCTGCACGGCCCAGTCCACGATGGGCTGCTGCGCGGCGCGGAAGACGGTGGTGAACCACCGCTCGGGCGTGCTGCGCGCGATGCGGTCCAGGCCGCCGGAGCGCACGACCACCCCGAACTGCCGCCAGGCGTCGGGGGTGTCGAAGCGCGCCGCGGCGGACAGCAGGCCGAGCGAGGCGACCCGCTCCGGGTGGCGCAGCGCCAGTTCGGTGCCGACGGCCCCGCCGAGCTGGCAGCCGGCGTAGCCGAACCGGTCGATGCCGAGACCGTCGAGCGTGGCCACCAGGCGGTCGGCGAGCTCGCCGACCGAGCCGGCCGGGTCGGCGGGCGCGCCGCCGTGGCCCGGCAGGTCGTAGCGCAGGACCCGCCAGTTGCCGGTGAGTTCGGAAACCTGCCGGTCCCACATGTGCCATGTGGTGCCGAGGGCCGGGCCGAGCACGAGGACCGGGGCGTCCTGCGGGCCTTCGATCCGGTGCTGGAGGGTCTTCGGGTCAGTCACCGTGCCACGGTACCGAGAAAACGGAAGGTCACTTTCAACAGGGCGCGTCTGGCGGCGTTCGGCGGCCGTCAGTGGAACGTGACGGTGGACACCACGTAAACGGCCGGGACGTCCGGGTCGTCGAGGTTCACCGTGACCTGGTGGGCCGGGAAGCCGTCCCGGGCCGGCAGCACCAGGCCCGCCCAGTGGTGGCCGGGCGAGAACCGCCAGCCGACCCGGGCCGCCTGGGCGGCCGTCGCGGTGACCTGGCCGGTGCGCAGCGCGGCGCGGCTGGTGCCGAGCCCGGCGAGGAAGCCGTCCAGGCCGCCGGCGCTGGTGGTGAACTGCACGTACAGCGAGCTGGTCTGCCAGGAGTTGGTCTCGAAGTAGCCGACGCGGACGGCGTTGGTGGGGATGGGCACCTTGTAGACGCGGCGCTGGACCCCGGAGGGCCAGTCCCTGACCATCCCGGCCAGTTCCGCGCGCAGCTGCGGGTCCTGGCCGGAGTTCCGGCTCTGCACGGCGGCCCAGCCCAGGTATCCGGCCGGGACCAGCACCAGCAGCGGGACGACGATCCACCGCACCCGGCGCGGCAGGGCGCGCCGCTCGGCGGGGGTGTGCTCCTCGGCGTTCACAGGCCCACCACCTTCCCGCGGGCGGAGGTCCGCAGCGTGGCGGCGACGCGTTCGTGGCGTTCCACCCGGCGGCGGCTGGTGCGGCGGAAGCGGCGGGCGACCAGCCGGGCGAGGTCAGCGGCGCCGACCATGCCGGCCTCCGGGCCGAGTTCGGCCTTGGCGATGCGGGCCTCCGGGCGGTAGCCGCGGCCGGTCAGATGGCGGCGGAACGCGTCCCGGGCCGGGCCGATCAGCAGTTCGTCGGCCGCGCTGACGCCGCCGCCGATGACGAAGCAGGACGGGTCGAGGGCGGCGGCCAGGTTCGCCAGGCCGACGCCCAGCCACTGCCCGATGTCCTGGAAGAGCTCCACGCACATCGGGTCGCCGGCCCGCGCCAGCTCGGTGATCAGCGGGCCGGTGATGTCGGCGATCCGCCCGCCGACCCGCTCGTTGATCCCGTGGGCGACCGGCGAGTCGGCGGCGGCCAGCTCCCGGGCCTCGCGGACCAGGGCGTTGCCGGAGCTGTACTGCTCCCAGCAGCCGCGGTTGCCGCAGGCGCAGCGGTGGCCGCCGGGGACGACCTGCATATGGCCGAACTCCCCGGCCACCCCGTAGCGGCCGCGCTTGACCCGGCCGTCCTCCAGGATGGCGCCGCCGATGCCGGTGCCCAGTGTGATCATCACCAGGTCGCTCTCGCCGCGCCCGGCGCCGAAGCGCCACTCGGCCCAGGCGGCGGTGTTGGCGTCGTTGTCGACCATCACGGGCACCCGCAGGCGGGCGGTGAGCGCGTCGCGCAGCGGCTCGTCGCGCCACGACAGGTGGGGGGCGAACAGCACCCGGGAGCGGTCGGCGTCCACCCAGCCGGCGGCGCCGATGCCGACGGCGTGCACATCGTGCCGTTCGGAGAGGTCCAGGACCAGTTCGACGATGGTGTCCTCGACGACCTTGGGGCTCTTGGACTTGTCGGGGGTCTCGGTGCGCAGCTTCTCCAGGATCGCGCCGTCCGCGTCGACGACACCTGCCATCACCTTGGTGCCGCCGATGTCGATGCCGACGGTCGGCACGCGGGGGGCCGTCAGGTGGGAGCGGCGCTCCCGGCGGCCGACGGCCTGGACGGTCTGGAGGGCTCGCTCGCGGTAAGCGGTCAAGGGGCTTCTCCGGGTCGGGGGTGTCGTGCCGATTGTGCCCCACGGGGATGTGTGAGGCACCGCACACCCTGGCCCGGGCGCCGCGGCGGGGGCCCCGTCAGGGCCTGACCAGCAGCTGGAACTCGAAGGCGTAGCGGGTCGCGCGGTAGATGTGGGTGCCGAACTCCACGGCGCGGCCGGTGTCGTCGTAGGTGACGCGCTGCATGGTCAGCAGGGCGGACCCGGCCGGCTCACCGAGCAGGGCACCCTCCTGGCCGGTGGCGGTGCGGGCGCCGATGCTCTGGCGGGCGCTGTGCAGGGTGATGCCGGCGCCGCGCATCATCCGGTACAGGCCGGTGGCCTCCAGCTGGGGGGTGCCAAGATCCAGCAGGCCGGGCGGCAGGTGGTTGCACAGATGGGCCATCGGCTCGCCGTGGGCCAGGCGCAGCCGCTCGATGACCGCGACGTCGTCGCCCTCGGCGATCCCGAGGGCGGCGGCGACCTCGGCGGACGCCGGCTGGATCTCGTTGCGCAGCACCCGGGTGGCCGGGCTCTGCCCGGCGGCCTTCAGGTCGTCGTAGAGGCTGCTCAGCTCCAGGGGGCGCTTGACCTGGCTGTGGACCACCTGGGTGCCGATGCCCCGGCGGCGCACCAGCAGGCCCTTGTCGACCAGGGACGAGATGGCCTGGCGGACCGTGGGGCGGGACAGGCCGAGCCGCCCGGCCAGCTCGATCTCGTTGCCGAGCAGGCTGCCCGGGGCCAGCCGGCCGTGCTCGATGGCGCTCTCCAGCTGCTGGGCGAGCTGGTAGTACAGCGGCACGGGGCTGGACCGGTCGACCTGGAAGTCCAGGGACGCGGAGCCGGAGTCGGGGGCGGAGGGCACGGGGCGAGGGTAGCGGGCCGTCGTGACGACAGGAAGCGTGGACATCACATTGTCCGGACATCGCGGGTCGGCGGGGTCACAGCGGGCGGCGGCGGTCGGCGAGCCGGGCCTCGTACTCCGCGCGGGCCCGCCGCGCGGCGGGGCGCTCGGCGGTCGCGGCGACCGGCACGTCCCACCACGCCTGGGCGGGCGGCGCGGCCCCCTCGGCGGTCTCGGCGGTCTCGGCGGTCTCCACGTATACGCACGTCGGCCGGGCCGCGGTGCGGGCGGCGGCCAGGGCGGCACGCAGTTCGCGGACGGT
>JBEHXI010000272.1:0-9707 GCA_048498775.1 Actinomycetota bacterium | reverse complement strand
CTGGTTCTGATCCCGGTCCTGATTCTGATCCGACGGGAGGAAAGGTCATGACGTCCGTGTCACAGACCGCCAAAGGCAAACAGCACCCCGGACCGCCGCTCGGCGCGCCGGCGGCCGCCTTCGTCCTGCTCTTCGGCGCGAGCCTGGTCACCGGGCCCGCGCTCGGCACCGGTTCCCTGCCCTCGCCGTTCTCCAGCCCCGATGCCGTCCAGCGCTACTTCGCGCACGGCCAGACCGCGTCGCAGGTGAACGGGTTCCTCCAGTTGGCCGCCGCCATCATGCTCACGCTGTTCAGCGCCGTCCTGCTGTCCAGGCTGCAGTTCCTGGCTCCCAACGCGCCGGGACCCGCGATCGCCGGGGTCGGCGGCGTCGTCGCCTCCGTGTTCCTCGCGATCGCCGGCCTGCTGCAGTGGGTGCTGGGCCGGCCGGGCATGACCGACGATCCGGCGGTGGTGCGGACCGTGCACTACCTGTTGTTCCTCTGCGGCGGGCCCGCGCATACCGCGGCGCTCGGTATCTGCGTCCTCGGCATGGCCATCACGTGCTGGTTCCTGAACCGGCTGCCCCGCTGGGTGGCCGTCGCCGGAATCGTGATCGCTGTTCTGGCGGTGCTGTCCGCGGCCACGCTGCTGGTGCCCGGGCCGGCCGTGCTGATGTCCATCGGCCGCTTCGCGGGCATGGTGTGGCTTGTCGTGGTGGCGCTGCTCGTGCCGAGGGAACGGGCCGCGCGGCGCCGGCCCGCTGTCGCGGCCGGCCACGGCGACGTCCACGCGGCCGCCTCCTGACCATCCGACGGTCCAGCGAAAGGGAAGAGGCGAGCCGTGCGGCTCAGCATCACGATCACGAACTACTCATGGCCGGGCGGCCCCGGCGGGATCGGCCGCCATCTCGGGCGAGTCGCGCGGGCGGCCGACGACGCCGGGCTCGACACCGTGTGGATCAGCGATCACCTGATCCAGGCCGATCCGAACAGTGAGCCCGACGCGGAGATGCTGGAGGCGTACACCGCGCTGGGTTTCCTGGCCGCGCGGACCACCCGGATCCGGCTCGGCGCCATGGTCACCGCGGCGACCTTCCGGGAGCCCGCGCTGCTGATCAAGATGGTCACCACGCTCGACGTGCTCTCCGGCGGCCGGGCATGGCTCGGCATCGGAGCCGGCTACCACCAGGGGGAGGCGGAGTCGATGGGACTGCCGCTGCCGCCCGTGACGGAACGGTTCGAGCGGTTGGAGGAAATCCTCCGGCTGGCGCAGCACATGTGGTCCGGCAGGGACCGGATGCCGTTCCATGGCACGTACTACCGGCTGACGCGGCCGGTGACCAGTCCGAAGCCGGTCCGTCGGCCCCGCCCGCCCATCCTGATCGGTGGCATGGGCGAGCGGAAGACGCTGCGGCTGGTCGCCACGTACGGCGACGCCTGCAACCTGTTCGACGTCCCCGACGGCGGCAGGACGCTGCAGCGCAAACTGTCCGTCCTCGCCGCGCACTGCGCGGACCTGGGCCGCCCCTACGGCGAGATCGAGAAGACGGTGAGCACCCGGCTGCGGCCAGGGGAATCCGCGGACGGCTTCGCCGAGCGCTGTGCCGCCTTCGCGGAACTCGGCATCGACCACGTCGTGGTGCTCGCCACCGGCCCCTGGAGTGCGGAGGGCGTGGCCACGCTCGGCGATGTCGTCCGCGGACTGAGGTAGGCGCCGCGTCACCAACGTCCAGGCCGACGTACGGCTAGAAGGCGCGGAAGACGCCCTCGGGGTCGCTCTGGGCAGCTTCCGCGTACTCCTCGAAGCCCATGTTGCACAGCTGCACGTTCGCGTAGATGCCGTGAACCGCCACGGGCACGGCCCGGAACTCACGCCCGAACTCGATCAGCGCCGCGTGGTCCTCCTCGCCGAGGATCTCCGGCGAGCTGACGGTCACCGCGAGGAGCGCCTGGTGGGCGGAGTGCATCGTCGTGGCGTCGGCGAGGAAGACAACGGACAGGTCCTCATCGGTGGCTACCGCCGCCAGCACCTCGTCGACGCTCGCGCCCGCGCACACCGGATCGTCGACGAAGCGGACTCGGCCGTCACCCGTTTCCGTCAGGGCCGACTTCAGACCGTGCCACGCCTCCTCGTCGGAGTAGTCGGTCCTGACGACCAAGGCGTCGAACTCATCGCGATCAGCCGGGATCGGCAACACTCTCATGCTCACGTCCGCTCCATCAGGTCGAGAAGGCCTGCCGTTCCCTCCGGCCGCCGTCCGTCCGCAGGGCCCGGACCCGCCGGGGCCACTCCTCGGCCGCCTGCCGGCTCGTGGTGACGTGCCGGCCCGCCCATAGGACCATCGTCGACTCGCCCACCTCAACGAGAACCGTGCATCTCGGCCCGTTCGTCAGGTCGGAGCCGTACTGGCGGACGAACGCCGCGTACTCGCCGCGATCAGGCCGGTCGAACCGGTCGAACCGGCCGCGGTGGATCGCGGCGGGACGCGCTGATCAACGATCACAGGGCCCACCGCTCAACGACGCGTGAACGCCCGGCAGTCGGGCGGCGCCGGCCACCGGTCGGAACCCGGCTCGCGGGCTTTCCCGCCGCCGTAGGATGTGCGCCTTGCGCGGGCGAGACCTGTGGAGCTTCGTACGCGCACTCCAACGGATGCACGAGCGAGAAGAGTTCCGATGCACCGAATACTCCGGCGGCGGGCGACGCACCTCGCGTTGACCGGCGCCCTGGCCGCAGGTTTCGCCTGCGGCGCCACCCCGGCGGCTCAGGCCGCACTGCCCGGTACCCCGGGTGTGCTCGCCGGGGTGCTGATCTACGCGGACGGCACCCAGACCCTCGCGACCGAGAACGCGGACGGTTCCGGCCTCGTTCCGATCACTTCCTCCAATGGCGGGCACAACCAGGGGCAGAACCCCTCATGGTCACCGGACGGCTCGCTGATCGCCTTCCAGAACGGTGCCGGCGCCGTCTCCGCCGTCCGTCCGGACGGCACCGGGACGCGCACGCTGACCAGCGGAGTCGACCGGGACCCGGTGTTCACCGCCGACGGCTCGTCGCTCATCACGGCCTCCGCGGGGCTCGGCTCGGACGGCAGCCAGCAGCTCGGCTACACCCCGGCTTCCTGGGATGTCTCCCAGCACGGGGGAAGCGGCGACATCAAGCCCTGGTTCTCCGCGCCCACCGGCGGCGACGACTGGTATCCCAGCATCTCCCCCACCACCGGCGCCGTGGTCTTCGAGCACCACACCGCCTCCTCGGTGGACATCTGGACGGACCACGGCACCCACACCGCGGGGCTGCTGATCGCCGACGGGACGATGCCGGACGTCTCCCCGGACGGCAGCCGGATCGCCTTCGTCCGCAGCGTCGGCGGATACGACCAGATCTTCGTCCAGGCCGCCGACGGGTCAGGCACCGCGACCCAGTTGACCACCGACTCGGCCACCCACGACTACCCGAAGTGGACGCCGGACGGCCAGGCGCTGGACTACGACTACAACTCCGGGACGGCGTACACGGGGACCGGTGGACACCGTCTCCAGGTGTCCACCCTGGCGGACACCGCGCTGCCCAACGGGCTCGCCTTCGCGGAGCAGCAGCCGCTCGGCGCCGCCGCCTCCGCGCGTCAGGACGTCATCGCCCGCGACGGCTCCGGCAACCTGTGGCAGTACCAGGGCACGGGCGTCGCGTCGTCGCCGTTCCGGTCGCGGTCCCAGATCGGCTACGGGTGGGGCGGCTACGACGCCATCACGGCGATGTCGGTGTTCCACGCCGACGGCACCGGCGACCTGGTCGCGCGCGACACCTCCGGCAACCTCTGGTACTACGTGGGCAGCGGTGACCCGTCGGCACCCTTCGACGCGCGGGTGAAGGCCGGTTACGGCTGGGGCGGCTACACCATGCTCGGCATGGGGGACCTCACCGGCGACGGGAAGTCCGACCTGCTGGCCCGGGACTCCTCCGGCAACCTGTACGTCTACCCCGGCACCGGCAGCACCACCTCGCCGTTCGGACCCCGCGCCAAGGCCGGTTACGGCTGGGGCGGCTACACCATGGTCAACTCCGGCGATCTCACCGGCGACGGCAAGCCGGACCTGCTGGCCCGGGACTCCTCGGGAAACCTGTACGTCTACCCCGGCACCGGCAGCACCACCTCGCCGTTCGGACCCCGCACCAAGGTCGGCTACGGCTGGGGCGGCTACACCATGGTCGGCCCCGGTGACCTCACCGGCGACGGCAAGCCGGACCTGGTAGCCCGCGACTCCTCCGGCAACCTGTACCTCTACCCCGGTACGGGCAACAGCTCGGCACCGTACGGCTCGCGGAGCCGGATCGACACCGGGTGGGGCACCTACGACGCCATCGTCTGACCGGACACCATCCCGCTGACCCGCAGGTCCGCGGAAGTACCCGAACACCCCGCGCCCGGCCGGAAGGCTGGGCGCGGGGTGTTCGTCGTCGCGCGGCCGGACGGCGTCTCCGTCCCTCCGAGGACCTTCAGCGGCCGTACAGGAAGGTGCCGTAGCGCCCGCTCACGCCGCCCACCCCTGGCGCCAGCGGAGGGTGGCGCCGATGCGGAGGATGGAGTTGCGGTAGATGCGCGCGCCCAGCCAGGCGCAGGCCGCCGTCACCAGCAGCATCACGCCCGCGGCGAGCAGTTGCTGTTCCGGGGAGACGGCGTTCACGCTCGCCTCCAGGGGCATCAGCAGGCCGGAGAAGGGCGGGATGTAGCGCACGACGGCCACCCAGGGGGCGGTGATCGAGCCCGCCGCGGCCGCCGCGACCGCCAGGGGCGCCATCGCGATGAGCATGATCGGCATGAGGACGGACTGGAGTTCCTCCGGCCGGGAGACCAGGGAGCCGGCCGCCGCGAACAGGAACGCGAACAGCACGAAGGACAGCAGGAACCAGCACACGCCGGAGACCAGGGCGGCGGTGCCCGGCAGGGTCATGGTCCGGGTGTGCTCGGCGTAGCGGGTGCCGACCAGGGCGGCGGCCATGACGAAGATCTGGGTGAGTGCCGCCGTTCCGATGCCGGCGACCTTGCCGATCATCAGCCGGACCGGGGTGAGGGTGGACAGCAGCACCTCGACGATGCGGGTGGACTTCTCCTCGACCACGCCCTGCGCGACCGCCGCGCCCTGCCCGAAGATCTGCATGAACAGCACGAACACCATGCCGACGGCGGCGCCCAGTTGCCCGGTGTCGCCGTGGCCGGCGCCGCCGCCGACGGTGACCAGGTGCGGGCCCGCGGCGGCGATGTCGCGGGCCAGGCGGGCGGTGTCGACGTGCCGGCTGCGCAGCGCGGTGGTGGTGGCCCACTGGCGGCCCAGGGCGACCGCCGCGTCCCGGGCCGGCTGCGCGGTGTCGCCGCGGACCAGGACGGAGACGGCGCCGTCGTGCGCCACGACCGCGGCGTCCGCGTGCTTGGCGCCGGTCAGGGCGCGGGCGTCGGCGGCATCGGCGCACGGGCGGGTGCGGATGCCCTGCGGGACGGGCCCGAACGCACCGGCCGGGCCGCCGCAGACGGCGACGGTGTACGCCTTGGGCGAGTCGGAGGGGGAGAAGGCGATCACCAGTCCCACCACGGCGGCGGCCGTGGCCAGCAGGCCGATCAGGTAGCCCTTGGTGAGCATCCGTGCGTCGATCTCGCGCCGGTACACCAGCAGGACGTCCCTCCAGGAGCCCTGCCGCCGGTCGCCGATGCGGGTCACGGCGCCACCGTCCCCTCATACGCCGGTTCCGCCGGTTCCGTCGATTCCTTCGGTTCCGACGGTTCCGACGGTGGGACCGCGTCCACCAGGTCGCGGAAGAGCTGGGTCAGTGTGGGGCGCCGCCGGGCCAGTCCGCGGACCCGGCCGTGTTCCATCGCGGCGCGCAGCAGGTCGTTCTCGTCGAATCCGGGGGCGAGTTCGACGGCCAGACCGTCGTCCTCGGCGCGGTGGGAGGCGATGACGCGGGTGCGGGACGGCCAGTCGGCGGGGGCGCCGTCGACGCGCAGCCACAGGCGGCCGGCGCCGGGCGCGCCGCGCAGTTCGTCGAGGGTGCCGCAGGCGGCGAGCCGTCCGGCGCTGACCACGCCGACCCGGTCGCACAGCCGCTCCACCAGCTCCAGTTGGTGGCTGGAGAAGAGCACCGGGGTGCCCTGGGCGGCCTGGTCCCGCAGGACGGCGCTCATGTCGTCGACGGCCAGCGGGTCGAGGCCGGAGAACGGCTCGTCGAGGATGAGCACGTCGGGGTCGTGCACCAGGGCGGCGGCCAGTTGCACCCGCTGCTGGTTGCCGAGGCTGAGGGAGTCGACGGTCCGGTCGCGGTGCTCGCCGATGCGGAGCCGGTCGGTCCAGCGGAGCATGGCCAGGCGCGCCTCGGAGGCCGTCAGGCCGTGCAGGCGGCCCAGGTAGACCAGTTGCCTGGCCACGGTCATCTTCGGGTACAGGCCGCGTTCCTCGGGCATGTACCCGAACCGGGCGGTCTCCTGGCCGCTCACCGGCGTGCCGCCCCAGCGCACCGTCCCGCTGTCGGCCGCCAGCACGCCCACGGCGATGCGCATGGTGGTCGTCTTGCCCGCTCCGTTGCTGCCGACGAACCCGAAGATCTCTCCGGGCGGGACGGTGAACGACAGGGCGTCGAGCGCCAGGTGCTCGCCGTAGCGTTTGGTGACGGCATCGATGTCGAGCTGTTTCACTCGGGGCTCCCCCTGCGGTGCTGTACCTCGGCCGGGCCCGGGGTCTCCGGGCGGCGCGCCGTGGGCCCGGCGCCCACGGGTGGTGCGGGGGCCTGTCGCCCTTGGTGTGGGACGCCCTCGGGCGCCGGGCGGTTGCCCGCGCCGGCGGACCCGCGGCACGACGGGTACCGCCCGGCCCGGCATAGTAGGAAGCGGCCCGGCGGCACCGACTGAGCGGCGGGCCGCGACGGGTGCGTGACCACACGGGGGAGGCGGCAGCCCATGGCTTCGCGGCGGGACGAGACCGGCGCCCAGGCCTTCGCGCGGAGACGGGCGGTGGACGCCTTCCTGCGGGCCCGCGCCGGGTCCGGCGCCCCACGGCCGGTGCGCACCCTCGTCCCCGGCCTGGTGGCGGCCGCGCTGCTGCTGGCCGGATACGGCCTGTGGGGCCTGATCCGCCCGGCCGCGCCCCCGGGCTGGGACGAGGTGGGCGCCAAGGTGCTGGTGGGCAGCGAGTCCACCACGCGCTATGTGGTGCTGCGGACCGGCGGCACCGTCGAGTTGCACCCGGTGCTCAACCTGGCGTCCGCCCGGCTGCTGCTGGACCCGAGCCGGTACGGCGTGCTGATGGTCGACGAGCGGGTGCTGGACGACGGGCACCTCCCGCACGGCGCCACGCTCGGCATCCCCTACGCCCCCGACCGGCTGCCCGGCCCCGCCGACGCGGGCACCGCCAAGGTGTGGTCGGTGTGCGAGCAGCCCGGACCGGACGGCTCGGGGTCCGTGGACAAGGCCGCGTTCGTGCTCGCCGCCCGCGACGCGGACCGGGTGGCCGGCCGCGGCCGTCTCACCGGTGACCAGGCGCTGTACGTCCAGGGGCCGGACGGCACCCGCTATCTCGTGGACGCCCACGGCACCCGGCACCCGCTGTCCGGAACGGCCCCGGACACCCTGGCGCAGGCGCTGTTCGGCGGCGCCCCGCGGCCCCAGCCGGTCACCGCGGACTGGCTGGCCACCCTGCCCTCCGGCCCCGCGCTGGACTTCCCGCGGCTGCCCGCCGACCCCGGCTCCCCCGCGGGCGTTTCCCGGCTGGACGCGGACACCGACCGGGTCGGCATGGTCCTGGCGGTCCCGGACGGCGACGGCGCCCACTACTACGTCGTCCTGCCCGGGAAGGTCGCGCCCGTCACGGAGTTGACGGCGCGGCTGCTGCTGGCGGACCCGGACACCCGCGGCCTGTACGGCGACGCGGGACCCGCGGCCCGGCCGGTCCCCGCCGCGGAACTCTCCCCGGCCGGCGGGGCGTTCCGCGCCCCCGGGCTGCCGTCCCGGCCGCCGCGGCAGGTCAACACCGGCCGGACGGACACGGTGTGCGGCGTCTACCAGGGCACCGCGGACCGCCGGGGCCGCCCGCGGCTCGGCGTCTGGGCGTCCGGCGGCTACCCGGTGCCGCTCGGCGACCCGGCCACCGGCGCGTATGTGACGCCCGGCAGCGGGCTGCTGTACCGGGAGACCGGTGACGGGGCGGCCTCCGGGCTGTTCCTGGTGACGGACACCGGGCTGCGGTACGCGGTGCCGTCCGGCGGCGACGACCTGGCGCGGCTGGGGTACGCGGGGGTGACACCCCGTCAGGTCCCGGCGGCGTGGTCGGCGTTCCTGTCCGCCGGCCCGGCGCTGGACACCGGCGACGCCCTGCGGACCCAGGGGTGGTGAGCCGCACCAGGGCCGGCGGGTGCCCGGCCCGCGCCGTCCGGTGTGTGGTCGCGGTGCTCGCGGTGCTCACTGCCCTTGCCGCGCTCGCCGGACCGGTACCGGACGCGCGGGTCATGCTCGCCGGGGAGGGCGCGTGCGCCTATCCCGCCCCGCGGATACCCGAGACGCCGTGGTGGCTGCGGCGGCTGCTGCTCGCCCAGCTGTGGCGGTCCACCCGCGGCGGGGGCGTGCGGGTCGCCGTCATCGACACCGGCGTCGACGCGCGCAATCCGCAACTGGCCGGCGCGGTGGACGCCCACGACGGCGTGGACCTCATCGACCCGGCCGGGAACGGCACCGACGATCCGGTCGGCCACGGCACCGAGGTCGCGGGCATCATCGCGGCCCGGCCGCAGCCGGGTTCCGGTCTGGTCGGCCTGGCGCCGGAGGCCGAGATCATCCCCGTCCGGCAGAACGACGACCAGGGCGGCGGGACCGCGGACTCGCTGGCCGTCGCGGTACGCAGGGCGGTGGACGCCGGGGCCTCGGTCATCAACATCTCGCAGGACACCGCGGCCGGGACGGATCCGGCCCTGGCCGACGCCGTGCGGTGGGCGCTGTCGAAGGACGTGGTCGTGGTCGCCGCCGCGGGCAACGACGGTGCGCACGGCACCCGCCACACCGTCTACCCGGCGGCCTACCCCGGCGTCCTGGCGGTGGGCGCCTCGGACCGCTCCGGCCGCCGGGCGCCGTTCTCCCAGGAGGGCGGCTGGGTCGGCGTGCTGGCGCCCGGGGTCGGCATGGCCTCGACGGTGCCGGTGGCGGGCCAGTGCGTGGACAGCGGGACCAGTTTCTCGGCGCCGTACGTCGCCGGGGTGGCCGCGCTGATCCGCGCCAAGCACCCGGACTGGACGCAAGGCCAGGTCGTGGCGCAGATCGAGCGGACAGCGCGGCGCACCCGGCCGGGGCGCGACGACGCGGACGGCTGGGGCGTCGCCGACCCCGTGCGGGCCCTCACCGATGACGCGGCGCCCCCGGACGGGTTCTCCCCCGGCCCGGGCGCGGTGGCGACCGGCGCGGACGCTGCCGCCCGGCCGGAGCCGGCGTCCCTGGAGGGCCCCGGGCGGCAGCGCGCGGAGCGCACCGTCTCGTATGTGGTCCTCGGCGGCGTGCTGGTGCTGGCGTTGGGGGCGGGTGCCGCGGTCACGGTGCGGGACGCCGGACGACGGCGGCGCGCGGCGGGCCCCGGCGGCTCCGGCACGGTGGCCGGGGCGGGGCGGGGGCGGTGATCGGCGTTGCCGAGCGCCTGCCCCGGATCGAATCCGTGTGCGCTCTGCTGTGGGGTCGGGTGCCGTGCTCACGGCCCTCCG
>JBEHXI010000271.1:0-9902 GCA_048498775.1 Actinomycetota bacterium | reverse complement strand
CGGGCAGTCCGGTCGTACGGGCGTTGGGCTCCGCGCGATCAGTCCGGCAGGTAGCTCTCCAGGAACTCGGTGTCCTCCCCTTCCTCCTCAAGGGCCCGGCGCACCACCCGCAGCGCCATGCCCTCCGGGTAGCCCTTGCGGGCCAGCATCCCGGCGAGGCGCCGGATGCGCTTGTCGCGGTCGAGCCCCCGGGTGGCTCGCAACCTGCGGTCGACCAGCGCGCGGGCCGTCTCCTCCTCCTGGCTCGCGTCGAGCTGCTCCACCGCCTGCTCGACCACCGAGGGCTCGACGCCCCGGGTGCGCAGTTCACGGGCCAGGGCCCGGCGGGCGAGGCCGCGCCCGTGGTGGCGGGACTCCACCCAGGCGTCGGCGAACGCCGCGTCGTCGATCAGGCCGACGTCCTCGAAGCGCGAGAGCACATGCTCGGCGACCTCCTCCGGGATGTCCCTCTCCCGTAGGGCGTCGGCGAGCTGCCGGCGGGTGCGCGGGGCGCCGGTGAGCAGCCGCAGGCACACGGCCCGCGCCCGTTCCTCCGGGTCCCGCGGCGGCTCATCCCCCGCTTCCGGGGAACCGGAGGCCCCCCTCCTCCCCCCGATGCGCCGTCCCACCGATCAGGCCTTGGCGGCCGCGGTCTTGGCCGCCTTGGTGGCCTTCACCGGCACCGCCACGGGCTCGGCAGCGGGAGTGACCGCGTCCACGCCCGGCTGGACGCCCGGCGCCTCGGGCTTGGCACCGATGCCCAGCTTCTCCTTGATCTTCTTCTCGATCTCGTCGGCGAGGTCGGGGTTGTCCTTGAGGAAGTTGCGGGCGTTCTCCTTGCCCTGGCCCAGCTGGTCGCCCTCGTAGGTGTACCAGGCGCCGGACTTGCGGATGAAGCCGTGCTCGACGCCCATGTCGATCAGGCCGCCCTCGCGGCTGATGCCCTGGCCGTAGAGGATGTCGAACTCCGCCTGCTTGAAGGGCGGGGCCACCTTGTTCTTGACGATCTTGACCCGGGTGCGGTTGCCCACCGCCTCGGTGCCGTCCTTGAGCGTCTCAATCCGGCGGATGTCGAGTCGCACCGAGGCGTAGAACTTCAGCGCGCGGCCACCGGTCGTCGTCTCCGGCGAGCCGAACATCACGCCGATCTTCTCGCGGAGCTGGTTGATGAAGATGGCGGTGGTCTTCGACTGGTTCAGGGCGCTGGTGATCTTCCGCAGGGCCTGGCTCATCAGCCGGGCCTGCAGGCCGACGTGCGAGTCGCCCATCTCGCCCTCGATCTCCGCCTTGGGGACCAGGGCGGCGACCGAGTCGATGACGATGAGGTCAAGTGCGCCGGAGCGCACCAGCATGTCCACGATCTCCAGCGCCTGCTCGCCGTTGTCCGGCTGGGACAGGATCAGGTTGTCGATGTCCACGCCGAGCTTCCTGGCGTACTCCGGGTCCAGGGCGTGCTCGGCGTCGACGAAGGCGACCGCTCCCCCGGCCCGCTGGGCGTTGGCCACCGCGTGCAGCGTCAGGGTCGTCTTACCGGAGGACTCCGGTCCGAAGACCTCGACGATGCGGCCCCGCGGCAGACCGCCCACGCCAAGTGCCACATCCAGGCTGGTCGATCCGGTGGGGATCACCTCGATGGGCTCGTTCGGCCGCTCGCCGAGGCGCATGACGGCGCCCTTGCCGAACTGCCGTTCAATCTGTGCGAGCGCGGCGTCGAGCGCCTTCTCGCGGTCCGTTCCTGCCATGGGTTCCACCCGGTTTGCTTGAGTCGATCGCTTCACGTCCACCGACGCTAGCGGCTGCCACTGACAACGCCCCCATCAGAATGGACGTTCGATTTTTGTGTCAAGCGGACCACCACCCCCTGTGGATAACCGTGAAACCACAGGTCAGCGGGGTGTTCGAGGCAGGCTGTCTCAGCGTCGCGCGGCGGGAATGTCGAGTGCGGCACACACCGCCCGCCACACGTCCCTGGTCTCCCAGCCGGCGTCCAGGGCCTCGTACACCGTCCGCCCGCCAAGCTCGGACATCACGTGGTCGCGGGCGAAGGAATCAGCGTAGGCCGCGCCGAAGTGCTCGCGCATGCGCTCCCAGAAGACCGTCAACTTCATGGCTCCAGTATCCGCCGACGGCGCGACCGCTGAGCGCCCCGCACGGTCCCGGCCTCACCCGGTGACGTGCCGCACCCCCGCCGTCACCAGGACGGCGACGCCCACCACGACCAGGAACGGCGCGCGCAGCACCAGCGCGACGGCCGCGGCGGCGAGCCCGGCGGCGCGGGCGTCGAGCAGCAGCGTGCGGCCGCCGCCGCCGAAGGTCTGCAGGGCGGTGAGGCCGGCCAGCAGGGCCACCGGCAGCAGCGCCGCCAGGCGTCTCACCGCCGGGCGCTCCAGGGCCGCGGCGGGCACGGACAGGCCGAGCAGCTTGACGGCGTAGGCACCGGCGGCGGTGGCGGCGATGGCGGTCCAGGTGTTCACCGGATGCGCTCCCCTCGTTCCCCGAGCCGGTCCACGATCATCACCACCGGTGCGGCGAGCGCCGCGACCAGCACCGGCACCCCGCCGGGCAGCAGCGGCTGGCAGCACAGCGCGAGCACCACGGCGAGGCCCGCCACCGCCCGCTCCCGACCGCCGCGCAGCCGGGGCGCCAGGAGCGCCAGAAAGACGGCGGGCCCGGCCGCGTCCAGGCCCCAGCTCCCGGGGTTCCCCAGGGCCGCGGCGCCCAGCGCGCCCAGCAGCGTCGTGGCGTTCCACAGCGCGTACAGGCTGGCACCGGTCACCGTGAAGCCGAGCAGCGCGGAGCGCCGGTCGGGCTGGGCGAGGGCGACCGCCGAGGTCTCGTCGATCACCCAGTGGGCGGCCGGCAGCCGCGCGGCCCGCGGTAGCTCCAGCAGTTGAGAGAGCCGCAACCCGTAGAAGGCGTTGCGCAGCGAGAGAAAGAGCGCCCCGGCGACCGCGGCCGGCGCGCTGCCGCCCGCTCCAAGGGCGCTGACCAGCGCGAACTGCGAGGCGCCGGTGAAGACGAGCAGGCTCAGGGCGCAGGCCTGCGCCACGCTGAACCCGGCTCCGGCCGCCGTCGCGCCGAAAGCGAACCCGGACAGCCCGACGGCGGTGCCGACGGCGAGGGCGTCGCGGACCACCGCGGGCCGGCCGCGGACGGCGGCGGCCTGCTGGATGTCGGTGAGTGGTGGGTTCACCGGCCCGATGCTAGGGACGGGCCGCGGACGCGTCTTGTACGTTTCTGCACCCGTCCACTCTGCGTCCGCCCCTCGCGCGCCCGTTCCCCGCGCTCGTCTATCCCCCGCGCGCGCCGTCCGGGTCCTCGCGCCCGCGTGCGTCGCCTCCACGCCGGTGCGCGTCTCCGCGCTCCCTCAGGGCTCCACGCTCACGCAGGTCTCCGCACTCCCGCAGGTTCCGGCGTTCGCGCTGGTAGGCGCCCGGCGGTACTCCGACGATCCGGGTGAAGTGCCGGTTCAGGTGCGGCTGGTCGGTGAAGCCGGTCGCCGCGGCGGCCCGCGCGGGCGGAAGGCCGGCGTCCAGCAGCGCGCGGGCCCGGCGCACCCGGGCGTCGGTCAGCCAGGTGTGCGGCGGCATGCCGTAGGCGTCCCGGAACGCCCGCAGCAGCGGGAACGGGCGGGTGCCCAGCTCGGCGGCGAGCTGCTCCAGCGTCGGCGGCGCGGTCATCCGCTCCTCCAGCACCGCCCGGGCGCGCGCCGCGGTGCGCGCTCCGGCGGTCAGCGGCGTGCGCGCGGGGAGCGCGCCACCGTACCGCCGCAGGAGGTGGGCGATGGTGAGCCGCAGCATGGTGTCGGCGGCGAGCGGATTGTCCTCCTCCGCGGCCCGGTGCACCTCGGTGACCAGACGGGACGCCAGCCGGTCGGCGACCACCGGCGCGGTGAAGCCGGCGCTGCCGCGGATCGCGGCGGTCTCGGCGGCGACCGCGTCGACCAGGGCGGCGTCCGGATACAGCGCGCTGTAGGTCCAGCCCTCCGGCACGCCCGCGTGACCGGTGTGCGGGGTGTCCGGGTTGATCAGCGCCAGACCGCCGGCGCCCGCCCGCTCCACCGAGCCGCGCCAGTGGAACGCCTCGACGCCCTCGGTGATCGCCGCTATCACGAACCCCTGGTGGGTGTGGCGGGTGAAGGTCATGCGGACGTAGCGGGCGCGCAGCAGATCGACTCCGGGCAGCGCCGGATACCGCCAGTGCCGTGCCCGCTCCGCCGCCGCCATGCGTTCCATTGTGGGCCCCCGGTGCGGGCCGCTGACCAGCACCGGGACCGCGGGAGCGGGGATTGTCAGTGGCGCGAGGCAGGATGGATGGCATGTCGGAACCGAAGGGGCGCCAAGCGCCGGACCAGGACGCAGTGGCAGCGGTGGAGGCACTGGACGCCTTCGCCCCCGCCACGCGTGCCTGGTTCCGGGGTGCCTTCCACGCGCCCACCAGCGCGCAGGCGGGCGCCTGGCGGGCCATCGCCGAGGGTTCCGACGTCCTGGTCGTCGCTCCCACCGGCTCGGGGAAGACGCTCGCGGCCTTCCTCGCCGCGCTGGACCGGCTGGCGAGCACCCCGGCGCCCGCCGAACCCCGGCGCCGGTGCCGGGTGCTGTACGTCTCACCGCTGAAGGCCCTCGCGGTCGACGTCGAGCGCAATCTGCGCAGTCCGCTGACCGGCCTGCGACACGAGGCCGTCCGCCTGGGCCTGCCCGAGCCGGACATCCGGGTCGGGATCCGCTCGGGCGACACGCCCGCCGCCGAACGCCGCTCGCTGGCCACCCGGCCACCGGACATCCTGATCACCACGCCGGAGTCGCTGTTCCTGATGCTCACCTCCACCGCGCGCGAGGCGCTGCGCGGGGTGGAGACGGTGATCCTGGACGAGGTGCACGCGGTGGCCGGGACGAAGCGCGGCGCGCACCTGGCGCTGTCGCTGGAGCGGCTGGACGCCCTGCTGGACCGGCCCGCGCGCCGCATCGGCCTGTCGGCGACGGTCCGCCCGGTGGAGGAGGTGGCGCGCTTCCTGTCGCCGCAGCGCAGGGTGACGGTCGTCCAGCCGCCGTCGCAGAAGCGCTTCGAGCTGTCGGTCGTCGTTCCCGTGGAGGATCTCGGCGAGCTGGGCGGCTCGCCGGTGCCGGACGGCGAGGCGGCCGCGGACCGCCCCTCGATCTGGCCGCATGTGGAGGAGCGGATCGCCGACCTGGTGCAGGCGCACCGCTCCACCATCGTCTTCGCCAACTCCCGCCGGCTGGCCGAGCGGCTGTGCAACCGGCTCAACGAGATCGCCTACGAGCGCGCCATGGGCGAACCGCTGCCCGAGGACCACGCGCCCGCCCAGCTGATGGGGGGTTCCGGGCCGGCCAGGGGGGCGCCGCCGCTGCTGGCCCGCGCCCACCACGGGTCGGTCTCCAAGGAGCAGCGGGCCCAGGTCGAGGAGGATCTCAAGGCCGGACGGCTGCCCGCGGTCGTCGCCACCTCCAGCCTGGAGCTGGGCATCGACATGGGCGCGGTGGACCTGGTCGTCCAGGTCGAGTCCCCGCCGTCGGTGGCCTCCGGGCTGCAGCGGGTGGGCCGGGCGGGCCACCAGGTCGGCGCGGTCTCCTCCGGCGTGGTCTTCCCCAAGTACCGGGGTGACCTGGTGCAGTCGGCGGTGGTGACGGAGCGGATGCGCGAGGGCGCCATCGAGGCGCTGCGGGTGCCGGCCAACCCGCTGGACGTCCTGGCCCAGCAGCTGGTCGCCATGACCGCGATGGACCGCTGGGACGTCGGCGAACTGCTGGCCCTGGTCCGCCGGGCGGCGCCGTTCGCCGGGCTGCCGGAGTCGGCGTACACCGCGGTGCTGGACATGCTCGCCGGGCGCTACCCGTCGGACGCCTTCGCCGAGCTGCGGCCGCGCGTGGTGTGGGACCGGGTGGCGGGCACGGTCACCGGCCGGCCGGGGGCGCAGCGGCTGGCCGTCACCTCCGGCGGCACGATCCCGGACCGGGGCCTGTTCGGGGTGTTCCTGGCCGGCTCCGATCCGGCCAAGGGCGGCGGCCGGGTCGGCGAGCTGGACGAGGAGATGGTCTACGAGTCCCGGGTGGGCGATGTCTTCACCCTGGGCACGACGTCCTGGCGGATCGAGGACATCACCCGGGACCGGGTGCTGGTCACACCGGCTCCCGGGGTGCCGGGCCGGCTGCCGTTCTGGAAGGGCGACCAGCTGGGCCGTCCGCTGGAGCTGGGCCGCGCGCTGGGCGCCTTCCTGCGCGAGGTCGGCCGCCTGGCGCCCGAGCGGGCGCGGGAGCGGCTGAGCGCGGCCGGTCTGGACACCTGGGCGGCGGACAACGTGCTGGCCTACCTGGCCGAGCAGCGGCAGGCCTGCGGCCATGTGCCGGACGACCGGACGATCGTGGTGGAGCGGTTCCGCGACGAGCTGGGCGACTGGCGGATCGTGGTGCACTCGCCGTTCGGGGCGCAGGTACACGCGCCGTGGGCGCTGGCCCTGGGGGCGCGGCTGTCCGAGCGGTACGGGTTCGACGCGCAGGTGATGCACGCCGACGACGGCATCGTGCTGCGCCTGCCGGACGCCGACCTGCTGGGCATGGACCTGCTGGACGCGGGCCCGGCCGACCCGCTCGCCAAGGGCACCGAGTACGACGCCGAGCAGAGCCCGGTGGGGGCGGCCGACGTCGTCTTCGACAAGGGCGACATCGAGCACGTCGTCACCGACCAGGTCGGCGGCTCGGCGCTGTTCGCGTCCCGCTTCCGCGAGTGCGCCGCCCGCGCCCTGCTGCTGCCGCGGCGGAACCCGGGCAAGCGCACCCCGCTGTGGCAGCAGCGGCAGCGCGCGGCCCAACTGCTCCAGGTCGCCTCGGAGTTCGGCTCCTTCCCGATCGTGCTGGAGGCCGTGCGGGAGTGCCTTCAGGACGTCTTCGACGTGCCCGGGCTCGTGGAGCTGATGGGCGACATCGAGGCCCGCCGGGTGCGGCTGGTGGAGGTGACGACCCCGGAGCCCTCGCCGTTCGCCCGCTCGCTGCTGTTCGGCTATGTCGCCCAGTTCCTCTACGAGGGGGACTCACCGCTCGCCGAGCGCCGCGCCGCCGCGCTGTCCCTGGACTCGCGGCTGCTGGCCGAGCTCCTCGGCCAGGCGGAGCTGCGGGAGCTGCTGGACGCCGAGGTGCTGGCCGAGCTGGAGCGCGAGCTGCAGTGGCTCACCGAGGACCGGCGCGCCAAGGACGTGGAGACCGTCGCCGACCTGCTGCGCCTGCTCGGTCCGCTGACCGGCGCGGAGGTGGCGGCGCGGGGCGGGGATCCGGCGTGGCTGGAAGAGCTGGAGTCCGCCCGGCGGGCGATCCGGGT
The DNA here is from genome assembly GCA_048498775.1 of Actinomycetota bacterium. Lineage (GTDB taxonomy): Bacteria > Actinomycetota > Actinomycetes > Streptomycetales > Streptomycetaceae > JBEHXI01. Next base: position 2,594 of record JBEHXI010000271.1, on the reverse strand, counting down.
CCGGATCGCCTCCGACGAGCACTGGGCGGCGGTGGAGGACGCCGGACGGTTGCGGGACGCGCTGGGCACCGCGCTGCCGGTGGGCATCCCGGAGGCGTTCACCGAGCCGGTCAAGGACCCGCTGGGCGATCTGCTGGCCCGCTACGCCCGCACCCACGGCCCGTTCACCGCCGCCGACGCGGCCGCCCGCTTCGGCCTCGGTCCTGCCGTCACCGAGGGGGCGCTGCACCGGCTGGCGGCGGACGGCCGCGTGGTGCAGGGCGAGTTCCGGCCGGACGGCACCGGGGGCGAGTGGTGTGACGCGGGCGTCCTGCGGCGGCTGCGGCGCCGGTCGCTGGCGGCGCTGCGCCAGGAGCTGGAGCCGGTGCCGCCGCCCGCGCTGGCCGCGTTCCTCCCCCAGTGGCAGCACGTCGGCACCCACGGCCTGCGCGGCATCGACGGGCTGCTGCGCGCGGTCGAGCAGTTGCAGGGAGCGGCCGTGCCGGCCTCCGCACTGGAGAAGCTGGTCCTGCCGTCCCGGGTCGGCGACTACCACCCGGCCATGCTCGACCAGCTCACCGCCTCCGGAGAGGTCGTGTGGGCCGGAGCCGGGGCGCTGCCCGGCAAGGACGGCTGGGTCTCGCTCCACCTCGCCGACACCGCGCCGCTGCTGCTGCCCGAGCCGCAGCCGCTGGAGCTCTCACCGGTCCACCGGGCGATCCTGGACGCGCTGTCCGGCGGGTACGGCCTGTTCTTCCGGCAGATCTCCGACCAGGCCCGCCACGCCGTCCCGGACTGCACCGACCCGCAGCTCGCCGACGCCCTGTGGGAGCTGGCCTGGTCCGGCCGGCTGACCAACGACACGCTGGCCCCGCTGCGCGCCCTGCTCGGCTCCGGGCGCACCGCCGGCGCCACGGCCCACCGGGCGCCGCGGGCGACGCCCCGCGGGCGCTACGGCGGCGCGATACCCCGGGCCACCGCCTCGCGGTCCGGTCCGCCCACGGTCGCCGGGCGCTGGGCGCTCGTGCCCGCTGTGGAGTCGGACGCGACCCGCCGGGCCCACGCCCTGGCGCACACCCTGCTCGACCGGCACGGCGTGGTGACGCGGGGCGCGGTCGCCGCCGAGGGGGTCACGGGCGGTTTCTCCGCGGCGTACCGGGTGCTGTCCGCGTTCGAGGAGACCGGGCAGGCGCGGCGCGGATACGTCGTGGAGGGGTTGGGGGCGGCCCAGTTCGCGATGGACGGCGCCGTCGACCGGCTGCGCGCGGTCCACTCGGCGCGTGAACGCCAGGAGGCGCACCCGGGCGCGCCCCGGACCCTGGTGCTGGCCGCCGCCGACCCTGCGAACGCCTACGGCGCGGCCCTGCCCTGGCCGGAGCCGCCGTCCGGGGCCGGCCACAAACCGGGGCGCAAGGCGGGGGCGCTGGTGGTGCTGGTCGACGGCGAGCTGGCCCTGTACGTCGAGCGGGGCGGCAAGACGCTGCTCGCCTGGCCGGAGGACAGCGCCGAGCAGGGGGCCGGTGAGAGCCCCCGGCTGCGGGCGGCCGCCGAGGCGCTGGCCGGCGCGGTGCGCGACGGTGCCCTGGGCCGGCTCACCGTGGAGCGCGCCAACGGCGAGTCCGCGCTGACCTCGCCGCTGGGGCGGGCCCTGGAGGACGCCGGTTTCCACGCCACCCCGCGCGGTCTGCGGCTGAGGGCCTGAGGGGAGGCGCCGTGCCGGAGGGAGACACCGTGTGGCTGGCCGCCCACCGCCTGCACGAGGCGCTGGCGGGCCGGACGCTGGTCCGCTGCGACCTGCGGGTGCCGCGGCTCGCCACCACCGACCTGAGCGGGCGGCGCGTCGAGGAGGTCGTCCCACGTGGCAAGCACCTGCTGACCCGCATCGAGGGCGGCTGGACGCTCCACTCCCATCTGCGGATGGACGGCTCCTGGCAGATCTACGGGGCGGCGGAACGCTGGCGCGGCGGGCCGATGCACCAGGTGCGGGCGGTGCTGGGCACGGCCGAGCGGGTCGCGGTGGGCTACCGCCTGCCCGTCCTGGAGCTGCTGCCGACAGCCGAGGAGGAGTCCGTCGTGGGCCATCTCGGCCCGGATCTGCTCGGCCCCGGCTGGGACGCGGCCGAGGCGGTGCGGCGGCTCCTGGCCGATCCCGCCCGGCCGGTCGGCGAGGCCCTGCTCGACCAGCGCAACCTGGCGGGTATCGGCAACGTGTACAAGTGCGAGCTGTGCTTCCTGCGCGGGGTGAGTCCGTGGACGCCGGTCGGCGACGTCCCGGATCCCGCGCGGATGGTGGTCCTCGCCAGGAAGCTCCTGGAGGCCAACAAGGCGCGGCACGGCCACATCACCACCGGCGACACCCGGCGCGGCCGTACCCACTGGGTCTACGGGCGGCTGCAGCAGCCGTGCCTGCGCTGCGGGACGGCCATCCGGCGTGCCGAGGCGGGGCCGGCCGGGGAGGCCAGGGTGACGTACTGGTGCCCGCGGTGCCAGAAGGGGCCGGGCCCGGAGAGCGCCGGCCACCCAGGGCCGTAGGCCCGCCCTCGCACGGCCGCGCCGTGGCCCCCGCACACGGCCGCCCCCTAAGTCCCGCACACGGCCGCGCCGTGGCCCCCGCA
>JBEHXI010000270.1:0-9930 GCA_048498775.1 Actinomycetota bacterium | reverse complement strand
CCCGACCACCGCCGCCCGGACCCGCCCGGACCGTCACCGTCCACCCACCCGAGGGGAGACGCGGATGCCGTTCGCCGACCCGCTGTCGCACAAGGAGATCGAGGACCGGCTGGCGGAGTTGCCGGGCTGGCGGTTGTCGCCGGACGGCCGGGCGCTGTGCCGTGCCTACCGGCTGCCGCATCTGGCCGCCGCCATCCTGCTGGTGCATATCGCGCGAATACAGGACGAACTCCAGCACCACGCACGGCTTGTGCTCTCCGGTGACACCCTGGAGGTCTCCATCACCACCGATGACGCGGACCACCGTCCGACCGAGCGGGACTTCGAACTCGCCCAGCGCATCGAGGGGTTGGCTCCGGCGCACGGTGCCTGACGGCGGCCGGCCGCGCGGTGCCCGGCGTTATCGCGCGCGAGGCGTCCGGGAATTCTGGGAGGATGGAAGCGCTTTCCCCCTGACATGGAGACCCGGATGACGGAGCAGGGCCCCGCCGCGGCCGCCGACCCCTCGATATCCCGCGAACCCTCCCGCGACGCGTCCCGTGAGCCATCCCGTGACGCGTCCCGTGACGCGTCAGCGGTCCCGCTCTCCGCCGCGGCCGCCGCCACCCGGCGCCGTGCGGCCTGGCTGGTGACGCTGGTGCTCGGCGGTCTGACCGCGCTCCCGCCGCTGTCGATGGACATGTACCTGCCGTCGCTGCCGGTGGTCACCCGGACCCTGCACAGCTCCGCGGCCACCGTCCAGCTCACCCTGACCTCCTGCCTGGCGGGCCTGGCCCTCGGCCAGCTGGTGGTCGGGCCGCTGAGCGACCGGTGGGGGCGGCGCCGCCCGCTGCTGACCGGCATGGCCGTCTACCTCGTGGCGACCGCCGTGTGCGCCTTCGCGCCGAACATCGAACTGCTCATCGCCTTCCGGCTGTTGCAGGGCCTGGCCGGCGCGGCCGGCATCGTCATCGCCCGCGCGGTGGTGCGCGACCTGTACGACGGCCTCGCCATGGCGCGCTTCTTCTCCACCCTCATGCTCATCTCCGGTGTCGCGCCGATCGTCGCGCCGGTCATCGGCGGCCAGATCCTGCGGTTCACCGACTGGCGAGGGGTCTTCGTCGTGCAGACCGTCGTCGGCGGGCTGCTGACGCTGCTGACGGTCCGGGTGCTGCCCGAGACCCTCGCCCCGGAGCGGCGGCACTCCGGCGGCCTGGGGCACGCGCTGCGCACCATGCGCGGACTGCTCACCGACCGCGTCTTCACCGGCTACATGCTGGCCGGCGGCTTCGCGTTCGCCGCGCTGTTCGCGTACGTCTCCGGCTCGTCGTTCATCATCCAGGAGATCTACGGGGCCTCACCGCAGACGTTCAGCCTGCTGTTCGGGCTGAACTCGATCGGGCTGATCGCGGTGGGGCAGATCAACGGGAAGATCCTGGTCGGACGGGTCTCGCTGGACGTGGCCCTGGGGGTGGGGCTGGCCGTGATCCTCACCGCGTCCACGGCCCTCCTGGTGATGGCGAGCGGAGTCGCCGGGCGGGCCGGGCTGGCGCCGGTGGCGGCCGGGCTGTTCCTGCTGATGTCGGCGATGGGCATGGCGATGCCGAACACCAACGCGCGGGCGCTGATGCGTACTCCGCACGCGGCCGGGTCGGCGTCGGCGCTGCTGGGTTCCAGCCAGTTCCTCATCGGCGCGGTGGCCTCTCCGCTGGTCGGAGTGGCGGGAACCGGTACGGCGGTGCCGATGGCGCTGGTGCAGGTGGTCAGCGCGGTCGTCGCGGCCGGGTGCTTCCTGGCGATGTGCCGCCCGTTCCGGTGGACCCGGCGCGCGCCCGAGGCCGTCTGACCCGGCCCGGCCCGGCCCGGCCCGCGCCCGCGCCCGCGCCCGGGCCCGTCCCGGTCAGGCGTCGGCTTCGGTGGCCCCGGGCGGTGTGCCGGGCGCCAGGATCAGCCCGGCCAGCCGGAAGAACTCCTCGCGTTCGGCCGGGGAGAGGGCGGCGAGCAGCCGTTCCTCGACCTCGACGGCCTTCGGCGCGGCCCGGGCGACGGTGTCCCGGCCCGCCGCGGTGAGGTCGAGCAGCTTGCGGCGGGCGTCGGCCGGGTCGCGGGTGATCGCGATCAGGCCGCGGCCGCGCAGCCGCTCCAGCACCGGCGCCGCCGTGGACTTGTCCAGCCCCGAGTGCTCGCCCAGGGTGCGCTGGTCCATGCTCCCGTGCAGGTAGAGCACCCCGAGCACGGTGAACTGAGGACCCGTCAGATCGTCCGGGACGATCTCCTGCCACAGCCGGGTGCGCTGCTGGAACAGCCGCCGGATGACGTAGCCGGCCCCGCTGGTGCCCTGCCCCACCAGGGCCCGGGCCTCGCCCTCGGCGGTGCCGGGGCGCGCGGCCCCGCGGGTGTGCTCCTGCCGGGTCATGCGCGGCTCCTTCCTCGGCCGTCCGGTGTGCGGCGGGTGCGCGTCGGCCTTCCGTCGTCCGCCCGCGGCCTGCCGGCGTCCGTCTCGCCCCGCCCCCCGGCGTCCGCGCGCCGGATCACGCCCAGTACTGTAGGCGCGCAGGTGATAGGGCGCACGCGTCCTATCGTCCCGGACGGCGGTGCCGTCCGGGCGGCGCGGCGCCCTGATCCGGCGGCCGCCGCGTGACTGCGCCCGGTGCCGGCGGCCCGCCACCCCTGGGCCGCCGGCCGGGAGCCACCCTCGCCACCGTTGTCGTAGCGTCGGGACGTGACCGCCCACCGATCCCGCCCGCGCCCCGCCCTCGATCCCGCCGCCGACCCGCTGGGCCTGCGCGCCGCCCTGGAGCCGTCGGGCGGGCGCCGGCACCCCTGGTGCGCCGGTGCCGTCGCGCTCGCCGGCCGCGGCCCCGACGTGCTGCTGCACCAGGCGCTGGGCTGGGCGGTCCGCTACCGCGGCTACGACGAGCACACCGGCCGCGGCCTGGAACTCCCGCCCGACGAGCGCGTCCCGGCGCGCCCGGACACCGTCTTCGACCTGGCCTCGCTCACCAAGCCGTTCACCGCGATCGCGGTGCTGCAACAGGTCGAGCGAGGCCGGATCGCGCTGGACGGCCCCGTCGCCGCGTACCTGCCGGACTTCGCCGCGCGCGGCAAGGCGGCCATCACCCTGCGGCAGCTGCTCACCCACACCTCCGGGCTCCGCGCCGAACTGCCGTTCCACGACCACCCCACCCGCGACGCCCGGCTGCGCCTGCTCTACGAGGACGCGCCGCTCGCCCCGCCGGGCACCGCGTACCTCTACTCCGACCTCAACCTCATCGCGGCGCAGCTCGTCCTGGAGGCCGTCACCGGGCAGGGGCTCGACGTGCTGGTCCGCGACGGCATCACCGGGCCGCTGGGGATGGCCGACACGCGCTTCGCCCCGCCTGCGGCCTGGCGGGACCGGATCGCCGCCACCGAGGACCAGCGCCGCCCGTGGGCCAAGCTGGACCGGGGCATGCTGCGCGGCGTGGTGCACGACGAGAACGCCCACGCGTTCGGCGGGGTCGCCGGGCACGCCGGGCTGTTCTCCACCGCCGCGGACCTCGGCGCGCTGTGCCGGGCCCTGCTGGACGGCGGAGGGGGCGTCCTGGCGCCCGAGTCCGTACGGCTGATGACCGGCGACGCGGGGGTGCCCGGCCGGCCGCACGGGCTGGGCCTCGGCCTGGACCAGCCGTGGTTCATGGGGGAGCTGTCCGGGCCGCGGACGGCCGGGCACACCGGGTTCACCGGGACCAGCCTGGTCATCGACTTCGCGGGCGGACGGTATCTGGTGCTGCTGGCCAACAGCGTCCACCCGGTGCGGACCTGGCGGGACGGGAACGGGCCCAGGGAGCGCGCGGCCACCGCGCTGGCGCGCGCCGTCGGGCCCCGTCCGCCGCCCGCACGCCATTCGACAAGAAAATGGTTTTCATTTAAGGTGTAGGTCTGACCGATTCTGAGGAGACCTGCGCCGATGAGTGCCGCTCCGGGGTTCCTGCCCCATCCGCTCCGCCGAGCCGCCGCCGGCGGTCTCGCCGTGGTGGCGCTCGCGGCCACCGGCGCCTGCTCCACCGCGGGCACCGGCGGCGCCGCGACCGGCACCGGCCCGCGGACCGTGCGGGTGGTGGCCGCGGAGAACTTCTGGGGCAGCGTCGCCGCCCAGCTCGGCGGCGCCCACGCGGTGGTGACCAGCATCATCGACAACCCGGCCACCGACCCGCACGACTACGAGCCCACCGCGGCCGACGCCCGCGCGGTGGCCGGCGCCCGCTACACGATCGTCAACGGCATCGGCTACGACACCTGGGCGGACAAGCTGCTCGCCGCCACCCCCGCCGACCACCGCACCGGACTGGACGTCGGCGAGCTGACCGGCATCCGCCCCGGCGGCAACCCGCACCGCTGGTACTCCCCGGCCGACGTCCACCGCGTCATCGAGCGGATCACCGCCGACTACCGGCGCATCGACCCCGCCGACGCCTCCTACTTCGAAGCCCGGAAGGCCGCCTTCGAGAAGACGGCGCTGCGCTCCTACGACACCCTGGTGGCGAGGATCCGGACCACCTACGCAGGCACCCCGGTCGGCGCCTCGGAGTCCATCGTCAGCCCGCTGGCCGCGGGGCTCGGGCTGCGGATGCTCACCCCGCAGTCGTTCCTGGACGCGGTCAGCGAGGGCTCGGACCCCACCGCGCGCGACAAGGCGGCCATCGACCGCCAGATCAGGCTCCGGCAGATCAAGCTCTACATCTACAACAGCCAGAACTCCACGCCCGACGTGCAGGCCCAGATCGCCGAGGCCGAAGCCGCGGGCATACCGGTCACCACCGTGACCGAGACGCTCACGCCCGCCGGTGCGTCCTTCCAGGACTGGCAGACCCGCCAGTTGCGAGGCATCGAGCGGGCTCTCGCGACGGCGACGGGACACTGAGTGAGATGGATCCGATGACCAGCACCTCCCTCCCCGCCGCCGCCCGGCCGCGCGCCACCGCGGCCGCCTCCGGCGACGGGCCGGTACTCGAACTGCGCGGCGCCGCGATGCGCGTCGGCGGCCGCACCCTGTGGTCCGGCGTCGATCTCGCCCTGGCGCCCGGCGAGTTCACCGCCGTGCTCGGCCCCAACGGCGTCGGCAAGTCCACCCTGCTGCGAGCCGTCCTGGGCGCCCAGCAGCTCGCCGCCGGCGAGATCCGGGTGCTCGGCGCGCCGCCCGGCCAGACCGGCCGCCGGGTCGGCTACCTGCCGCAGCGGCGCTCCTTCGACGCCGGCCTGCGGATCCGCGGCACCGACATCGTCCGCCTCGGCCTGGACGGCGACCGCTGGGGCGTCCCGCTGCCGCTGCCCGCCCGCCTCAGCCGCGCCCGGCAGGCCGCCCGGGAGCGAATAGCCGAGGTCATCGACCTGGTCGGCGCCACCGCGTACGCGGACCGGCCCATCGGCCAGTGCTCGGGCGGCGAACAGCAGCGGCTGCTGATCGCCCAGGCACTCGTCCGCAGGCCGGAACTGCTCCTGCTCGACGAGCCGCTGGACAGCCTCGACCTGCCCAACCAGGCGGCCGTGGCCGGGCTGATCGGCCGGATCTGCCGGGACGAGGGCGTCTCGGTGGTGATGGTCGCCCACGACGTCAACCCGATCCTGCCCTACCTCGACCGGGTGGTGTACCTCGCCGAGGGCGGCGCGGCGGCCGGCACCCCGCGGGAGGTCATCACCTCCGCCACCCTGACCCGGCTGTACGGCACCCCGGTCGAGGTGCTGCGCAGCTCCGACGGACGGCTGGTGGTCGTCGGGCAGCCCGAGGCGCCCGCCGTGCACACCGACCGCCACGCCCACCCGCACCCCGCCGCGGGAGGAGCCGGCCGTGCCGCTCGCTGACGGGGTGGCGCAGGTCGCCTGGTCCTGGAACCCGCTGACCGACATCGAGATGATGTGGTCGTACGACTTCATGGTGAACGCCTTCCGGGCCGGAGCCATCATCGCCGTACTCGCCGCCACCATCGGCTGGTTCACCGTGCTGCGCCGCCAGACCTTCGCCGCCCACACCCTGGCCGTCGTCGGCTTCCCCGGCGCCTCCGGAGCCGTCCTCGTCGGAGTCGCCGCCGCGTACGGCTACTTCGCGTTCTGCGTGGCGGCCGCCCTGGCACTGGCGCTGCTGCCGGCCGGCGGGCCCGGCAGGGGCGGGGCCGCCGCGCTCACCGGCACCGTCCAGGCGTTCCTGCTGGCCTGCGGGTTCCTCTTCGTCGCCCTCTACAAGGGCTTCCTCGGCGGGGTCAACGCCCTGCTGTTCGGCAGCTTCCTGGGGATCACCAGCGGCCAGGTCCTGCTGCTCGCCGCCGTCGCGGTCGCGGTGCTGGCCGCGCTGGCGGTCATCGGGCGGCCGCTGCTGTTCGCCTCCATCGACCCGGCGGTGGCCGCCGCCCGCGGCGTGCCGGTGCGCCCGCTGTCCACCGTCTTCCTCGTCCTGCTCGGCGCGGCCACCGCCGAGGCCAGCCAGATCACCGGATCGCTGCTGGTCTTCGCCCTGCTGGTGATGCCCGCGGCCACCGCGCAACTCCTCAGCGCGCGCCCCGCGGTCAGCCTGGCGCTCGCCCTGGCCATCGCCCTGGCGGTGACCTGGCTGGGGCTCACCGCCGCCTACTTCTCGCCCTACCCGGTCGGCTTCTACGTCACCAGCTTCGCCTTCGCCGGATACGTCCTGGCCAGGGCGGCGCAGGCGGCCACGGCACGGCTGTCCGGGCGGGCACCGGCCGGCGCGGCCGTGCGGGGGGCCGCCGGATGAACGCCCTGTCGCACCCGTTCTTCCTGCACGCCGTGCTCGCCGGCGGCGCGATCGCCGTGGCCGCCGGCCTGACCGGCTACTTCCTGGTGCTGCGCGCCCAGGTCTTCACCGGCGACGCACTCGGCCACACCGCCTTCACCGGCGCGCTGGCCGCCCTCGCCGCGGGCGTGGACCTGCGGATCGGGCTGTTCGCCGCCACCATCGCCGTCGCCGTGCTGCTGGGCTTCACCGGCCGCCGCGGCCGCGCCGACGACGTGGCCATCGGCAGCGTCTTCTCCTGGATCCTGGGCCTGGGCGTCTTCCTGCTGACCGTCTACACCACCTCCCGCTCCACCGCGAACGGCAGCGCCGGGATCAGCGTGCTGTTCGGTTCCGTCTTCGGCATGTCGGCGTCCGCCGCCCGCACCGCCGTGATCATCGCCGCGGTGGTGTGCGCGGCGGTGCTGCTGATCGCCCGGCCGCTGCTGTTCGCCTCCGTGGACGAGGCGGTGGCCGCCGCCCGCGGGGTGCCGGTACGGGTGCTCGGGTTCGGCTTCCTGGCCCTGGTCGGCGCCTGCGCCGCGGAGGCGAGCCAGGTGGTCGGATCGCTGCTGCTGCTCGGCCTGCTCGCGGCGCCCGCCGGAGCGGCCCACCGCCTGACCGACCGGCCCTACCGCGCGCTCGCGCTGTCCGCCGCCCTCGCCCTGGCGCAACTGTGGGCCGGCCTCGCCCTCGCCTACGCCGTCCCCGCGATACCGCCCAGCTTCGCCGTCGTGGCGGTCGGGACGGCGGTGTACGCGGCGACCTTCCTGCCCTGGCGGCGGGCCCTGGCACCGCTCACCACGGCCCGGGCCGCGACCGGCTCGCAGGCGGCCGGGTCGTAGAATCGGGCCTTCGCCGAACGACGAAAGCAGCACCTGTGGAAGCCCCCGACCCCCGGCCGCCCGCCACCCCGCGGCTCGGCGACGACCTGCGCGCCGCCCTGGCCGGACTGCTCGACGGCCTGCCGCCCCGCCAGGCCGCCCAGGCCGTGGAACGGCTGATCACCGGCTACCGGGGCGGCACCCCCGACGCCACGCCCGTCCTGCGGGACCGCGCCGACGTCGCCGCCTACGCCGCCTACCGGATGCCCGCCACGTTCGAGGCGGTACGGGCCGCCCTCGGCGCGTTCCACGACCGGGCCGGGCGGTGGACACCCGCCACCCACCTCGACGTCGGCGGCGGCACCGGCGCCGCCGCCTGGGCGGTCGCCGACGTCTGGGGCGGCGACGCCCCCGCCACCACCGTGCTCGACCGCTCCCAGGCCGCCCTCGACCTCGGCCGGGAACTCGCCGAGCGCTGCGCCCACCCGGCGCCGCGAGCCGCGCGATGGCTGCGCCAGAGCATCGGCGGCGCCCTGGAACTGCCGGACGCCGACCTGGTCACCGTCTCCTACCTGCTCGGCGAACTCCCCGAGCCCGACCGGGCGGCGCTGCTGGCCGAGGCGGCGCGGGCCGCGCGGGCGGTCGTCGTCATCGAGCCCGGCACCCCCGGCGGCTACCAGCGGATACTGGCCGCCCGCGCCCGGCTGCTCCAGGACGGGTTCACCGTCCTCGCCCCCTGCCCGCACGGCGCCGGCTGCCCGATGGAGGGCACCGACTGGTGCCACTTCGCCGCCCGGGTCGCCCGCTCCTCGCTGCACCGCCAGATCAAGGGCGCCGCACTCCCGTACGAGGACGAGAAGTTCTCCTACGTGGCCGCGATCCGCCCCGAGGCGGCACCCGACGCCACACCGGCACCCGGCCGGGTGGTGCGCCACCCGCAGATCCGCAAGGGCCAGGTGCTGCTGGAGGTCTGCACCCGCGACGAGGGCCTGCGCCGCGCCACCGTCACCAAGCGCCAGGGCGCCCACTACCGGGCGGCCCGGGACACGGCGTGGGGGGACGGCTGGCCGCCGGAGGACGCGGACGGCGGCGACCAGATCCCGCGTCCAGCCCGCCCGTGAGGTTGCCACCCGCGGAATCCCGCTGATCGAGAGGGACAGACCCCAGGTCCCGGAAAGAGACGCGGCCCGAGGTCGTGACAGATCCGGACCGCGTGGCCGCCCATCACGAGAAGCTCGACGCCGAAGTCCGCGCCCACCGCCTGGCTGAGGTCCGCAAGGAACAAGACCTGACCCAGTCAGAGGTGGCGGACATCATCGGCATCACTCGACCCGACGTCTCCCGCCTGGAGAGCGGAGGCCTGGACAGCGCGTCGCCGGCCACGCTCCGGGCCTACGTCGAGACTCTCGGCGGAAAGCTCCGGGTGGTCGCCGACTTCGGTGACCGGCAGCTCCTGATCCGATGGAGCGCACCGATGAGCCCTCCGCACCGGTGGCGCCAGGGCGGTGTCGGCGAGGCCCCATGGGCCATGGGGCCTAGGCACGCCGCCCGATGCGCCACCGGGGTAGGCGTGGCATAACCGGTGCATGACCGAACACCCCCTTGGCGCCCCGCGGGTCCGCGCCTACCTGGACCGCATCGGCGCCCAGCGCCCGGCCCGTCCTGACGCCACCGCCCTGCGCGAGCTGCACCGGCGGCATCTGCTCACCGTGCCGTTCGAGAACCTCAGCGTCCACCTCGGCGAGCCCGTGGTGCTCGACCCCGAGGCGCTGGTGGACAAGGTCGTCACCGCCCGGCGCGGCGGCTTCTGCTACGAACTCAACGGCGCCTTCGCCGCGCTGCTCGCCGCGCTCGGCTACCCGGTGACGCTGATGGCCGGGCGGGTCTTCGGCGAGAGCGGCCTCGGCGCGCCGTTCGACCACCTCGCGCTGCGCGTCGACGCCGGTGGGCCCTGGCTGGTGGACGTCGGCTTCGGGCGGCATGCCGTATGGCCCCTCCGGCTCGACGAGCGCGGCGAGCAGCGCGACCCCGGTGGCGTCTTCCGCATCGAGGAGACGGACGACGGCGACCTGGACGTCCTCCGGGACGGCCGGCCGCAGTACCGCCTGGAGACCCGGCCGCGTGCTCTCGCCGACTTCGAGATGGCCTGCTGGTGGCAGTGCACCTCACCCAAGTCCCACTTCACGCAGTCCCTGGTCTGCTCCCGGCTCACCGGCGACGGCCGCATCACGCTGAGCGGCCGCACCCTGGTGACGACCGGCCCCGGCGGCCGGCAGGAGACCGAACTGCCGCCGGACGCCGTGCTGTCCGCCTACCGCGACCACTTCGGCATCACCCTGGACCGGGTGCCCACCGCGCCCTAGG
>JBEHXI010000269.1:0-9972 GCA_048498775.1 Actinomycetota bacterium | reverse complement strand
CCGCCGGCGCGTAACGTCGCGGAACGGCCGCGGATTTGCGAGGCGTTCAGGCTTACCGCGGTCGCGGTACGCCGGAGAACCGACCGGGGGAGGAGGTGGGCGCCGCCGCCCGCGGGGCACAGTGGGATCCCGCGACGCCGAAGGTCGCACCGCCTGGTCCGGTGCCGGCCGCGGTGGCCTGCCCGGCGGGGCGCGCCCCGGCCCGGGGAGCTTCGAAACCCACTTCCGGAGAGCCCAGTTGAGTTCCGCATTCACCGCCATCGGCCGGTTCTCGGTCCGGTTCCGATGGCCGGTCCTGCTCCTGTGGATCGCCGCGACCATCGCGGCCGTCCAGTTCCTGCCGTCGCTGTCGAGCGTCACGCAGAACAACACCACCGGTTTCCTGCCCGCCGGCGCGCCCAGCAGCCAGGCCGCGCAGCTGGCGACCCCGCTGGAACCCTCCGGAAGCACCGCGATCCCGGTGGTCGTCGCCCGGGACGGCGGCCCGCTGACCGCCGCCGACACCGAAGCGATCGGCCGGTTGCAGCGGAACCTGGCGGCCGAGCCCTCGGTGACCCGGGTCAAGGACGCCGGGCGGTCCTCCGGCGGACAGGCCGAGGAGCTCCAGGTGCTCACGTCGGTCTCCGCCAAGGGCGGCGGCGGCCAGCAGCAGGTCACCACCCTGGTCGGTGACCTGCGCTCGGCGATCGCCACGACACAGCTGCCCGGCGGGCTGCGGGCCCACCTGGCCGGCCAGCTGGCCGCCAACGTCGACAACAGTGCCCAGTCCGGCCGCAACGGCAACCGGATGCAGTCGCTGTCGATGCTGCTCATCGTCGTGCTGCTGCTGTTCGTCTTCCGGGCCCTGCTGGCACCGCTGGTCACCCTGCTGCCCGCGGTGCTGGTGGTGACGATGGCCGGCCCGATCGTCGCCGAGGCGGCCAGGCACGGACTCCAGGTGTCCTCACTGGCCCAGGAGATGCTGATCATCCTCGTCCTCGGCGCGGGCACCGACTACGGACTCTTCCTGGTCTTCCGGGTGCGCGAGGAACTGCGCGCGGGGCTGGACCCCCGGCAGGCCGTCGTCAGGGCGGTCGGCCGGGTCGGCGAGTCCATCACCTTCTCCGCCGGCACCGTCATCGCGGCACTGCTGTCGCTGCTCGCGGCCAGCTTCGGGATCTACTCCAACCTCGGCTACCCGCTGGCCATCGGCATCGGCCTGATGCTGGTGGCGGGCCTGACGCTGCTGCCCGCGATGCTCGCGATCCTGGGGCGCGCGGTCTTCTGGCCCTCGCGGATCCGGCCCGGCGCGCCGCGCGCCGGGCTGTGGGGCCGCGTCTCCGGCAGCATCGTGCAGCGTCCGCTGGCGACGCTCACCGCGGGTGTCGTCCTCTTCGGCGGCCTGGCCTTCTTCGTCACCGGCTACACCGCCGGCGGCTTCGGCGGCGGCACCACCCCGCCGTCCGGCAGCGACTCGGCGCAGGGACAGGCCCTGCTGGCCCGCTACTTCCCGCGCACCTCGGCCAATCCGACGCAGATCGTCCTCCGGCTGCCCCGCCCGGCCTGGGACGACCCCGGCGTGCTGGTCACCGCCCGGCAACGGCTCGAGTCCGCACCGGAGTTGAGAAACGTCACCGGACCACTCGACCCCAACGGCCTGAGCCTGACCCCCGCCCAGCTCACCACCCTGCACACCGCGCTCGGCCCGGCGCAGAACCTGCCCGCCAGGCCACCGGAGCCGCCCCGCACCACCACCACGCGGCACCCGGCCCCGGCCGGCGCGGCGATCACCCCCGCCGAGTACGAGGCCTACCGGGCCACCGCCCAGTACGTCAGCGCCGACGGCCGGACGGTGCAGTTCTCCACCGCCCTGACCGCCGGCGACCCCTCGACGACGGCCGCGATGAACGCCATCCCCGCCGTGCGCGCGCGGGCGGCGGACACCGCGAAGGCCATCGGGGCCACCGGCGACGGCGTCGTCGGGCAGGCGGCCGGGCTCTACGACGTCAGCCACATCTCCGACGACGACATGAGGAGCGTCATCCCCATCGCGATCGCCGTCATCGGGGTGCTGCTCGCCCTGGTGATGCGCAGCCTGGTGGCGCCGCTCTACCTGATCGTCTCGGTGGGCCTGTCGTACTTCGCGGCGCTGGGCCTGTCGGTGCTGCTGTTCATCCGGCTCGGCCACTCCGCCGGACTGGTCTTCATCCTGCCGTTCCTGATGTTCATCTTCCTGCTGGCGCTGGGCGAGGACTACAACATCCTGGTGATGACCCGGATCCGCGAGGAGGCCCACGACCTGCCGCTGCGCGAGGCGGTCCGGCGCGCCCTGAACGCCACCGGCACGACGGTCACCTCGGCCGGGCTGGTGCTCGCCGGTACCTTCGCGGTCTTCGCCATCGCCGGCGACCGCGGCTCGGGCGGCAGCCAGATGCGCGACATCGGAACGGGCCTGGCCCTGGGCATCCTGATGGACACCTTCCTGGTGCGCACCCTGCTGGTGCCGTCCACCGTGCTGCTGCTGGGCCGCTGGAACTGGTGGCCGTCGAAGCTGCGGCACCGGGACGCGGAGACGGCGCCGGCCGGGCCGCCCCGGCTGGTCGCGGTCGGATCCCCGGAGGCCGCGGGGCAGGCGGACGGCGACGGCTGACCCCGCACGGCGGCGGGGACCCCACCAGGGTCTCCGCCGCCGGCGGCGGTCACTCCCGCTCCCCGCCGCCGCCCGGCCTGACGTTGCCGTGCCACACCGACTTCGCCCCCGACTCGCCGAGCCGGTAGGCCTGGGCCACCGCCCCGGCGGCCACCAGCACGGACAGCACCAGCACCACGATCCGCACCGGCAGCGACGCCACCCGGGCCGCCGCGCCGGCTCCCGCACCGGGCTCACCGGGCCCCACGGTTCGCCGGGCGGCGAGACGGCCGACCCACCACACCACCACCGTGAGGACCAGCAGCGCGATGGTCCACGGGGTGAGGTCCTCGCCCATCCCGGCGTGCTCCTTGACCAGCGCGGTCTCCCTGACGTGCTCCTCCAGCCACTCGCCGGTCTCCACGGTCGCCAGCACCAGGGCCAGCGTCACCAGCCCCAGCAGGGGCAGCACCCAGCTCAGCCGGCGCGCCGCTCCCGGCCACGCCGCGCACACCACGAGCGCCAGCGCGGTGAGCGGCACCAGCACCACCGCGCCGTGGACGAACAGGGGATGGGTGGGCAGGCCGTTGACCAGGTAGACGTCCACGGGATCTCCTTCGCTCGGCGGCGACGCGCGCCGCTATGCCTGAAGCGCCGTCCGCAGGGCGTCGACGGCCAGATGACGGGCCACGGCGGTCGCCTTGCAGTCGCGCAGGCTGTCGAGCATCAGGAAGTCGTGGACCATGCCCAGGACGCGGACGGCCGTGACATCGACTCCCGCCGCGCGCAGCCTGGCCGCGTACGCCTCGCCCTCGTCCCGCAGCACGTCGGCCTCGTCGGTGATGACCAGGGCCGGGGGCAGGCCGCGCAGCTGGTCCGGCGTGGCCCGCAGCGGGGCGGCGTAGGCCTCGGCGCGCTGCGCGGGATCGGTGGTGTACTGGTCCCAGAACCACCGCATGCCCTCGCGGGTGAGGTAGTAGCCCTCGGCGAACTGCCGGTAGGACGCGGTGTCGAAGCCGGCGTCGGTGACCGGGTAGAGCAGCACCTGGGCCCGCAGCGGCACGCCGCCGCGCTCCTTGGCCATCAGGGCGAGCACCGCGGACATGCACCCGCCCACCGAGTCGCCGCACACCGCCATCCGGGACGGGTCCAGGCCGTACCGTTCGCCCTCCTCGACGACCCACCGGGCGACGGCGAAGTTCTGCTCGATCTGGGTGGGGTAGCGGGCTTCCGGCGCCCGGTCGAACAGCGGCACGACGGCGGCCGCTCCGGCGCCCGCGGCCAGCTCCCGCACCAGGCGGTCGTGGGTCGTCTCGTCGCCGAAGACCCAGCCGGCCCCGTGGATGAAGAGCATCACCGGCAGCGGCTCGGCCGCCCCGACGGGGCGCAGGATGCGGGTCCGCACCCGGCCGTGGGGTCCGCAGTCGACGGTCACCCACTCCTCCCTGGCATCGGGCCGGGCCACGCCCGCACCGCTCTGCAGCGTGACGAGGACCTTCCTGCCCTCCTCGGGAGGCAGTTCGTAGATCCGCGGATGGCCCGCGGTGGCCTCGGCGAGTTCCCGGGCGGCGGGTTCCAGCACCGGGTCGGGGGGAGGCGGCAGCTCGGCCATGAGAGTGCTCCTGGGGGAAGGGAGGAGGGGCCGGCGGGACGGTCGCGGAGGCGCTCCGGCGCCCGGCCGCGTTCCGCCCCGGTGATCATCCTGCCGCCCCGGTGCGGGTCCGCAAGCGGCGCAGGGCCGTTCGGGGACGCGTTCGCTCCCCGGGGAGCAGGCGGGCCGGACGGAGTGTGCCGGATCATGCCGTGCGGCGATTGCGTCGCGCGGCGAAGCGTTCTACCGTTCGGCATAAATACCCCACGGGGTATAGGAGGGATCCAGGTCATGGCGCATCTACTCCGCCGGCTCTTCGGCAGGACGGCCAACCGCCCACGCAAGGTCTCGCCCGCCGAGGCATCGGAACTCGTCCAGGGCGGCGCCGTATTGCTGGACGTCCGCGAGCCGCACGAGTGGCGCGCCGGGCACGCCCCGCGGGCCCGGCACATCCCGCTGGCCCAGCTGGACGTCCGCTCCCGGGAACTGCCCGCGGGGCGCCTGGTCATCACCGTGTGCCGCTCAGGGGGTCGCTCCGCACGCGCCGCCGCGCGGCTCGCCGCACAGGGCCGCGAAGTCGCCGACGTCGCCGGAGGGATGACGGCGTGGGCGCGCGCGGGCCTGCCGGTGAAGGCCAAGGGCGGCGGCACCGGCCGCATCGTGTGACACACCCGGGGCCCGCCCGCCCCGTTTTCCACCCGCGCTCCGGCATCCGGCCGGGGCGCAGCGGCCCCAAGGAGGTGCCTGATGGCTGCGGAAGCCGACACGGCGGCGGTGCTCAACCGCCTGCGCCGCGCCCAGGGGCAGTTGGCCGGTGTGATGGCCATGATCGAGGCGGATCGGCCCTGCGGGGACGTGGTCGTCCAGCTCGCCGCCGTCTCCCGGGCCCTGAACCGTGCCGCCTTCGCGTTCGTCGCCGGCAGCATGCGGCAGTGCGCGGCGGCGGCCTGCGCGGAGGCGGCGGGCGGGGCGCCCGGTGAGGCCGCGGTTCCGGCGATGACGCAGGACGAGCTCGAACGGCTCTTCCTGCTGCTGGCCTGACGGCCGGCCGGCTGACCTGGCGGCCGGGGGCGGCGGGGCGGCGGGGCCGCCGAGCGGTCTGGTGGCCTGGCGGCTGCCGGTCTGCCGATCGGCCGGTCTGATGGCCCTGGCGTCCGGGGTCTGACGGCCGGGCGGCCTGAGCTCCGACGGCGCCACGGCGCCGCGGCTCCCGGCCCGGCGGCCTGTGGTCACCGCCTCGGTGTGGCGTGCCGGCCCGGCGGACCCGGGTGGGTCAGCCGGGCCGGAGCGGTCACGCGATCCGTCCCCGTCCGCCCCGGGCGTCGCGCACCGGAAGCCCTTCCCGTTCCCAGGCCTGCATGCCACCCGAGACGCTCAGCACCTCCAGGCCGCGCCGGGCCAGCAGTTGGGCCGCCTGCGCGGAGCGTCCTCCGGAGCGGCAGACGCACAGCACCGGCCGCCGGGTGCCGCCGTGCGGCACCGCCCCGCGGCGGATCCGGTCCAGCGGCAGCCAGGCCGCGTCCGGGGCGTGCCCGGCGGCGTACTCGTCCTCCTCGCGGACGTCCAGCAGGACCGCGTCGCCCCGGCGGGCCCGGACCATGGCCTCGCCCGGGGTGATCAGCCGTGGTCCGACGGAGCTGGGGATCGTCATGGGTCGTTCCTCCCGGTACCTGTGTGGTGCTGTGTGTCCTGGTGCGGGCAGTGGTCCCGCGCGGGCGTTTGCGCGGCGCGCGAAGCCGCATGCGCTCGGCTCCGCGCACCGCGCGTCCCGATCCGGCCTGCGACGAGGTCAGGGGTCGCGGGGCCGAAATACCCCTGGGGGTATTACCGCAAGCGTATATACCCGCCGGGGTATTCCCAAAGGGGGTCGGTGACTCCGGCCGGCCCCCAGGTCCGGCACCGGTGGGCGGGGAAACCTGCCGGGGAAGCCCCGACCCGGGGAAGGGATCACCTGAACGGAGCGGCCACGACGATCCGGACGGAGGCGATTCCATGGCGGGCAGCGGAACGGCAGGCGAGCGGCCCGCGGCACCGCGCGCGGAGCAGCCGAACCTGATCGCCCCGGCGGACGTCCCCGAGCTGACCGTACGGTTCTGGCTGCTCATCGTGGGGACCGGCCTGCTGGCCGGACTGGCCGGCGCCGCCCTGATGGCGCTGCTGAGCCTCGTCGAGCACCTGACGTACGGCTACCGGACCGGCGACTTCCTGGCCGGCGTGGAGCAGGCCGGCGCGCGGCGGCGGGTGCTGGCGCTGTCGGCCGCCGGAGTACTGGCCGGGGCCGGTGCCTGGGCGCTGCGCCGCTTCACCGGGCCGGGCGGCTCCGAGGTCAGCACGGCGCTCTGGCTGCACCAGGGGCGGATGCCGTTCGCCCGCAGCATCATCACCGCGCTGGTGTCCATCGTGACGGTGGGGATGGGCGCCTCCCTGGGGCGGGAGGCCGGCCCGCGCCAGGCGGGGGCGGCTCTGGCGGGGCGGCTGTCGGACTGGGCGGGCCTGACCAGCGCCCACCGGCGGCTGCTGGTCGCCTGCGGCGCCGGAGCGGGCATGGCCTGCGTCTACAACGTGCCGCTGGGCGGGGCCCTGCTGACCCTGGAGGTCATGCTGGGGTCGCTGTCGCTGCGACTGGTGCTGCCGGTGCTTACCACGTCATGGATCGCCACGGCGATGGCCTGGACCGTCCTGCCTGCCACGCCCACGTACCGGGTGCCGGAGGTGGAGCTGTCACCGTCGCTGATGGTCTTCGCCGCGGTGCTCGGCCCGGTGGCGGGGCTGGTCGCGGTCGCCTGGGTCCGCCTGGTCCGGACGGCCTTCCGGCACCGGCCGCGGGCCGAGTGGCTGCCGGTGGTCCCGGTGCTGGTCTTCGCGGCGGTCGGGCTGCTCGCCGTGCCGTATCCGCAACTCCTGGGCAACGGCAAGGACATCGTGCAGGTGGCCTTGGACGCCGGGTTCGCCGTGCCGACGCTTGCCGCGCTGCTGGTGCTCAAGCCCCTGGCGACGGCGGGGAGCCTGGGCAGCGGCGCCAGCGGCGGGCTGTTCACCCCGACGATCGCGTGCGGGGCGCTGCTCGGCTCGCTGGCCGGTCAGGGCTGGACGCGGCTGTGGCCCGGGGCGGCCGCCGGATACCCGGTCGTCGGCGCGGCGGCGCTGCTCGCGGCCGCCCTGCAGGCGCCGGTGGCGGCGGTGGTGATGATGCTGGAGCTCACCCGGCGGATCGACGCCCTGATGGTGCCGATGCTGATCGCGGTCACCGGCGCCATGGTGGTCTCCCGGCGCATGAACACCCCGTCGATCTACTCCGTGCGCCTGCCCGCGCAGTGAGCGGCCGGCGGACCGTCAGGACGCCGAGGGGGAGGCGTGGCCCAGCGCGGTGGTGATGGCCGCGATGTGGCGGGTGGCCGCCTGCTCGAGGTTGCCGTACAGGCGCCGTAGGTCGGGTTGGCTGGTGCCGGAGCGGATACGTCCCAGGTCGGAGGCGGCCTTGCGCTCGTAGTTCTGCATCGACCGCAGCGCGTTCTGCGGTGAGCCCGAGCCGCTGTCGACCGCGGCGGTGTACAGCTGCTGCAGGCCGGAGTCGGTGAACTGCCCGGCGGGCGTGGTCCGCAGCGGGTCGGGGACGCCGAAGGCGGCCATCATCGAGGTCACGGCCGCGGACTGCGTCTTCTGCGAGGACGCCAGGTTGGCGAAGACCGGCTGGCTGTAACGGCCCGCGAACACCTGGTAGGCGTCGGTGCCCGCCTTCTCCAGCCCGCGTACGTATGTCAGGTCCCGGGTCTCCGCCGAGGTCAGCGTGCCCGACCGCGCACCGGAGGGAGCCGAGGTGGTGCCGGGTGTCGCGGGCGCGGTCGACGAGGCGGCGGGCTGCCCGCCGCCGCCCCCGCAGGCGGACAGGGCGAGCAACAGGCCGCCCGCTGTCGCGGCGGCCAGGACGGGCGCGGTGCGCATGGGGACCTCCGGGGGCCGGGTTGCGTGCGGGTGCCTGGCCGCTACGTGTCGGGCCGCGGCACGGGACATCGGCATCGTCAGCCGGACCCGTGCGTGCCGCAACCGCTCACCGCGGCCGGTGCGCGGCGCCCGCCGTGCCGCGTGGGGCGATCCAGGCGGCGGCCAGCGTCAGCGTCGAGGCGGCCAGCAGGGTGAGCGCCGCCCACCGGGCGCCCTGCGCGGCCCCGGGCGCCAGGTGCAGCGCGAGGGTCACCAGGGCGACGCCCAGCGCGGTCCCCAGCCCGCGGGCCATGTTCACCAGTCCGCCGCCGGTGCCCGAGGCGCTCACCGGGATGGCGCCCATGACCAGGGTGTTGTTGGCCGGGGTGAACGTGCCCAGGCCCGCCCCGAGCACCAGCAGGAGCGGGGCGAGCGTGCCCAGGGTGAGCGGCAGGACGGACATCGCGGTCAGCGCCGCGACGCACCCGGCGGCGCCGGTCAGGCAGCGGCCCCGGTCGGTCAGCCCGCCGGGCAGCACCCGGTCGGCGCCGGTGGCGGCGAGCGCGAACCCGCCCGGCAGCGCGGTCAGCGCCGCACCGGCGGTCAGCGCGGAGGAGCCCTGGCCGGTCAGCACGACCGGGACCAGCACCAGCGGGCCGAACAGCACCAGATAGCCGCCGAGGGCGCCGGCCAGCCCGGAGGAGACCGCCCGGATCCGCAGCAGCGTCAGATCGAGCAGCGGCGCGGCGGCCGTGCGCTGACGGATCCGGAACGCCCAGCCGGCGGCCGCGGCCACGGCGAACAGGACGGCCGCGGCCCAGCCGGGCACCGCCAGACCGGATGCCGCGGACAGCGCGAGCAGCAGGCTGGTGGTGGCGGTGGCGAGCAGGGCGAGGCCGGGCCAGTCGAAGCCGGCCGCCGGGCGCCGCACCCGGGTCCTGGGCAGCAGGTAGTGGCCCGCCACCAGGGCGGCCAGCCCGATGGGGACGTTGATCCCGAACACCCAGCGCCAGCCGAGCGACGTCACCAGCGCGCCGCCGACGGTGGGGCCCAGGGCGAGCCCGAGGGCCTGGGCGGCGGCCTGCACCCCGAGCGCGGTCCGCATCCGCTCGCGGGGCGCGCTGGTGGTGACCAGCGCGACGCTGTTGGCCTGCATCATCGCGGCGCCCGCGGCCTGCACCACCCGGAACGCGATGAGGGTGCCGAGCGAGGGCGCCAGGCCGCAGGCGGCGGAGGAGGCCGTGAAGACCAGGAAGCCGTAGAGGTAGAGCAGCTTGCGGCCGTGTGCGTCGGCGAGCCGCCCGACCGGGATCAGCAGGGCCACCAGGGTGAGCAGATAGGCCAGGGAGACCCACTCGACGGCGGCCAGCGACGCGTGGAACCCGGTGCCCAGGCTGCGGTAGGTCAGGGTGACGATGCTGGCGTCGAGCTGCCCCATGAACGCGCCGAAGCAGACCGTGGCCACCGCCAGCCACCAGGCCCCGGGGCGGCTGCGGATGCGTTCGGGCCGGGCGCGCTCGGTGACGAGGACGGCGGGCAGCAGCCGTCGCTCGGCCGGCTTCGTCGGCGTGCGGGTGCTCACCCTCTTTTCCCCTCCCGGGGCGGCCCCCGCTCCCGGGCTGGGAGCGGCGAAGGAGCCCCCGGTGCTTCGGCTCCAGAATACATCGGCCACCGAAATATTCTGGAGCCGTCGGATATGTTCATCCGATGTTCGGCCGACGGATCACCGGGGTCCGGCGGCGCCGGCGCGGGCCTCGTGGACGTCATCGGCGCGCGGCCGTGTCCGCGCGAGGGCCGGGAGGGTGAGCACCCCTCTCGGACCCGCACCATCCGGGTGGGGAGGTTGGCCGTC
>JBEHXI010000268.1:0-10050 GCA_048498775.1 Actinomycetota bacterium | reverse complement strand
AGTGATCCGGCGAGCGGCCCCGCCGAGCCGCGGCTGTCCGGCGTCGACCTGGCCCGGGTGGCGCTGCGGGCCGCCAAGGAGCAGGCGAAGGCCCGCGGGGCCGCCGCGAACAGCAGCAGGCAGGCCCGGCGCGGCGGCCTGCGCAGCGGCGCCCGCGCCGACGGCCGCGATCCGCTGCCGCTTGGCGCGGCGATCAGCCGGCTGATCACCGAGCGCGGCTGGGAGGCTCCGGCGGCGGTCGGCGGGGTGATGGGCCGCTGGCCGCAACTGGTCGGCGAGGACCTGGCCCGGCACTGCCAGCCGCAGAAGTACGACGAGAGCGAGCGGGTCCTGACCGTGGAGTGCGACTCCACGGCGTGGGCGACGCAGGTGCGGCTGCTCGCCCCGACGCTGGTCGCCCGGCTCAACGCGGATCTCGGCCACGGCACCGTGAAGCTGATCAAGGTGCTGGGCCCGTCCGGTCCGCCCCGCTCATACGGGCGGCTGCGCGCCCCGGGGAGCAGGGGACCGGGTGACACATATGGGTGACAATCGCCACTGATCGCCGGGCCGAGCGCACAGTAAGCGCCTGGAAGCCCTGAGCGCCCGTGTGAGCCGCCTGAAGCCCGGTCCCGCGTATGGGGAGTCGGCGGAAGCCCTCTTCGGGCGGCACATCGGATCTCAGGTACCGCCAAAGCCCCATCTATGTCGGCGCTACCGGTAGACTGGACGAGACCGCCCGCCCCTTGCCGCCCGGCAGGGGGGACGCCGCGGACCATGTCGAACGACGCAGCCGCTCTCGCCCGTCGGGAGTCGGCTCGTGCTGTGCCAGAAAGGGCGCTTCGTGGCCGATTCCGGCAACCTCAACGAAAACCACACCGCCACCACCGAGGGGGGAGCCACCGCGGCCCCCAGCGGGTCCACCCCGTCGTACGACGCGAGCGCGATCACCGTCCTCGAGGGCCTCGACGCGGTCCGCAAGCGCCCGGGCATGTACATCGGCTCCACCGGTGAGCGCGGCCTCCACCACCTGGTGTACGAGGTCGTCGACAACTCGGTCGACGAGGCGCTGGCCGGCCACGCGGACACCATCGAGGTGACGATCCTGGCCGACGGCGGTGTCCGCGTGGTCGACAACGGCCGCGGCATCCCGGTGGGCATCGTCCCCTCCGAGGGCAAGCCGGCCGTCGAGGTCGTGCTGACCGTGCTGCACGCGGGCGGCAAGTTCGGCGGCGGCGGCTACGCCGTCTCCGGCGGTCTGCACGGCGTCGGCGTCTCGGTCGTCAACGCGCTGTCGACGCGGGTCGCCGTGGAGGTGAAGACCGACGGGTACCGCTGGACGCAGGAGTACAAGCTCGGCGTGCCGACCGCCCCGCTGGCCCGCCACGAGGAAACGAGCGAAACCGGTACGACGGTGACGTTCTGGGCGGATCCCGACATCTTCGAGACCACCGAGTACTCCTTCGAGACGCTCTCCCGCCGCTTCCAGGAGATGGCCTTCCTCAACAAGGGCCTGACCATCTCGCTGACCGACGAACGCGCCCACCACGCCGACGTCGAGGACGAGTCCAAGCCGCTGGCGGTGCGGTACCACTACGAGGGCGGCATCGTCGACTTCGTGAAGTACCTCAACTCCCGCAAGGGCGAGGTGATCCACCCCTCGGTGATCTCCATCGAGGCGGAGGACAAGGACCGGCTGCTGTCCGCCGAGATCGCGATGCAGTGGAACTCCCAGTACACCGAGGGTGTCTACTCCTTCGCGAACACCATCCACACCCATGAGGGCGGCACCCACGAGGAGGGCTTCCGCGCCGCGCTGACCAGCCTGGTCAACCGCTACGCGCGCGACAAGAAGCTGCTGCGCGAGAAGGACGAGAACCTCAGCGGCGAGGACATCCGCGAGGGCCTGACCGCGATCATCTCCGTGAAGCTGGGCGAGCCGCAGTTCGAGGGCCAGACGAAGACGAAGCTCGGCAACACCGAGGCCAAGACCTTCGTGCAGAAGGTCGTCCACGAGCACCTGTCGGACTGGCTGGACCGCAACCCCAACGAGGCGGCGGACATCGTCCGCAAGGCGATCCAGGCGGCCACCGCCCGCGTCGCCGCCCGCAAGGCCCGCGACCTGACGCGCCGCAAGGGCCTGCTGGAGAGCGCCTCGCTGCCCGGCAAGCTGAGCGACTGCCAGTCCAACGACCCGGCCAAGTGCGAGATCTTCATCGTCGAGGGTGACTCCGCCGGCGGCTCGGCCAAGTCCGGCCGCAACCCCGAGTACCAGGCGATCCTCCCGATCCGCGGCAAGATCCTGAACGTCGAGAAGGCCCGGATCGACAAGATCCTGCAGAACCAGGAGATCCAGGCGCTGATCTCCGCGTTCGGCACCGGGGTCCACGAGGACTTCGACATCTCCAGGCTCCGCTACCACAAGATCATCCTCATGGCGGACGCCGACGTCGACGGCCAGCACATCTCCACGCTGCTGCTGACCTTCCTGTTCCGCTTCATGCGGCCGCTGGTCGAGGCCGGGCACGTGTACCTGTCCCGTCCCCCGCTGTACAAGATCACCTGGGGCCGCGACGACCTCGAGTACGCGTACTCCGACCGCGAGCGCGACGCCCTGCTGGAGCTCGGCCGCCAGGCGGGCAAGCGGGTCCGCGAGAACACGATCCAGCGCTTCAAGGGTCTGGGCGAGATGAACGCCGAGGAGCTGCGGGTGACCACGATGGACGTCGACCACCGGGTGCTCGGCCAGGTCACCCTGGACGACGCGGCCCAGGCCGACGACCTGTTCTCGGTGCTGATGGGCGAGGACGTCGAGGCGCGCCGCTCGTTCATCCAGCGCAACGCCAAGGACGTCCGGTTCCTGGACATCTGAGTCGGTCACCAGCCAACCGCCGCCCGCCCGAAAGGATTTGTGAACAGCAATGGCCGACGACAACCTCCCCGTGACGCCCGAGGGCGAACCGGCCGCGATCGAAGGCGTGGGCCTGCGTGTCGAGCCGGTCGGCCTCGAGACGGAGATGCAGCGCAGCTACCTCGACTACGCGATGAGCGTGATCGTCTCGCGTGCGCTGCCCGACGTCCGGGACGGCCTCAAGCCGGTGCACCGCCGGGTGCTCTACGCCATGTACGACGGCGGTTACCGGCCCGAGCGCGGCTTCTACAAGTGCGCCCGCGTCGTCGGTGACGTCATGGGTACCTACCACCCGCACGGCGACGCCTCGATCTACGACGCCCTGGTCCGCCTGGCGCAGCCGTGGGCGATGCGGATGCCGCTGGTGGACTCCAACGGCAACTTCGGCTCCCCGGGCAACGACCCGGCGGCCGCCATGCGGTACACCGAGTGCAAGATGGCGCCGCTGTCGATGGAGATGGTCCGGGACATCGACGAGGAGACCGTCGACTTCCAGGACAACTACGACGGCCGCAACCAGGAGCCGACGGTCCTGCCGTCGCGCTTCCCGAACCTGCTGATCAACGGCTCGGCCGGCATCGCGGTCGGCATGGCGACCAACATCCCGCCGCACAACCTGCGCGAGGTCGCCGAGGGCGCCCAGTGGTACCTGGCGAACCCGGAGGCCTCCTCCGAGGAGCTGCTGGACGCGCTCGTCGAGCGGATCAAGGGCCCGGACTTCCCCACCGGCGCCCTGATCGTCGGCCGCCGCGGCATCGAGGAGGCGTACCGCACCGGGCGCGGCTCGATCACCATGCGCGCGGTCGTCGAGGTCGAGGAGATCCAGAACCGCCAGTGCCTGGTGGTCACCGAGCTGCCCTACCAGGTCAACCCGGACAACCTCGCGCAGAAGATCGCCGACCTGGTGAAGGACGGCCGGATCGGCGGCATCGCCGACGTCCGCGACGAGACCAGCTCGCGCACCGGCCAGCGCCTGGTGATCGTCCTCAGGCGGGACGCGGTCGCCAAGGTCGTGCTGAACAACCTCTACAAGCACACCGAGCTGCAGACCAACTTCGGCGCCAACATGCTGGCGCTGGTCGACGGCGTGCCGCGCACCCTGTCGCTGGACGCGTTCATCCGCCACTGGGTGACGCACCAGATCGAGGTCATCGTGCGCCGGACCCGCTTCCGGCTGCGCAAGGCCGAGGAGCGCGCCCACATCCTGCGCGGCCTGCTCAAGGCGCTGGACGCGATCGACGAGGTCATCGCGCTGATCCGGCGCAGCGACACCGTCGAGACCGCCCGCGGCGGCCTGATGCGCCTGCTCCAGATCGACGAGATCCAGGCCAACGCGATCCTGGAGATGCAGCTGCGCCGCCTGGCCGCCCTGGAGCGGCAGAAGATCGTCGCGGAGCACGACGAACTCCAGGCCAAGATCGACGAGTACAACGCGATCCTGGTCTCGCCGGAGCGGCAGCGGCAGATCATCAGCGAGGAACTGACCGCGATCGTCGAGAAGTTCGGCGACGACCGGCGCTCCCAGCTGATCCCCTTCGACGGCGACATGTCCATCGAGGACCTGATCGCCGAGGAGGACATCGTCGTCACCATCACCCGCGGCGGCTACGTCAAGCGGACCAGGACCGACCTGTACCGCTCGCAGAAGCGCGGCGGCAAGGGCGTGCGCGGCGCGCAGCTGAAGCAGGACGACATCGTCGACCACTTCTTCGTCACCACCACCCACCACTGGCTGCTGTTCTTCACCAACAAGGGCCGGGTCTACCGGGCCAAGGCGTACGAGCTGCCGGACGCCGGGCGGGACGCGCGCGGCCAGCACGTGGCGAACCTGCTGGCCTTCCAGCCGGACGAGCGCATCGCGCAGGTCATGGCGATCCGCACCTATGAGGCGGCGCCGTACCTGGTGCTGGCCACCAAGTCGGGCCTGGTGAAGAAGACCCCGCTGAAGGACTACGACTCGCCGCGCTCCGGCGGCGTCATCGCGATCAACCTCCGCGAGATGGAGGACGGCCGCGAGGACGAGCTGATCGGTGCCGAGCTGGTCTCCGCCGAGGACGACCTGCTGCTGGTCAGCCGCAAGGCGCAGTCCATCCGCTTCACCGCGTCCGACGACGCGCTGCGGCCGATGGGCCGGGCCACCTCGGGCGTGAAGGGCATGAGCTTCCGCGAGGGCGACGAGCTGCTGTCGATGAACGTGGTGCGGCCGGGGACGTTCGTCTTCACCGCCACCGACGGCGGCTACGCCAAGCGGACCTCCGTGGACGACTACCGCACCCAGGGCCGCGGCGGCCTCGGCATCAAGGCCGCCAAGATCGTCGAGGACCGGGGCTCGCTGGTGGGCGCGCTGGTGGTCGAGGAGACGGATGAGATCCTGGCCATCACCCTCGGCGGCGGCGTGATCCGCACCCGGGTCAGCGAGGTGCGCGAAACCGGCCGTGACACGATGGGCGTCCAACTCATCAACCTGGGCAAGCGTGATGCCGTGGTCGGCATCGCGCGGAACGCCGAGGCGGGGGCGGAGGCCGCCGAGGTCGACGCCGCCGAAGGGGTCGAGGGGGCCGAGGGCGTGGCGCCCGCGGCCGACGAGCCGGAGGAGTAAGGCGTGAGTGGAGCCACGGACGCCGCCGCGGAGACCGCCGGGAAGACCGGGGGGCCCGCGGACGGCCCGGGCACCGAGGAGAGGTCCGCGGCCGGGGAGCCTGCCGCGGACGGCGGTGCCGCCGACGCCGGCGGCACCGAGCAGGGCGGCCCTACCCAGGGGAGGACGACCGTGACCGAAGGGCAGGGCGCCCGCCCGCCCCAGCAGCCCCAGCTGCCGAAGGCGTCCGCGCCTCCGGCGCTGCCGCCGGCGATCCCCGCGCCGGCCCGGGGCGAGGGGGCGGCGGGCCCGGTGAGCGGGAACCAGCAGCCGCCGGGGGCGTACGGCCAGGCGCAGGCGGCGGTCCGCCAGCCGCGTCCGGCGGCCCGCCCGGTCCCCCGCACCCGCAAGGCGCGGCTGCGGGTGGCCAAGGCCGACCCGTGGTCGGTGATGAAGATCAGTTTCCTGCTGTCGATCGCGCTCGGCATCTGCGCGATCGTGGCGGTGACCGTCCTGTGGATGGTGCTGGACTCCATCGGGGTCTTCTCCACCGTGGGCGGCACCATCGCGGACGCGACGGGTTCGGGCAGCCAGAACGGCTTCCAGTTGCAGTCGTTCCTGTCGCTGTCCCACGTCGTCATGTTCACGGCGCTCATCGCGGTGATCGACGTGGTCCTGGCGACCGCGCTGGCCACCCTGGGGGCGTTCCTGTACAACCTCTCCGCCGGTTTCGTCGGCGGGGTCGAGCTGACCCTGGCGGAGGACGAGTAGACGCCGCACCGGGAGGTGCGCGCACCACGATTTTGGGGCATGGCCATCGGTGCGCTAATCTTTCGGTGCAGCGCGGGGCTATAGCTCAGACGGTTAGAGCGCTTCCCTGATAAGGAAGAGGCCACAGGTTCAAGTCCTGTTAGCCCCACCAGCGCAAAGGCCACCTACTGATTCAGCAGGTGGCCTTGGTATTTGCGCCTTGGCATCCCAAGACATCACTGTTCGATATCGGCCGGTGTGTATCATCGGCCCGACGAGGTCTCCCAACGCAAGAAGGACGAGGTCCGCGGTGAAGAAGTTTCTCCTGGTCGCCCTGGCCGCCATCGGCGGACTCCTCGTGTACCGCCAGATCCAGGCGGACCGCGCCGAGCAGGACCTGTGGACGGAGGCGACCGACTCCGTACCGGCGTCCGGCACGAGCGCCTGAGACGAGAAGTCCCGACAAGCCCCGACCGCATCGCGGTCGGGGCTTTCGTTGTCCACAGGGGAGGGGTGGAGAACGGTGATGAGGAACCGGTGGGCCCTGGCGGCCGTGCTGGCGCTGTCGCTGGCGGCCGCGGCGTCCGGGGCGGGAGCGGCGGCGGACCCGCCTGCCGGAGCCGTGCGGGCCGCCTGGACGCCCCACGGCACCCCGGTGGCCGGTGCGTCCGCCACCGCCCGGGCCCCGCGGCTCGCGGCCGGCGGCACCTACCGCGACACCATCGGCCCCGGGACGACCAGGATCTACGCGCTGCGGCTGGACGCCGACTCCGCGGACTACCTGTCGGCCTTCGCGCTGCCGCCGGCCGGCAGCCGGGTCGGCTTCCTGGACGGGATCTCGCTGCGCCTGGTCTCCGCCGGGCGGGAGCAGTGCGACCAGTACGACGCCCGCTTCCGCTCGCAGGACGCGGCCGTGCCGGTCGGCGGATATGTGCAGCGCCAGCCCACCGTGAGTCCGCTGTGCCGGCAGGCCGGTGACTACTTTCTGTATGTGCGGCGGGACAGCGCGCAGGGCGGCGACACCTCCGCGTGGGGGCTGGAGATCCGCTTCATGGTGGAACCGGCGCTGCGGGGCGCGCCGAGCACCGGTCCCGCGCCGGTCTACCCCTCCGCCGCTCCGGTGCCGGAGTCCGCGCCGCCCGAGCCGGTCCGGGGCGCCTCCAGCATCGACGACGCGACCGAACTGGCCGGCAGCGGCGCCTGGCGGGACCATCTGATGCCCGGTCAGAGCGCCTTCTACCGGGTGGCGCTGGGGTGGGGGCAGCAGCTGCGGGTCACCGGGGCGTTCTCCGCCGCCCGGACCAGCCACACCGGTGGTTTCAGCGTGAGCGGCGCGCGGATCGACGTCTACAACACCGCCCGCGGCCTGGTCGACGACGCCGACGCCTCCTACGACGGCAAGCCCGCCGCCGTTACCGCCTCCACCGCCCCCGTGGCGTACGCGAACCGCGCCTCCGACGACCCCCGCGTCAAGGCGTCTCCCTTCGCCGGCTGGTACTACCTCCAGGTCACGCTCCACCCCGACGTCGCCGCGTTCACCACCGGCGGCGCCGACGTCACGCTGCGCGTGGCCCGCACCGGCACGCCCACCGCGGCCCCCGACTACGTCTCCGACCCCGCCGCGGCCGGATTCGGCGCCGACGTGCCGTCCACCGCCCCGACGACATCGGCGCCGGCACCGGCACCCGCGCCCCGGCCGGCGCGGGACGGGACACTGCGGACCGCCGGCTACGGCGCGCTGGGAGTGGGCACCCTGCTGCTGGTCTGGCTGGCCGGCTGGACCCTGTGGGCCCGGCGGGCGCGGGGCCGGGCGGTCAGGCGTTGACCAGGGCCCAGATCCCGAACGCGAAACACAGCGCTGCGACGATCAGCACCGGCACCACCACCCGCGCCGGCGGCCGGCCCGAGCGGTGCCGCGCCGGGCGCGCGGTCGGGCGGTCCGCGGTGTACGGGCGGGTCACGCCCGGGCCCTGCCGCCCCAGGCTCACCGCGGCGGCCCGGGCCGGCTCCGGCACCACCGGAGGCCGCGACGGCCGCGGTGGCACCAGGGCGAAGTCCTGCGTCGGCGCCGCCGGCCCGGCGGCCGCCGGGCGGTGGACCGGACCGTCCGGCCCGAACCCCTCCGGCAGCGGCCCGAGCTGGTCGAACACCTCGATCGGCTCGTCGTCGATCTCCGGCTCGGGAAGTAACTCGACGGCCGCGGCCAGCGCCTTGCGGGCCCCGGTCGCGGTACGGAACCGCACCTGCGGATCCGGGTTGAGCAAGGTGGCGATGACCTGCCACAACGGCGTCGGCACCTCGCGCGGGGCGACCGGCACCCCGCCCTCCAGATAGCGCTCCACCAGCGCCTGGGCGTCCGGCTTGCGGCCCGTCAGCAGATGCAGCGCGACCAGCCCGACCGCGTACAGGTCGGCGGGGAAGTCCGGCTCGGCGCCCATCAGCTGCTCCGGGGCGAAGTAACCCGGCGTCCCCACCACGTAGTTGGGCTCGGTCAGACGCGGCTCGCCCTTGCGCATCGCGATCCCGAAGTCGGACAGCCGCACATGGGGGCGGCCGGTGCCGGTCGCCTCCAGCAGGATGTTCGCCGGCTTGATGTCCCGGTGCACCACACCCTCGGCGTGCACCGCCGTCAGCCCGGCCAGCAGCTGGTCGAGCAGCACGCACACATAGCGCGGCGGCAGCGGCCCGTAGTCCCCCACCAGGTGCGCCAGCGAACCGCCGCGCACCAGCTCCATGGTGAACAGCACCTTGTCGTCGTCGGCCGCCCAGCTGGTCGGGGCGAGGACATGGGGGTGGTCGATGCGCAGCGCCTGCTCCCGGACGAACCGCAGCAGGGCGTGCGCGTCGCTCTGCTGGAGCACCTTGGCGGCCACATAGCGGCGCCGCCGCCGGTCCCAGACCCGCCACACCGCACCCGTGCCACCCCGCCCGATCGGGTCGACCAGCTCATAACGACCCGCGAAAACCTCGCCCATGCCGCGCGCCCTGCCCTCTTGGATCAGTCCTGGTGTGCCTCGTAGTGCTCAACCGCCTCATCGGTACGCCCCGTGCCGTACACCCGTAGGAACTCTGCCAGCTCCGGATGGTCCGCCGCGAGGACGCCTGCCGCCCGGACGATCTCGTCGGCCGAGCACACCGAGCGCAGCAGCGCCTGTATCTCGCGCACCACCCGGCGCGCGGTCGGCTGCTGCCGGGCGCCCGTGGCGGTACCACCGCTGTGGGTGCCGGTGGTACCGAGCAGCGCGGAACCGGCCGACCGGCGGATCTCCTCCATCCGGGCCGCCGCCTCCGCGGCGCTCGCCGTGCCGTCCGCGGTCTGCGCGGCCAGCTCCTGCAGGGCCTGCAGCCGCTGGACGACCGCCGGATTGCCGATCTTCGCCCGCTGCCCGCTCATCAGCTGCGAGAGCATCGGCGCGGACAGCCCCAGAACGCTCGCCAACCGCGCCTGGTTCAGGCCGAGATCGCCGATCAGCCGCCGGAACAGATCCCCCAGCGGCTCCCCGTACCAGGCCCGCTGCTGCTCCCGGGCGCGGGCGGCGGAATCCTCCGGCGGCGTGGCCATGGGCGACTCTCCTCAGCCTGGTGGAGCCTGGTGGCGCGGGACGTCCTTTGCGCCTGCGAATGCAGCAAACCATCCTACGGACGGTGATACCCGGTCGGCCGGGCCTGCCGTACCCGGTACCCTGGTCTCGACGCGGGGCCTTAGCTCAGTTGGTAGAGCGCTGTCTTTGCATGGCAGATGTCAGGGGTTCGACTCCCCTAGGCTCCACTCGGTCGATGGGCGGCGTGTGCTCGCAAACAGCGCGAGCGGCGTCGCCCTCGTCGCTTTCCG
>JBEHXI010000267.1:0-10079 GCA_048498775.1 Actinomycetota bacterium | reverse complement strand
CGAGCCGTGCCGCACTCCACTCGTCGCCCACGAGGACCTGAGACCTGATGTCAGTCTCCGCATCGACTCGCCCCGCGTCATCCCCGGCCCTGCGCCGGGCCCTGCTCGTCCTGCCTCCCGCGGTGCTGGTCACCGGTGGTGCCTGCACCTGGGCCGCGGCCCTGGCACCGGCCGGCGGACGGGCGGTGGTGTTGTGGTTCGGGGTGACCGCGGCGCTGTTGTTGTCCGCCGCCACCACGGTCGCCGCCTACGGCCTGCTGGAGGCGCGCCGGCTGAAGGACCGCCTGGCGGGGTCGGACGCGCAGCTGGCCGCGGCCCGCCGGCAGACCGCCGCCCTCGCGGCCGAGGCGGACCGGCTGGCCGACGAGACGCTTCCCGCCCTGGTGAAGCTGCTCCGGGACGGCGCCTCCGCGGACCACGCCGCGGCCGAGGTCGCGTCGCCGTCCGGCACCGCCGGCTTCCCGCGCCTGCTGCGGGCCGTCGCCCGGGAGATGGCCCAGGGCGAGCGGATGCGGGCCGCCGCGATGTCGGCGTGCGCGAGCGCCGCCGGACGCGTCCAGGCCCTGGCGACCAGCATGCTCGCCGACCTGCGCGACATGGAGGACCGCTACGACGGCGAGGTCCTCGGCGACCTGCTGAAACTGGACCACACCACCGCGCAGGCGGGCCGCCTCGCGGACAGCATCGCGGTGCTCACCGGCGGCCGGTCCGGGCGGCGCTGGACCCGGCCGATCGCGATGGAGAGCATCCTGCGCGGCGCGGTGGGACGCATCAACGCCTACCAGCGGGTGCGGCTGCACAACACCACCAGCACCGTCGCGGTGGCCGGGCACGCGGCCGAGGGCGTCATGCACGCGCTCGCCGAACTGATGGACAACGCCGCCAACTTCTCCCCTCCCACCGAGGAGGTGCACGTCTACGTCGAGGAGCTCACCACCGGCGTGGTGGTCACCATCGAGGACGGCGGCCTGGTGATGAGCCCGGAGAAGCTGGCCCGCGCCAAGCGGGCGGTGTCCGCCGAGCCCCTGGACCTCGCCACGCTGTCCGGCACCCGGCTGGGCCTGCCGGTCGTCGGCTGCCTGGCCCGCAAGCACGGCCTGACGGTGAGCTTCCGGCCGTCCTCCCGGGGCGGCACCGGCGCGGTCGTCCTGATCCCGCAGCACCTGATCACCGAGCCGCGCCCGGCCGACTCCGGTCCCGCGCCCCGCCGGGCGCCCGCTCCGCGGCTGTCCGGCGCGCCGCGGACCACCGCCGCGCTGGCCGCCGACTCGGGAACCGCCCCCGTGGCGGAGCCTGCCCCCGCCCCGTCCGGCTCCGAGTCGAACGCCCTGCCCAAGCGCACCCGCGGCCAGACCCTGGCGGCGGCGTCCCGTTCGCTCACCACGCCCCAGCCGAAGCCCGCGACCCGGCCGCGTACCGGATCCGGCGACCGGTTCGGCGCCTTCCGCAAGGCCCTCAGAGGCGGGAGCGCCGGCCCGGCGGCCGGCACCGCCCCCCAGGACGACGAGCAGTGAACACCCCAGGCTGAGAAGGGTCATCACACACGGCACCGCGGCGCGCCCCACCGGCGTGGCGACCCGCGCTGCCGCCGGACGGCACCATTGAGATTGGAACACCTGCGATGCAGCACACCACAGACGGCGACCTCGGCTGGTTGCTGGTCAAACTCCTGGAGCGGACTCCCGGCACCCGCCACGCGCTCCTGCTGTCCCGGGACGGGCTGAAGCTGTGCGGGACCCCGGAGCTGTCCGTTGACCAGGCGGACCAGCTGGCCGCGATCGCCTCGGGGATCCAGAGCCTGTCCCACGGCGCGTCCATCGAGTTCGGCGACGGCACCGGCGGGGTGCGGCAGTCGATGACGGAGTTCCACGGCGGACTGCTGTTCATCGTGGAGGCGGGGGAGGGCGCCCACCTCGCGGTGGTGGCCGACGACGACGCCGACGCCGGGGTCATCGGCCACAACATGGACGAGCTGGTCGAGCAGCTCGGCGAGTACCTCAGCGCCCCGCCGCGCGCCCCCGAGTCCGCGGGCCGGTCCCTATGAGCAGACGCCGGATCGACAACGAGGACCCGGACCGGCTCTACACCGTCACCGGCGGCCGCAGCCAGGCAGTCGCCGGCGACCGCTTCGACCTGGTCACGCTGATCGTCAGCGAGTCGGAGCCGGCCCCGGGCATGCAGTCGGAACACGTCAGGATCCTGACGTTGTGTCAGCAGCCCACGGCGGTCGTGGAGGTCTCCGCGGAGCTGCGGCTGCCGGTGAGCGTGGTGCGGATCCTGCTGGGCGATCTCCTCGACATGGGCCACATCACCGCCCGCCACCCGCGGCTGGCCGTCGGCGCGGACCAGCTCCCCGGCCCCGAGGAACCGCAGTCGGCCCACCTCGAGGCCCGACTGGCCGACCCCGAACTCCTGAAGCAGGTGCTCGTTGGACTCCAGAACCTCTGAACTCGCCACCCGGACCCCGCTGCGGGAGACGGCCAGCAACGGTCTGAAGATCGTGGTCGTCGGCGGGTTCGGCGTCGGCAAGACCACCATGGTCCGCTCGGTCAGCGAGATCCGTCCGCTGAACACCGAGGAGACCATGACGCAGGCCGGTGTCGGCGTCGACGAGGGCGGCGGGCACGGCAAGAGCACCACCACCGTCGCCTTCGACTTCGGCCGCATCACCCTCAACGAGGAGATGGTGCTGTACCTGTTCGGGGCGCCCGGACAGGAACGGTTCTGGTTCCTGTGGGACCGGCTGTTCTCCGGCACCCTGGGCGCGGTGGTGCTGGTCGACGCCGAGCGCCTGGCCGACTCCTGGTACGCCATCGACCGCCTGGAACACCACCGGATGCCGTTCATCGTGGCCCGCAACAACTTCGGCACGCCGAAGCACTCGCTGGAGCAGGTGCGCGACGCCCTGTCGCTCTCCGACAACGTCCCGCTGGTGGACTGCGACGCGCGTGAGCGGGGCTCCAGCAAGGCGGTGCTGATCTCCCTCGTCAACCATCTCTACGACCTGTCACTGGCCCGGGGAAGGACGTCGTGACCGACACCCCAGCACCACAGGAGGCCGCGCCGCCCGCCGGCTGCCCGGCCCATCCGGACGCCGTGCCGCTGAGCGGTCCGCAGTACCAGCAGACGCCCGGTGAGCTGTACCGGGAGATGCGGCGGCAGCACGGGCCGGTCATCCCCATCACCCTGGACGGCGGGGTACCCGCCTGGCTGGTCCTCGGGTACCGCGAACTGCACCATGTCACCAGCAACGACCAGCTGTTCGCGCGGGACTCGCGCCGCTGGCACGCCTGGGACTCCATCCCGCCGGACTGGCCGCTGCTGCCGTTCGTCGGCTACCAGCCCTCGGTGCTGTTCACCGAGGGCGCGGAGCACCGCCGGCGGGCGGGCGCGATCAGCGAGGCGCTCGGCGCGGTCGACCAGTTCGAACTGCGGGCGCGCTGCGAGCACATCGCCGACGAGCTGATCGACGCGTTCGCCGGCAGCGGCGAGGCCGACCTGATGGCGGACTACGCGCACCTGCTGCCGCTGCGGGCGGTGCTGTGGATGTGCGGCGCGAACACCACGGAATCCCACGAGCTGGTGCGGGACCTGACCGCCTCGCTCGACGTGGTCGAGGGCGAGGACCCGGTCCAGGCCTACCAGCGCCTCCAGGACCGCGTCCACGGGCTGGTCCGCAGCAAGCGGAAGGAGCCCGGCCCGGACATCCCCTCGCGCATGACGGAGCATCCGGCGGGGCTGGCCGACGAGGAGATCGTCCAGGACCTGATCTCGGTGGTGGCGGCGGCCCAGCAGCCCACCGCCAACTGGATCGGCAACACCCTGCGGCTGATGCTCACCGACGACCGCTTCGCGATCACCCTGTCCGGCGGTCGCAGCAGCGTCGGCCAGGCGCTCAACGAGGTGCTGTGGGAGGACACCCCCACCCAGAACTTCATCGGGCGGTGGGCGGCCCGTGACACCCAGCTGGGCGGCCGGCGGATCCGGGAGGGCGACTGCCTGGTGCTCGGCCTGGCCGCGGCCAACACCGATCCGCAGATCCGTCCCGACTCCTACGCGGGCGCCGGGGGCAACCAGGCGCACATGTCGTTCAGCCACGGCGAGCACCAGTGCCCCTACCCGGCACCCGAGCTGGCCGAGGTCATCGCGCGGGCCGCGGTGGAGGTGCTGCTCGACCGGCTGCCCGACGTGACACTGGCCGTGGAGCCCGACGAGTTGGTGTGGCGGCCCTCGGTGTGGATGCGCGGACTGGCCGCCCTGCCGGTGGAGTTCACCCCGGCCTACGTGGCCGCCGTCGCCGACTAGTCCTGCGCGCCTGCCGGTTGCGCGCCCGCCGGTTGCACGGCCGGCGGGCGCGCGCGTGCGGCCCCGCGGTCGCAATCACCGCTGTTCCGGCTCTGGACATCGGCCGCCTCCTGCATACAGTATTCCCTTGAGCCGTCGAGGGGAGCCAGCGTGAGGATCGCCGTGCTCGGGGCCGGCGCGATCGGCGCCTACGTCGGAGCGGCGCTGCACCGCGGTGGCGCCGAGGTCCATCTGATCGCCCGCGGAGAGCACCTGCGGTCCATGCGGCGCAGCGGCGTGCGGGTCACCAGCCCGCGCGGCGACTTCACCGCGCGGCCGCACGCCACCGACGACCCGGCCGACGTCGGCGTCGTGGACTACGTGTTCCTCGGCCTGAAGGCCCACACCTACCCGTCCTGCGGGCCGCTGGTGGCACCGCTGCTCGGCGAGCACACCGCCGTCATCGCCGCCCAGAACGGCATCCCCTGGTGGTACTTCCACCAGCTCCCCGGCCCCTACACCGGCCGCCGCATCGAGGCCGTCGACCCCGGCGGCGCCACCAGCGCCGTCCTGCCGCCGCGCCGCGCGATCGGCTGCGTGGTCTACCCGGCCACCGTCATCGAGGCGCCCGGGGTCATCCGGCACCTGGAGGGCACCCGCTTCTCCATCGGCGAGCCGGACGGGCGGATCTCCGCGCGCTGCACCGCGTTCAGCGAGGCGATGGTGGCGGGCGGACTGCGCTGCCCGGTGGAGCCCCGGCTGCGCGACGACATCTGGATCAAGCTGATGGGCAACGTCGCGTTCAACCCGATCAGCGCGCTGACCAGGGCCACCATGGCCGACATCTGCCGGCATCCGCGCACCCGCCGGCTGGTGGCGCAACTGATGCACGAGACCCTCGACATCGCCGCCCGGGTCGGCTCCACCCCGGACATCTCCGTCGACAGGCGGCTGCGCGGCGCCGAACGGGTCGGCCACCACAAGACCTCGATGCTCCAGGACCTGGAGGCCGGCAAGGAACTCGAACTCGACGCCATCATCACCGCCGTGGTGGAGATGGCCGACATCACCGGCGCCGAGGCACCCACCCTGCGCGCCGTCCACGCCGCCGTCGACCTGCTGGCGCGGCGCGCCACGGCAGGCACACGGGAGGCGGCCTGACACGAACCCCCGCGGACCCGCGTCCACGGGGACGGAAAGACACCACGAACCACGGCCGGCTGCCCAGCGCTCAACCGGCCGCGCGGAACAAGGAGGACGCTGATGAGGCGGAAGCGCTCCGAACCGTACCTCCGGCTGACCCAGCCACTGGTGCGCGAGCACGGCGAGCTGCGCCCGGCCGGCTGGGAGGAGGCACTGGACCGGGCCGCCGCGGGATTCCGGCGGGTGGTCGACGAGCACGGGCCCGACGCCTTCGCGATGCTCTCCTGCGCGCGGGCCACCAACGAGATGAACTACGTGGCGCAGAAGTTCGCCCGGGTGGCGATCGGCACCAACAACGTCGACTCCTGCAACCGCACCTGCCACGCCCCGAGCGTGGCCGGGCTCGCCGCCGCGTTCGGCAGCGGCGGCGGCACGTCCTCGTACGAGGAGATCGAGCACACGGACGTCATCGTGATGTGGGGCGCGAACTCCCGCGAGGCGCACCCGATCTTCTTCCAGCACCTGCTCAAGGGCGTACGCAACGGCGCGAAGCTGTTCGCCGTCGACCCGCGCCGCACCCCGTCGGTGGCCTGGGCGGACCGCTGGCTGCCGCTGAAGGTCGGCACCGACATCCCGCTGGCGAGCGCCATCGCCCGCGAGATCATCCACGCCGGACTGACCAACCCCGCCTTCATCGAGAAGGCCACGGTCGGCTACCAGGAGTTCGCCGCCGCCGTGGAGCCGTGGACCCTGGAGGCCGCCGAGCGGGAGACCGGCGTCCCGGCCGGGCTGATCCGCGAACTCGCCCACACCTACGCCCGCGCCGACCGCGCCCAGCTGGTGTGGACGCTCGGGATCACCGAACACCACGTCGGCACCGAGAACGTCATGGCGCTGATCAACCTGGCGCTGCTCACCGGCCACGTCGGGCGGTACGGCTCGGGCCTGTCCCCGATGCGCGGGCAGAACAACGTCCAGGGCGGTGGCGACATGGGCGCCATCCCCAACCGGCTGCCCGGCTTCCAGGACATCCTCGACCCGGCGGTGCGCGCGAAGTTCGAGGGCTCCTGGGGCGTGCCGATCCAGCCCAGGTACGGCCTGAACCTCACCGAGATGTGCGAGGCGATGGACGACGGCGAGGTGCGCGCGCTCTACGCCATCGGGGAGAACCCGGTGCAGTCCGAGCCCGACGCCACCCGGATGGCCAAACGCCTCACCGGCCTGGACCACTTCGTGGTGCAGGACATGTTCCTGACGGCGACGGCCAAACTGGCCCATGTGGTGCTGCCCGCCGCCGCGTCCTGGTGCGAGAGCGAGGGCACCTTCGTCAACAGCGAGCGCCGGGTGCAGCGGGTCCGCAAGGCCCTCCAGCCGCCGGAGGGCGCCCGCGACGACATCGACATCATGTGCGAGATCGCCGCGCGGCTCGGCTGCGACCTGGGCTACTCGGGAACCGACGCCGAGCGGGTGTGGGACGAGATGCGTTCGCTCTCGCCGGTCTTCGCGGGCATGAGCTACGAGCGCCTGGAGCAGCTCGGCGGCATCCAGTGGCCCTGCTTCAGCGAGGACACCCTGGAGCCGTCCTATCTGCACGCGCGGCTGTGGGAGGACGACCCCGCCAGGCGCGGCGAGCCCGCCCGGTTCCAGATCACCCCGCACCGGCCGCCCGCGGACGCGCTGAGCGAGGAGTTCCCGATCCGGCTGACCACCGGGCGCCGGCTCGACTCGTACAACACCGGTGTGCAGTCCGCCGGTTTCTCCTCGCCGATGCGCCGCGACGAGTCCATCGACCTGTCGCCCGAGGACGCGAGGCGGCTCGGCGTCGCCGAAGGGGAGCCGGTGCGCATCACCTCGCGGCGGGCCTCGATCATCGCGCCGGTGCACGTCGACAGCGGCCTGCGCGCCGGGCTGGCGTTCATGTCGTACCACGACCCGGAGGTGGTCAACACCAACGCGCTGACCATCGACGCCAGTTGCCCGATCGCCGGCACCGCCGAGTACAAGGCGTCGGCGATCCGCGTCGAGCGGCTGACCCCCACCGAACAGGAGGTGTGGCTGGCGGCAGCCGAGCCCGGCACCCCGTCCGGGCAGTCACCCGTCACCGGGGACACCGCCGTCCCCACCCTCGTCTGACGCGTCCGCGGAAGGAAGCGAGCAACCAGTGGATCTACGTTTTCTGGACGCCGCCCCCTCGGCGGAGGAACGGGCCGCCGTCGACGAGGTGCTCGGCCCGCCGGCCAGCGGCTGGCAGGGCGGCGACCGCGGCGACGCCGACTGGAACCTCACCGAGGCCGGGCACGCGTGGCGCAGCCGCCGCGACGAGCTGCTGCCCGCGCTGCACGCGGTCAACGACCGGCTGGGATGGATCAGTGAGGGCGCGCTGAACTACATCTGCCAACGGCTGACCGTCCCCCCGGCCGAGGCGTACGGGGTGGCCACCTTCTACTCGCTGTTCTCGCTGCGGCCGGCCCCGCCGCGGGTGGTGCACGTGTGCACCGACGTGGTGTGCCGGGCGGCCGGCGCCCCGGACGTCTGCGAGGCGCTGACCGAACAGGTCGGCCCGGAGGGCGAGGACGCCGGAGGAGTGGTGTGGCACGGCAGCCCCTGCCTGGGGCTGTGCGAACGGGCCCCCGCCGCGCTGGTGATGGAGGCGGGCGACCCGCCCCGCCACGCGGTGGCCGCCCCGCTGCTCGCCTCCCGCGCCGCCGAGGTGGCCCGCACCCCGGCCGCCGGGCAGCCGGAGGAACCGCCGGCCGGCAAGGCCGTCCCGCAGGCCGGCTCCGAGGGGCTGACCCTGCTGCGCCGGGTGGGCGTGGTGGACCCGGAGAGCCTGTCGGACTACCGGGCGCACGGCGGTTACCAGGCGCTGCGCCAGGCGATCCGGCTGGGCCCGGCCGGGGTGATCCGCGAGGTCTCGGACGCCGGGCTGGTCGGCCGGGGCGGCGCCGCCTTCCCCACCGGCCGCAAGTGGGACGCGGTGGCCCGGCAGCCGGTGCACCCGCACTACCTGGTGTGCAACGCCGACGAGAGCGAGCCGGGCACCTTCAAGGACCGCGTCATCATGGAGGGCGACCCGTTCGCGCTGATCGAGGCCATGACCATCGCCGGGTACGCCACCGGCTGCCGGCTCGGCTACCTGTACCTGCGCGGCGAGTACCCGCGGGCGCTGGCCCGGCTGACCGGGGCGATCCGGCAGGCCCGGGAGGCCGGGCTGCTCGGTGACGACGTGATGGGCTTCGGCTTCGCCTTCGACATCGAGATCCGCCGCGGCGCGGGGGCGTACATCTGCGGCGAGGAGACCGCGATCTTCGGCTCCATCGAGGGCTACCGCGGCGAGCCGCGCACCAAGCCCCCGTTCCCGGTGGAGCGCGGGCTGTTCGGCAAGCCGACCGTGGTCAACAACGTCGAGACGCTGGTCAACGTGTTGCCCATCCTCACCGGCGGCGGTCCGTCGTTCGCCGCGACCGGCGGCGGCAGCTCCACCGGCACCAAGCTGTTCTGCGTCTCCGGCGCGGTGGCCGCCCCCGGCGTCTACGAGGTGCCGTTCGGCACCACGCTGCGCGAACTGCTCACCGAGGCGGGCCTGTCCGAGCAGCGGCCGCTGAGCGCGGTGCTGCTGGGCGGCGCGGCGGGCAGCTTCCTGCGCCCGGACGAGCTCGATCTGCCGCTGACCTTCGAGGCGGCCCGCGCGGCCGGCTCGACGCTGGGCTCCGGCGTCGTCATCGCCCTGGACCGGTCCACCGACCTCGGCGGGATCCTGATGCGGATCGCCGGTTTCTTCCGCGACGAGTCCTGCGGCCAGTGCGTGCCCTGCCGGGTGGGCACGGTCCGCCAGGAGGAGGCGCTGGCCCGGATCACCGCCGGGCGGCCGCGCGGTTCGGTGCGCACCGAGCTGACCCTGCTGCGCGACGTCGGGCAGGCCATGCGGGACGCGTCGATCTGCGGGCTCGGGCAGACCGCGTGGAACGCGGTGGAGTCCGCCATCGACCGGCTGGGTGTGTTCGAGGGTGCGTCCGAGGGGGCTTTCGAGGAGGAGTCGTCATGACCGTAGTGGACCTGGGGCTGCCGACGCGGCTGGTGGACGTCGAACTCGACGGTGTCACCGTGCGGGTGCCGGAGGGCTCGACCATCCTGGACGCCTGCGCCGCGGCGGGCACGGAGATCCCCACGCTGTGCTACGGCGACACCCTCACCCCGCGCAACGCCTGCCGGGTGTGCATGGTGGAGGTCGAGGGCTCCCGCACCCTGGTGCCGTCGTGCTCCCGGGCGGTCGAGCCGGGGATGGTGGTGCGCACCCGCGGGGAACGCGTCGACCACAGCCGGCGGATGGTGCTGGAACTGCTCGGCTCCTCGGTGGACCTGTCCACCACGCCGGGGGTGGCGGAGTGGATGGCGGAGTACCGGGCGCGCCCGGAGCGGTTCGGTGATCCGGCGCCGCCGGCCGAGGCGGGGGAGCGGGCCGGGCGGCACGCCGGCCACCACGAGGTGCCGGACGGCACGCGGGCGGCCACCGTCCACCAGCCCACCGCCGTGGACAACGACCTGTACGTCCGGGACTACGGCAAGTGCATCCTGTGCTACAAGTGCGTGGACGCCTGCGGCGACCAGTGGCAGAACACCTTCGCCATCGCGGTCTCGGGGCGCGGCTTCGA
>JBEHXI010000266.1:0-10093 GCA_048498775.1 Actinomycetota bacterium | reverse complement strand
ACGTTGTGCGGGGCCTGCCCTCCAGCCGTCGCGATCGGCGGCTGGAGGGCAGAAACCCGCGTTGACCACGGAACCATCGGAACCATCACGGAACCTGAGGACACTGTTATGGCAGCTGAGTCTGGCGAAGAGGCGGAGCGGGATCGGGTGCAGGCGTTCATCGACGAGGTTTTCGAGGAGATGGTGCAGGAGGCCGGACTACCCCACAAGATGGGGGCGAAGTACGGCAGGGATCCGCTGGGGGCGGCGCTGGTCGACGCGGCGGTGGCCTCGCTGTCGCGCCCGGCGACCTCCCAGGCGTCGGAGCTCGAACGGCTGCTGTTCACGCAGGCGCTCGCGCAGGCCCTCGCCGAGGCTCTCGCGCCCGCGCTGGCGGACGCTCTCGCCGCGGAGATGATGAAGGTTCTGCAGCGTCACGTCATGCCGGAGTCCAGTGGCCAGCAGTAGCGCTTCCCGTCGCTCCCCGTGTCCCCTCGGGCCGTCCCGCACCTGGGGAGACGACGGGGAGGGGGACCGTCACCAGGTCTCGACGGCGTAGGAGACTCCGGCGGCGTCGGTCTGGAGGCTGACCTTGACGTCGCCGTTGCCGAGGTCCACGTCGACGGTGCCGCCCGCGGCGGTGACCGTGGCGGTGGTGATCTCCCGCCAGCCGCTGCCGTTGTGGACGGCGACGCGCACGGTGGCCCGGGCGTTCGGGGTGCCGATCTCGTCCATGCCCAGGTGCAGGGTGCGGTTCGGGTAGGCGGACCAGGCGTTGCCGTGCGGGACGAGCACGACGGCCGGCTGGGCGCCGGGGGTGAGGGAGCCGTTGATCCACTGCGGCATGTCGTCCTCCGTGGGTGGTGGCGGGGTCGTGGAGCCGAGGGCCCAGGTGCGCAGCGC
Organism: Actinomycetota bacterium; assembly: GCA_048498775.1. Taxonomy (GTDB): domain Bacteria; phylum Actinomycetota; class Actinomycetes; order Streptomycetales; family Streptomycetaceae; genus JBEHXI01. The sequence goes on along the minus strand of JBEHXI010000266.1, from coordinate 9,211 downwards.
GGCCGCCGAGGGGAACAGCGCGGGGTTGGCCACGTCGCCGTCGGCGCCGCCGGGTCCGGAGTCGGTGTACTGGTGGAAGGCCCACTGGTCGCGGATGCCGGGCTGCCCGGCGGGGCGGCCGGCGGTGGCGATCCACAGGCCGTCACCGGCGTTGGAGTCGCGGTCCACGCCCGTCCAGTTGCTGACGTCGCTGTAGACGACGATCCGGTGGCCGGGGGCCCGGCTGCGGATGTGGGCGACGAAGGCGTCCTTGTAGGCGCGGGCCTGCTGGTCGCTCACGCTCTGGCCGTACCACTCCCAGTCCAGGCAGAGGATGTCGCCGGCGACCAGGTTGATCCGGGAGAGGAAGAAGTCCGCCTCCGCGGTGGCCGAGTTGGCGATGTGTGGGTAGTGGTAGAAGCCGGTGACCAGGCCGGCGTCGCGGGCGGTCGTGCGCTGGGCGACCCACTTCGGGTTGGTGTAGGACAGGCCCTCGGTGACCTTGATGAACACGAAGGACAGGCCCCGGGTGGGATAGGCCGTCGACTGGTACGAACTGACATCGATCCCCTGAAGCATCAGGCGCCGCCCTTCCGTTTCCTGCCGGGCTCGGCTCGTGTGCCCTTCTGTTTCCGGGTTGTACCCACCCCGGCCGTGTGATCATCGGAAATTCCGGTGGGAATCGGGTGGTGATGGGGTGTGCGGCGGCAATCCGGCCATGGCGCCCGCCGGTCCCCGCACCCCCGCGGGCGGGACGTGAACAGGGGAACACCGCCCCCGCGGTGGTGCGGGGACGGCGTCCGGGGGCGGAGCGGTCAGACGGTGGCGCGCTGGTTGAGGCGCCTGGCCGCCCGGTCGTTGAGCGCGGTCAGGCGGTTGACCAGGGCGGAGCCGAGGCGTCCGGCGGCCGCGGCGCCCGGCAGGTTGTGGTCGGCGGCGGTGCCGGGGCCGGGCAGCAGACGGCAGGCCAGGCTCAGCGCCTTGGTGGTGGTGGCCGGGGCGACGCCGTGCATCCGCACCGCCAGCTTCGCGGCCGGGGTGAGGACGAGTTCGGTGCGGCGGCGTTCGGCGGCGCGCACGATCGCGCGGGCGGCCCGTTCGGCGTCCATGGACAGCAGCGGCAGCCCCGAGGCGGGCCCGAACCACGCGTACTCCTTGCCCGCGTCGCCGGAGAAGCGGGCGGCGGTGTGCGAACCGGTGCGCATCAGGCCGGGCAGGACGGTGGTCACGCTGATGCCCTCGGCGGCCAGTTCGGCGTGCAGGCCCTCGGACAGCGCGGTCGCGGCGAACTTCGCGGTGTCGTACGGCAGCAGGTGCGGCGCCGGGACGCGCCCGCCGATGGACGTGATGTTGACGATCCGGCCGCCGGGCCGCCGGCGCATCATGGGCAGCGCGGCGAGGGTCAGCCGCAGCGGCGCGTAGAACATGACGTCCATGGCGGAACGGAAGTCCTCCTCGGCCATCGCGGCCAGCGGGCCGACCTGGATCACGCCCGCGTTGTTGACCAGGATGTCCACCCCGCCGAACTCGGTCTCCATGGCGTTCATCAGGCGGCCGGGGGCCTGCGGGTCGGTCAGGTCGCAGGCCAGGGCGCGCACCTCGGCGCCGCGCTCGGCCAACTGCCGCCGTGCGGCGTCGAGTTCCCCGCGGCCCCGGGCGCACAGCAGCACCCGGCAGCCGCGGTCGGCGAGTTCCCGGGCGATCAGCAGGCCGAGGCCCCGGGAGGAGCCGGTGACCAGGGCGGCCTTGCCGTGCAGCGGTCCGCTGCCGGGGCGGGACGGCCGGGTCGGCCGGGTGGTCGGCGCAGTCATTCAGGCGGCCTTTCTGCTCTCGGTGGGCGGTGGCCAGGCGGCGGCCTGCTCGGGGTGCGGGCGCAGCACGGCCTTGGTGACGCCGGGCTGCTTGTCGCGGAACGCCTGGTAGATCTCGGGGGCGTCGTCCAGCGGGGCCCAGGTGCTGACCAGCCCGGCGGCGTCGATCGGGTCGCCGGAGCGCAGCACCTCCAGCAGGGGCTCCGTCCAGCGCCGGACGTTGGCCTGACCCCAGCGCAGGGTGATGGCGCGGTCGAACAGGTCGCCGAGCGGGAAGTTGGGGAACCAGCCCCCGTACACCCCGCTCACCGAGCAGGTGCCCCCGCGCCGGACCGTGCCGAGCGCCTGGTGCAGGGCGATCAGCCGGTCCGGCTGGGCCTTGAGGGTCTGCAGGACGCGGTCGGGCAGCGAGCCCTCGGCGTCCATGCCGACCGCGTCGATGGAGCTGTCGGTGCCGCGGCCCTCGGTCATCTCGCGGACCGCGGCGACGACGTCCACCTCGCCCGGGTCGAGGACCTCGGCGCCGTGGGCGGCGGCCAGGGCGCGGCGCTGCGGTCCGGGGTCGACGGCGATGACGCGCCCGGCGCCGCGGTGCCGGGCGATGCGGACGCACATCTGCCCGATCGGGCCGAGGCCGTGGACGGTGACGCTGCCGCCGGGCGGGATGTCGGCGTACTCCACGGCCTGCCAGGCGGTCGGCAGCACGTCGGACAGCAGCAGCGCGGCGGTCTCCGGGATGTCGCCGTCGCGCCGCGGGTCCAGCACGATGGGCCCGAAGTGCGCCTGCGGGACCCGCAGATACTGGGCCTGGCCGCCCGGCACGCCGCCGTACATGTGGGTGTACCCGAACAGCGAGGCGCCCTTGCGGCCGCCGAGGTTCTGGGTGGTCTCGCACTGGGCGTACAGCTGCCGCTCGCACATGAAGCAGTGCCCGCAGGAGATGTTGAACGGCACGACGACCACGTCACCGGGCTTGACGTGGCCGGCGGCCTGCGGGCCGACCTCCTCGACGACGCCCATCGCCTCGTGGCCGAGGATGTCGCCCGGCTTCATGGCGAGGGAGGCGCCGTGGTCGTACAGGTGCAGGTCGGAGCCGCAGACCGCGGTGGCCGTCACCGTGATGACCGCGTCGGTCGGTTCCTCGATCTTCGGGTCGGCGACCTGCTCGACCTCGACCCGGCGCGGGCCCTTCCAGACGACGGCTTTCATTGCTGCGGCTCCGATACTGCTTCGGCGGGCAGGGTCAGTTGAGCATTCCGGGGCGGTGCGGGAAGCGGTGCTTCTCGATGACGGTGGTGAAGGCCTCGGCGAGCTCCTGCGGCGCGCCGTCGCCTTCGTCGACGAGCAGCCCGAGCTGCGGTCCGGGGGACTCCAGCGCCTCGCCGGGCAGTTTGGCGGCGGCCAGCAGCTGCCGGCCCTCGCCGCAGGCGACCAGCGGCTTGCCGTGCCGGTAGGTCTCCTCGACGAACCGCACGGCCGCCGGGTCGGCCGCCAGCGCCGTCACGGCCTCCTTGCCGCCCGGCACCAGCAGGGCGTCGTAGAGCACCGACGCCATGGTGGGCAGGGCACGGTCGACCTCCAGGGAGGCGCCGTTGGTGCCGCGCACCGTGCCGCCCTTGGCCGCCAGGACCTCGACGATCGCGCCCTCGGCGGCCAGCTTGCCGCGCACCGCGGTCACGTGGTCGGCGTCGGTGCCGTCGGCGGCCAGCACGGCGACCTTGCGGGTGCGGATGCCGGTGCCGGCGAGGTTCTCCTGGCTGAGGGCGGGCGAGGTGTTCTGGTGGACGCCGTCCACCGGCCGCGGCGCCGGCAGTCCCAGGCCCTCGGCGACCAGGGCGGCCAGGTCGCCGTGGACGTGGGCGAGGTTGCCGACCATGCGCTCGCGCACCGCCATGGACCTGCACTTGCCGAGCTCGAAGCGGAACGCCTCGACGATGTGCGTCTTCTCCCAGTCGGCCATGCTGTTCCAGAACAGCGTGGCCTGGCTGTAGTGGTCGGCGAAGCTGGCGCTGCGCACCCGGATCTTGTGTCCGTCGACCCGCTCGGCGTAGTGCCGGAAGACGCCCGCGCCGCCGCCCGCGCCCGCGTGCGCCGGGCAGCCGCCGCCCAGGGAGTTGGGGAAGTAGTTGGTGCCGCGGTGGACGACGCTCTGGTGGTAGCCGTCGCGATGGTTGTTGTTGACGTCGGCGACGGGGCGGTTGATGGGGATCTGGCTGAAGTTGGGGCCGCCCAGGCGGATCAGCTGGGTGTCCAGGTAGGAGAAGTTGCGGCCCTGGAGCAGCGGGTCGTTGGTGAAGTCGATGCCCGGGACGACGTTGGCGGTGTGGAAGGCGACCTGCTCGGTCTCGGCGAAGAAGTTCTGCGGGTTGCGGTCCAGGACCATCCGGCCGATGGGGCGGACCGGCACCAGCTCCTCGGGGATGATCTTGGTGGCGTCGAGCAGGTCGAAGTCGAACTTGTGCTCGTCCTCCTCGGGCACCAGCTGTACCCCGAGCTCCCACTCCGGGTACTCGCCGGCCTCGATGGCCTCCCACAGGTCACGCCGGTTGAAGTCCGGGTCGCGGCCGGCGGTGATCTGCGCCTCGTCCCACACCAGGGAGTTGACGCCCAGCTTCGGCTTCCAGTGGAACTTCACGAACGTCCCGCGGCCCTCGGCGTTGACGAAGCGGAACGTGTGGACGCCGAAGCCCTGCATCATCCGGAAGCTGCGCGGGATGGCGCGGTCCGACATCAGCCACATCAGCATGTGGGTGGACTCCGGCTGGAGCGAGCAGAAGTCCCAGAAGGTGTCGTGCGCGGAGGCGCCGGTGGGCATCTCGTTGTCCGGTTCCATCTTCACCGCGTGGACGAAGTCGGGGAACTTGATCGCGTCCTGGATGAAGAACACCGGCATGTTGTTGCCGACCAGGTCGTAGTTGCCCTCGCGGGTGTAGAACTTCGTCGCGAAACCGCGCACGTCGCGCACCGTGTCGGCGGAACCGCGCGGGCCCTGCACGGTGGAGAAGCGGACGAAGACCGGGGTGCGGCGGCCCGGCTCCTGAAGGAAGTCGGCGACGGTGTACCGCGCCATCGACTCGTACGGCTCGAAGTAGCCGTAGGCGCCGGCGCCGCGGGCGTGCACCACGCGCTCGGGGATGCGCTCGTGGTCGAAGTGGGTGATCTTCTCCCGGTTGTGGAAGTCCTCCAGCAGCGTCGGGCCGCGATCACCGGCCCGCAGCGCGTTGTCGGTGTCGTCCACCCGGACGCCCTGGTCGGTGGTGAGCGCGTCGTACTCCGGTACGGCCCGGAACCGATCGAGCTGGTGGTCCTTGGCGTCCCGGCCGTGTGCGGGCTGGCCGGCCGATCCGGGATTCACGGGCATGGGCTGTGCTCCTTCGGTAACTCGTGGGGGGCGTTCGCGCGGGAAACAGCGGGAAACAGCGGGAAGCAGGGGAAACAGGGGAAGCAGCCGTGTGCGGCGGCTGGGTACCCGACGCCCCGGCCGCAAAACACCATCAACCGCCTTAACCAGGCTCTATCGTCCACCGGGTGCGGGCGTCGCGCGCGCCGAGTGGCGCGGGCGGTGCGGCCCGGGGAGGGTGGAAGTCAGGTGACGTCCTGGAGGCGAGACGATGCCCGAGGTCACAGCTCCGTACCCGCCCGGCACCCCGTGCTGGGTCGATCTGGTGACGCACGACCAGCGGGCCGCCCTGGACTTCTACGCCGACGTGTTCGGCTGGAGCTGTGAGATGGGGCCGCCGGAGGCCGCGGGCTACAGCGTGTGCACCCTGCGGGGCCGGCCCGTCGCCGGGATCGTCTCGGCCCGCGCGATCCGCGCGAAGCCCGTTCCGCCCACCGTGTGGGTGACGTACCTGGCGGTGGAGGACGCCGACGCCGCCCAGCGCGCGGTGACCGAGCACGGCGGCAGCGTGGTGCTGCCGCCGACCGACGTGGACGACCTCGGGCGGGTGATGCTCGCCTGCGACCCGCCCGGCGCGGTCTTCGGGGTGTGGCAGCCGCTGGACCTGCCCGGCGCCGGCGTGGTCAACGAGCCCGGCGCGCTGGTGTGGAGCGAGCTGAACACCCGGGACGCGGACGCGGCCGGCGCCTTCTACCGGGACGTCTTCGGGGTGGGCGTCTCGCCGATGCCGGAGGTCTCGGACTACCTGGTCGTCGACGTGGGCGGGCACCCGGTCGGCGGCATCCAGCCGATGGGGGAGGGCTTCCCGCCCGGCGAGCCGTCGCACTGGATGACGTACTTCTGCGTGCAGGACGCCGACCGGGTGATCGAGCGGCTGCTGCGGCACGGCGGCCGGGTGGTCAGGCCCGCGTTCGAGATCCACGCCGGACGGATGGCGATCCTCCAGGACCCGGCCGGCGGCCGGTTCTCCATCATCGCCCCGCACGCCTCGCCCGGGTAGCCGCGCCGATCACGGGAAGGCGGACCGCGACCGGGCCGACCGCCCGGCACGCCACGAGAGGGGACACGGCATGCGGTCGAAGCTCAGGAAGGACCTCGGGCTGCTGGCCCTGCGCGCCGGTGCCGGCGGGGTGCTGTTCGCGCACGGCGCGCAGAAACTCTTCGGCTGGTTCGGCGGCGGCGGACTCGAGGGGACCGCCGGGGCGATGGAGGCGATGGGCTACTCACCGGGACGGCGTAACGCGCTGGCGGCGGGACTGGCCGAGGCGGGCGGCGGAGCGCTGCTGGCCGCCGGACTGGCGACCCCGGCCGCGGGCGCGGCGGCCGCCGGGGCGATGGCGGCGGCGGTGGCCGTCCACGCGCCGGCCGGCTTCTTCGCCACCGCGGGCGGTTTCGAGTATCCCGGGTTCCTCGGGTATGTCGCCGCGGGGCTGGGCGTGACCGGGCCGGGCCGCTTCTCGCTGGACCACCTCACCGGGCACCGGCTGGACCGCCCCTGGACGATCGCCGCCTCCTTCGCCGGGGGAGCGGCCGCCGCGGTGCTGACGGTGCGCCGCAGGACCGCCGCGCTGCGCGCCCAGGAGGCGGGCGAGGGCGGCGGCGAGGAGGAGCAGGCCATCGCGGGCATCGCCTGACCGGCGGGCGGCCCGGGCGGCCCGGGCGGCGCACCGCGCGGACCGGCCGTCCCCGGCCCGGCTGCGGTGGCGCGGGCCGGGAGGCGGGCGCATCGTGTTGACCGGGAGGTTTGCCATGGAGCACGTGATGCGCGCGGAGTACCCGGAGGGCGTCCGGCCCGGCGAGGGACCGGTCAAGATCTGGCACATGGTCCGCGGCCACAGCCGCACCGCCATGTGCGGCCGTCTCCTGGAGGAGGACGCGGCCACCCAGTCGGAGGAGGCGTGGTCGGCCCCCGACCCGATCTTCTGCCACACCTGCGGGGCGATGTACCTGCGCGAGATCCCCTGACACCGGGCCGCGTCAGCGGACGGCCGGAGAACCAGGCGGAGAACCGGCCGGAGCACCGGCCGGAGCACCGGGCGGGGAGCGGGCAGGGAACGGGCAGGGAACGGGGCACGGAAGGGGACACGGAACGGGCATGGAACACTTGTTCCCGAGGTGATTCCGGCCCCATGCGCACGCTGCTGATCGACAACTACGACTCGTTCACCTGGAACCTGGCCCACCAGATCGCCGCGGCCACCGGATCGGAGCCGGTGGTCGTCCGCAACGACGAGCCGCTGGACCTGGCGGACGTCGAGGCGTGCTTCGACGCGGTCGTGATCTCGCCCGGGCCGGGCACCCCGGAGCGGGCCGCGGACTTCGGGGTGTGCCGGGAGGTCGTCGAAGACTGCCGGCTGCCGCTGCTGGGCATCTGCCTCGGCCACCAGGGCCTGGCGCGCTGGCACGGCGGCACCGTCGGCCCGGCGCCCGAGCCGCGGCACGGGCGGCGCTCGCCGGTGCTGCACGACGGGACGGGGCTGTTCGCCGGGATCCCCTCGCCGTTCCAGGTGGTGCGCTACCACTCGCTGGCCGTCACCGGGCTGCCCGCCGCCCTGGAGGCGACCGCCCGCACCCCGGACGGGGTCCTGATGGGGCTGCGGCACCGGGAGCGCCCGATGTGGGGCGTGCAGTTCCACCCCGAGTCCATCCGCACCGAGTACGGCGACCGGCTGATGCGCAACTTCGCCGCCCTCGCCGCCCGCCACCACCGCCCCGCCGCCGCGCCCCGCCGCGCGCCGGTACCGGCGGCCCGCCGCCCGGCCGTCCGGCGTCCCGCGCCGCGCCGCCGGCTGGAGGTGCTGGTGGAGACGGCCGCCACCCGGTGGGACGACGAGGTCGCCTTCGACGCGCTGTTCGGCGCCGCCGAGCACGCGTTCTGGCTGGACAGCAGCCGCCCGGACGCCGGCAGCGGCCGCTTCTCGGTGATGGGGGACGCCGGCGGGCCGCTGGCCCGGGTGGCCACCGCGGACGTGTGGACCGGGACCGTCACCGTGCGCCACGGGGCCCGGCACGAGCTGGTGACCGGCGCGTTCTGGGACTGGCTCGCCGACGACCTGGCCGCGCTCGAGGTCACCGCCGCCCCGCTGCCGTTCGACTTCGCGCTGGGCTGGGTGGGCTACCTGGGCTACGAGCTGAAGGCGCAGTGCGGCGGCCGGCGGGCGTACCGCTCCCCGGACCCGGACGCGGTGCTGGTCTTCGCCGACCGCGCCGTGGTCCTCGACCACGCCACCGGGACCACCTACCTGCTGGCGCTCGCCGAGAACGGCGAACGGGACGCGGCCGAGGAGTGGCTGCGGGAGACCGCCGGACGGCTGTCCCGGCTGGCCGGCACCGCCCCGGAGCCGGTGACACCGCCCGCCCCGGCCGGACCGCTCCGGCTGCGGCACGACCGCGAGCGCTACCTGGACCTGGTCCGGGCCGCCCAGCGGGAGATCGCCGCGGGGGAGACCTACGAGGTGTGCCTGACCAACATGGCCGAGGCCCGCGGCAGCGTGGACCCCTGGCAGGCCTACCGGGTGCTGCGGCGGGTCGGCCCGGCGCCGTTCGGGGCGCTGCTGCGGCTGGGCCCGCTGTCGGTGCTGAGCACCTCGCCCGAGCGGTTCCTGCGGGTGGGCGCGGACGGCCGCGCCGAGTCCCGGCCGATCAAGGGCACCCGCCCCAGATCCGCCGACCCGGTGCGGGACGAGGAGCTCCGCCAGGACCTGCTGCGCAGCGAGAAGGACCGCTCCGAGAACCTGATGATCGTCGACCTGGTCCGCAACGACCTGGGGCGCTGCGCCCGCACCGGCTCGGTCGAGGCGGAGGACATCTTCCGGGTCGAGAGCTACGAGACCGTCCACCAGCTGGTCAGCACGGTGCGGGCCCGGCTGCGGCCGGAGAGCACCGCGGTGGACTGCGTGCGTGCGGCGTTCCCCGGCGGCTCGATGACCGGCGCCCCCAAGGTGCGCACCATGCGGATCATCGACGAGCTGGAGGGCGGCCCGCGCGGGGTGTACTCCGGGGCGATCGGCTACTTCTCGCT
>JBEHXI010000265.1:0-10111 GCA_048498775.1 Actinomycetota bacterium | reverse complement strand
CGCCGGCAACGGGCGAGCCGGGCTCGCTGACGCCGCCGCGGTCGTTCATCGTCTTGCGTTCGATCCACTCCGCGGTGACGCCCGCGAGGCTGGCGGTCTCCTCGTTGTCCACGACGGTGCCGGGCAGGTAGGCGCCGGTGCTGACGATGCCGGTGGCGTGCGGGATGTCCATGCTCGGTCCTCACGGTGTGCGGGTCGCCGGCCGAGCCGGCCTGGACGGGACGCGGCCTGCCACGGGGCAGGACCTGTCTCCACCGTGGCGCCCCAGGCTGAAGCCCCGCTGAAGAGGGCTGAAGACCCCTTCAGGAACACCGGCCGCCGCGGACCGCGACCCGGTGGCAGGGCGAGGGCGCGGAACCTCTGCCACGCTGGGAGACATGCGGCTTTTGATCATCGAGGACGAAAGACGCCTGGCCACCGCCCTGGCCGGAGGCCTGACGGCCGAGGGGTACACGGTCGACGTCGCGCACGACGGCGTCCGGGGCCTGCACCTGGCCACCGCCCGGGACTACGACCTGGTCATCCTCGACATCATGCTGCCCGGCCTGAACGGCTACCGGCTCTGCGCCCGGCTGCGCGCGGGCGGCGACACCACCCCGATCCTGATGCTGACCGCCAAGGACGGCGAGCACGACGAGGCGGAGGGACTGGACACCGGCGCGGACGACTACCTGACCAAGCCGTTCTCCTACGTGGTGCTGCTGGCCCGCGTCCGGGCCCTGCTGCGCCGCCGCTCCGGTGGCGCCAGCCCCGTGGTGAAGGTCGGCGACCTGACGGTGGACCCGGCCGGGCGGCGCTGCTTCCGCGGCCCGGACTCCGAGACCGAGATCGCCCTGACCACCCGGGAGTTCGCGGTGCTCGAACACCTGGCGGCGCGTGCCGGGCAGGTGGTCTCCAAGACCGAGATCCTCGAGCACGTGTGGGACTTCTCCTTCGACGGCGATCCCAACATCGTCGAGGTGTACATCAGCGCGCTGCGCCGCAAGATCGACGCCCCGTTCGGGCGCCGGTCGATCGCCACGGTGCGCGGCGCCGGGTACCGGCTGGTGGCCGACGGTGGCTGACGGCCGGGCGGGCGGCGGCCGGCCCCCGTGGTGGCGCGGCTCGGTGCGGGCCCGTACCACGGCGGCGGCCACCCTGGTCATGGCCGTCTTCCTGGTGGCCGCCGGGGCCGCGGTGCTGACCGTGCTGCACCGCAACCTGGTCGACAGCGCCGGGCTGCAGGCCGAGGTGACCGCCCGGGAGGTCGCGGGCGAGGTCACGCTCGGCACCCCGTACTCCGCGCTGCGACTGCCGGAGAGCGTCGCCCAGCCGGTGCAGGTCGTCTCGGCCGAGAACGCCGTGCTGGCCGCCGGCCGCCCGCTGCGCGGCGCCCCGCCCTTCGCCGCCTTCGCGCCCGCGCCGCGTGCGGTGCTCGACGCCCACGGCCTGCCCGGCGAGCACCACCGGGGTGACCACCGCGACGACCGGGAGGACCGGCGGCACCGTGAGGCCGTCGAGCGGCTGCGGCTCACCCGGGGCGCGGCCGGCACCGCGGCCGCCTTCCACACCATGCGGCTGCGGCTGCCCGGCGACCGGCACTCCGCACGCGACTACCGGGTGGCGGCCGTGCTGGCCACCACCCCGCGCGGCCACACCGTCACCGTCTACGCCGGGGCCTCGCTCAGCACCGAGCGGCAGGCCATGGCCGGCGCCGGCGATGTCATGCTGATGGGCCTGCCGCCGCTGCTGGCCCTGATGGCGGTGGTGACCTGGCTGGTGACGCGGCGGGCGCTGCGGCCGGTGGAGGCGATCCGCGCCGAACTGGCCGAGATCATGGGCGGCGACCTGTCGCGCCGGGTGCCGCAGCCCCCGTCGCGCGACGAGGTGGCGCGGCTGGCCGCCACCACCAACGCCACGCTCGCGGCCCTGGAGCGGTCGGTGGAGCGGCAGCGGCGGTTCGTCGCCGACGCCGCGCACGAGCTGCGCAGCCCCATCGCCAGCCTGCGCACCCAGTTGGAGGTGGCCCGGGCCCACCCTCGGCTGCTGGAGATCGACGGGCTGATCGACGACACCCTGCGGCTGGAGCGGCTCGCGGCGGACCTGCTGCTCCTGGCCCGGCTGGACGCGGGTGAGCCGCCCCGCGGCGAGCCGGTGGACCTCGCCGCGCTGACCCGCCGGGAGCTCGCGCGCCGCGCGGCGGACCGGGTGCCGGTGCGGGCGGCCGTCCCCGAGACGCCGGTGCGGGTCACCGGCAGCGCGGCGCAGCTGGCGCACGTGCTGGGCAACCTGCTGGACAACGCCCAGCGGCACGCGGCGCGCCAGGTGCGGGTCACCGTCCGTCCGGCGTCCGGCGGCACGGTGGTTCTGGAGGTCGACGACGACGGTCCCGGCGTTCCGCCGGCGGACCGGGAGCGGATCTTCGAGCGGTTCGTGCGGCTGGACGACGCCCGCAGCCGGGACGAGGGCGGGGCGGGCCTGGGGCTGGCCCTCGTGCGGGACCTGGTGCGCCATCACGGCGGGCGGGTGGTGGCGGGTGAGGCTCCGGGCGGCGGCGCCCGCTTCACCGTCACCCTGCCGGCGGCCGGGGATCCGCGGGCGTAGCGCCGGCCGGGCCGGGCAGGACCTTCTCCAGCGCCTCCCAGCTCATGTCCCGGGCGCGTTCGGCGGCCTCCGCGCGCCCGCCGCCGCGCAGCCCGAACAGCCGCTTGGCGACGAGGAGATAGACCACGACCGCCACATTGATCACCAGGGCGGTGATCCGGGTGGCGGTGATCCTTCCGGTCAGCTCCCGGACCTCCGGGACGAGCAGCACGGTGGTGGCGACGAACGTCAGGTACTCCGCCCAGCGCCGGGTCAGCCACAGGCCGACCGCCTCCACGCCCTCCAGCAGCGCGTAGGCGGCCAGGACCGCCCCGATCGCCCACAGCGTCGAGGCCCGCGCGCCGAACGCCCGGTCCAGTTCGGCGATGATCCCGTGGCCGGCCCGGCCGGACAGGCCACCGAGGCCGTTCTGCAGCAGGTCGGTGGTGCGGTAGAAGGGGCCGGCCAGTTTCGCCCGCTCCCCCGCGAAGGCCAGGACCGCCACGGCCAGGACCCCGAGCACCAGGAAGTGCACGATCCGGTCCAGGGCGATCAGCCGGAGCACATAGCGGTCCCGCAGCGGTTTGCCGCGCAGCGGGAGTTCGATCTCGGCCCGGTCCGGCGGGTACGGGCGGGCCGGGCCGTCCGGTGGCGGGAGCGCCACCCAGGCGTCGCAGCGCAGGCAGCGGTGCCAGCGCAGCCCCTCGGTCCCCTCGCGTACCAGCAGGGCGTCGCCGGGCCGCACCGCGGCCGCGTCGGTGCCCACCAGCCGGTGGCCGTGCAGCCCGCACCCGAGGAGTTCGTACCGCAGGCGCCGCCGCTGGGGCCGGGTCCCCACGGCGGGCACCGCACCGGGCTCCTGTGTCATCGGCTCTCTCCTGCCCTGGGCACCCGTCACCGGGTACCGGACTGCCCCGGAAGCGCGGCGGTCACACCACGTCTCCGGGGCACCAGGGCCGGAGTGCCCCGGTCAGGGCACCAGGACCAGGCGGATCGGGTCGCCGGTCTTGTGCTCCAGCCGGGTGACGGCCTCGGCCGCGTCGGCCAGCGGGATGTGGCCGCTGATGGACGGCGCCAGGTCGAGGCGCCCGGTGGAGGCCAGGCGGATGAGCTGGTCGACGCTCTCCGGCCCGGAGCCGTAGTGGCCGCGGACCTGGTTGCCCTGGTAGGCGAAGAGGGTGCTTCTGGTGAGGGTGAGCGGCTGGGGGGTGAGCCCGACCAGGACCAGCACCCCGGCGGGGGCGAGGACCGCGGCGGCCTGCTCCCGCACCGCCGGGACGCCTGCGAAGTCGAACGCGGCGTCCAGGCCGCGGCCCGCGGTGACCTGGCGCACCGCGTCGGGCAGCGCCTCGTCGGCCGGGTCCAGGGCGAGGTCGGCGCCGAACGCGAGGGCGCGTTCCCGGGCCCCGGGCAGCGGGTCGACGGCGATGATCGGGGCGGCGCCCGCCAGCCGGGCGGCCCGGATGCCGTGGGCGCCCAGGCCGCCCGCGCCCCACACGCCCACCGCCTGGGCGGGGCGGACCGCGCCGGTCTGCACCACCGCCGCGTACGGGGTGGACACCGCGTCGGGGATGATCGCGGCCTGGTCGAAGGGCAGGTGGTCGGGGATCGGCGCGAGGGTGTCCTCCCGGGCGATGGCGTACTGCGCCCAGCCTCCGTCGTAGTCGACGCCGCGGGTGCGGACCTTCAGGCAGGGGGTGCGGCGGCGCAGGCAGTTGGCGCAGCGGCCGCAGCTCTGGCCGGCCTGGAGCGCCACCCGGGTTCCCGGTGCCCAGTCGCCGAGCAGTCCGGGTCCGAGGGTGTGGATCACTCCGGCGACCTCGTGGCCGAGGGTGACGGACTCGACGGGCCCGAAGGGGCGCAGGGTTCCGTCGATGAGGTGCACGTCCGACAGGCACACGCCGGCGGCCCGGACCTCGACGAGCACCTCCCCGGCCCCCGGGACGGGGACGGGTACCTCTTCCACGGCGAAGGCGCGGGTCCGGAAGTCGAGCCGGCCGGCGAGCATGGTGTCCATGGGGTGGTCTCTTCTCCTGGGGTGAGGGTGGTTCTTTCCGGGGGATCCGGCCGTCTACCCGGCGTAGACGTCCTCGACGTACCGGCCCTGTTCCATCAGGGCGTCGAGCCAGGCGACGGCCGCCGCCTCGTCGGCGCCGGGGGTGCGCGCCCGGTACAGGGCGCGGAAGGCGGCGCGCACGCCGGGGGCCATGCGGGCGCCGTCGCCGCAGACGTGGACCCTGGCGCCGGCGTCGAGGAGCCGGCCCACCTCGTCGCCCTCGGCGGCGATGCGGTGCTGGACGAACATCGCGCCGTCCACCGGTGCCTCGCTGAACGCCGGGCGCATCGAGACCGCCCCGGCCTCCTCGGCGGCCCGCAGTTCACCGGCGTGCAGGTAGTCGGCGTCCGGTGCGTCGCAGCCGAAGTAGCACAGCGCCGGGGCGAGGCGGGCACCGTCGGCGAGCAGGGCGCGCCGGTCGGCGATCACCCCGCGGAACGGGGCCAGCCCGGTCCCCGCCGCGACCATGATGAGCGGGGTGCGCTCGTCGTGGGGGACGCGGAAGGCCTCGCGGCACGGCTGGACGCGCGCGAGCACGGTGTCGCCGGGGCGCACGGTGTGCAGGTGGCCGGAGCCGGTGCCGCGGTAGGTGCCGCGGCCGGAGCGGGCCGGTGCGCTGAGCAGGGAGACCATCAGGTCGACGTGACCGGGGTCGACGGCCGGCGAGCTGGAGATCGAGTAGTGGCGCGGCCTGATCGGCGGCAGCAGCTCGAGCAGCGCGGGCCAGGTCAGCGTCTCGGCGAGGGCGGGGTGGTCCTCGATCACGTCGAGCAGCGTGCGCGGGTCGGCCGCCAGGGCCCCGGCGTCGCCGGCCAGGGCCAGCAGGGCGCCGCGCTCGGGCGGGCAGGGGTTGAGTTCGGCGAGCGCGGCCAGGTCGCGCGCGGTGGGGCGGTCCTGGAGCTCGACGTGGTGGGTGAGGAGGTCGCGGACCGTGACCGGGCGGTCCAGGGCGAGGGTGTCGCGGCCGGGGCGGCGGGCGGTGACGGCCAGGAGGGTGTCGGGGTCGGCGCGCATCAGCCGGGCGGCGCGGGCGACGAGGGCCGGGTCGTTGGCCGGCAGCACGGTGAGGTGGTCGGCGGTGCGGTAGGCGGTGCCCTCGGGCAGGGCGAGGCGGACCAGGCGCTTTGCGCGCGGGTGGTCCGGGCGGGTGAGCGGGGCGGTGTCGGTGACGGTCAGCGGCACCATGCCGTGGCGGGCGGCCAGGGCGTCGAGTGGGCCGCCGGTGACCTCGGTGACGGTGTGGCGGGGGCCTTGCGGCGCGGGCGCGGGCGGGGCGCCTGCGGTGGCCGGGTCGCCGTACCGCTCCAGCAGCTCCTCGCGCAGGGTCGCGGTGAACTCCTGGACGGTGGCGTTCAGATCGCCGGAGGCGTCGGCCGCGGCGCGTTCGATCACGCGGGTCGCGCCCAGTTCGGCGAGGCGGTCGTCGATGAGGGTGGGGACGCGCTGGTAGGTGGCGGACCAGTTGCGGTCGCCGACACCGAGGACGGCGTAGGTGACGCCCTCGGCGGCCCGGGGCGGCGCCTCGGCGAGCCACCGGACGAAGCCGGCGGCGTCGTCGGTGGGGCGGCCGTTGTAGGAGGCGGCGGTGATGACGACCGGCCGGTCGGTGGGCAGGGTGTCGCGGTGGTCGTCGAGCGGGGCGACGGCGGTCTCGCAGCCGATGCCGGCCGCGGTCTCGGCGAGCCGGGCGGCGATGTCCCGGCAGGTGCCGTAGTTGGAGCCGTGCAGGATCAGCAGGCCGGTGCCCTGGCGGACCCGGGTGGGCCGGACGGCGCCGTCCTTCGGCGTCCGCTGGGCGGGGACGGTCGCGGTGGCCGGGGCGCGGTGGCGGTGGGCCGCGGTGCGGGGTGCCAGGGTGAGGGTGAAGCCCTCCGGCTTGATGGTGAGGGTCTGCTTGATGCGCAGCTGGTATCCGGCGTGGTCGATCAGCCGGTAGCGGTGGGCGAGCAGGCCGAGCAGCAAGGTGGCCTCGTGCAGGGCGAACTGCCGCCCGATGCAGGCGCGTTCACCGGTGCCGAACGGCTTGTAGGCGTGCGGGGAGCGGGCCGCCTCGGCCTGCGGGTCGAAGCGGTCGGGGTCGAAGAGTTCGGGGTTGTCGCCCCAGACCGGGTCGCGGTGCAGCATCGGGGTGACGACCATCGCGCCCTGCCCGGCCCGCAGCGGGATGCGGCCGCCGAGCAGGGTGTCGTGGCGGGCCTGCCGGCCGAAGCCGGGGGCGGTGGGCCACAGCCGCAGCGTCTCGCCCAGCACCTGGCGGGTGTAGCGCAGCCGTCCCACGTCCTCGAAGGTCGGCTCGGGGTCGGGCGCCTCGCCCCACAGCTCGTCGGCCTCGCGCTGCACCTGCCGCAGGACGGCGGGGTGCTTGGTCAGGTAGTGCAGGGCGAAGGCCAGGGTGCCGGAGGTGGTCTCGTGGCCGGCGATCAGGAAGGTGATGACCTGGTTGCGGATGTTCTGCGCGTCCAGGGTGGTGCCGTCGGCGGGGTGGCGGGCGTCGAGCATCAGGCCCAGCAGGTCGTCGGCGGGGCCCTGGGCGGGGCCGGCGGCCCGCCGGGCGGCGATGACCTCGTCGACCACCGAGGACAGGTAGCCTGCGTCGGCGCGGAAGGCGGCGTCGCGCTCGCTGTAGTCGCCGTCCGGGCGGCGGACGAGCCTGGTCATCGCCCAGTCCAGGCAGCGCACCATGGCCCCGATGAACGGGTGTGGCTCGTCGCGTTCGAACAGGGCGAAGTCGAAGCCGAACCCGGCCAGGCCGATGGTGTCCAGCGTCATCCGCGTCATGTCGCCGGGCACGTCCACCGGCGTGCCGTCGGCGCAGGCCCGGTCCCAGGCGTCGATCAGTCGCCGGGCGACCTTCAGCATCACCGGGTGGTAGGTGCGCATCGAGCCCAGCGCGAAGGCCGGCATCAGGATGTCGTGTGCCTTGGCCCAGTTGGGCTCGTCGTTGAAGGCGGTGAACAGCCCGTCGGCGGTGAACTCTCGGACGTTGCGCAGGGCCGGTCCGACGGACTTGGTGAAGCGCTGCTCGTCGGCCAGTTCGGCGACCAGGTCGGCGCCGCTGACGAAGAGCGTGTCCCGGCCGTGCAGCCGCTGGACGAAGACCGGGCCGTGGCGCCGGGCCAGCTCCATGGTGCGCAGCAGGGGCACCTCGGCGGGTGGCAGGGCGGAAACGTCGACAATGGGGACAACGGGGACGCCGGGGACGCCGTCCCCGGTTCCGGCCTGCGGAGGGAGCAGGGTTTCGGTCATACGGTCAACCGCCTTCACCGATGGGGGGTCTGCGGCCGCCGGCCGTCCCGGTGGTGACGGCCGGTCCGCGGCTGATCCCCACCTTGGCGCTCCGCGATCGCCGCCGAGCACCGTGGTCCTACATGATTGTGTAGTACCGCTGGGTGTGCCGCCCTTGCATCCGGCTGGTGGGTATGGCACCCAGCGCGGAAGGAGTACCGATGGACCCGCGCATGCACCCCGCGGGGAGCCCGTCCGACCCCGGGGCGCCGGACGGCTGGCGCGAGCTGGCCATCGCCTGGCGCAACCGGGCCGTGCTGCTCTTCGACCGCCTTCCGCTGCCCATCGCGTTCTGCGACGCCGACGCCACCGTCGTGCTGGCCAATCCGGCCATGGCCGCGGAATGGGGTGTGCTGCCCGGGCAGTTGGCCGGCCGCAACGCGCTCGACCTGTTCCGGCCGCGGACCAGGACCGAACTGCACCCCATCGCCGAGGCCGTCCGGCTGCGGCGGATGTCCCGCTACCCGGTCGAGGTGTCGTGGTCGGCCGCCGGCGGGGCCGAGCGGCACGGCGAGCTCACCGTGGACCTGGTCGGCGACCGCCCCGGCACCCGGCCCGACCTGCTGCTCGTGCTGCGCGTGCTGCCCGAGCCCGCCGAGCCGCCGGGTGGGCGGCCGGGCACGGCCGGGCAGGTCAGCGCGATCGAGGCGCGCATCCTGGCGCTGGCGGCGGGCGGCTCGACCACCGCTCAGATCGCCCGGGCGGTCGGGCTGACCGCGGACGGGGTGAACTACCACCTCGGGCGCCTGTCCCGGCGCTGGGGCGCGGCGAACCGGACGGCGCTGGTGGCGTACGCGTACGTCCACGGGGTGCTGGCGCCGGGGACCTGGCCGCCGGCGCCCGCCGCGGGGGCCGGCCGGGGCGGGGAGTAAGGGGCTCAGGTGAGGGGCGGGGCCCGGCGGATCAGGCCGGGGGCCGGGCGCCCGGTCTCAGCCGGTCCATGGCGGCTCGCCGGGCGGTTCGTGGCTGTGGGGCGGGGTGGCGGAGGCCCGGGTCACCCCGGTCCAGGTGCCGTACAGGCCCGACAGGGCGACGCTGATGGTGGCCAGGGAGCTGGCGGAGACCCCCAGGATGGTCAGAAGCGTGCCGGCGGCCAGGATGGCCATGAAGACGATCACGTCCAGTCGCCGGCGGTTGTGGTGCCTCATGGTGCGTCCTCCGGTGCGTGCGTGCCAATGGATGGAGGACCGGCTTGCGCAGGTAGAGCTGATTGTCCATCCGAATCGCCCGTTTTGCCTGCAAGGCGAAGAAGAAAAACGCGCGAACCGGAACGGAGGGGACATACGGCCACCCTCGGGCATCCGGAAGCCCGAGGAACGTTCATCCTTCAACGAGCACCCCAGGCGCGCTGTCGGTTCCCCGCCGGCCTACCGCTCCCCGGGAACACCGCCCGACGGCAGCACGGCACCACCCTCCCCGGGATGGTCCTCCCGGTGCGCCAGCGCGGCGACCTCCGGGTGGTGGAGGTCGAACGCCGGGGATTCGGAGCGGATCCGCGGCAGGGTGAGGAAGTTGTGCCGCGGCGGCGGGCAGGAGGTCGCCCACTCCAGCGAACGCCCGTACCCCCAGGGGTCGTCCACCTCGACCTTCGGCGCGTACTTCGCGGTCCTCCAGACGTTGTACAGGAACGGCAGCACCGACAGACCGAGGATGAACGACCCGATCGTGGAGACGGTGTTGAGCGTGGTGAACCCATCGGAGGCCAGGTAGTCGGCGTACCGGCGCGGCATGCCCTCCACGCCCAGCCAGTGCTGGATGAGGAAGGTGGTGTGGAAGCCGATGAACAGCAGCCAGAACGTGATCTTCCCCAGCCGCTCGTCGAGCATCCTGCCGGTCATCTTCGGCCACCAGAAGTGGAATCCGGAGAACATCGCGAAGACGACGGTGCCGAAGACCACGTAGTGGAAGTGGGCGACGACGAAGTACGAGTCGGAGACGTGGAAGTCCAGCGGCGGGGAGGCGAGCAGCACCCCGGTCAGGCCGCCGAACAGGAAGGTCACCAGAAAGCCCAGGGACCACAGCATCGGGGTCTCGAAACTGAGCGACCCGTGCCAGGTGGTGCCGATCCAGTTGAAGAACTTCACCCCCGTGGGCACGGCGATCAGCAGCGACATGAAGGAGAAGAACGGCAGCAGCACACCGCCGGTGACGAACATGTGGTGCGCCCAGACCGTCACCGACAGGCCGGCGATCGACATCGTCGCGCCG
>JBEHXI010000264.1:0-10132 GCA_048498775.1 Actinomycetota bacterium | reverse complement strand
GCGGTACTGCTCACAGCAGGGGAGAGCACCATGCGGGTCGCGGACTGGTCTGTCGTGGTGACGGGCGCCTGCCTGATCGTCATGAGCCTCGTCGGAACCCTGGTCGAGCGCGTGAAGCGGAACAAGCACCCGGAGCAGGGCCGGCGGACCCGGTCCCTGTGGGCGTGGCTGCCGCTGCTGCTCTTCGGGCTGGCCGAGATCATGAGCACCCTTCCGGGCCTGCTCGGGGCGTCCCACGCCGTGCGGATGGCGTTCGACACCGCCAATTTCCCCGTCGTGGTCGGCGCGGTCATCGGAGCCGTCCGCGGCCTGCGCGGTCTGCGGGCGGCCCGGGCCGCCGCCGGTGGGCCTCCCGCCGGGCGGTGACCCGTGCGGCCGGCCCCGATGCGGCCGGGCCGGCCCCGCTCCCTCGCAGGTCACAGGTCCGCCCCAGCCTCCTGGCCTACTCATTCGCC
Organism: Actinomycetota bacterium; assembly: GCA_048498775.1. Classification (GTDB taxonomy): domain Bacteria; phylum Actinomycetota; class Actinomycetes; order Streptomycetales; family Streptomycetaceae; genus JBEHXI01. The sequence goes on along the minus strand of JBEHXI010000264.1, from coordinate 9,677 downwards.
CCGCGGGGTGGACGTACGGCAAGATGGGGTGTATCTGCCCACCTCCAGATCTGCCGGACGGTTTCTCTTGGCTGAGTTCATCTACACCATGCGCAAGGCCCGCAAGGCCCACGGCGACAAGGTGATCCTCGACGACGTCACACTGAGCTTCCTGCCCGGTGCGAAGATCGGCGTGGTGGGACCGAACGGCGCCGGCAAGTCGACCGTGCTGAAGATCATGGCGGGGCTGGAGCAGCCGTCCAACGGTGACGCCTTCCTCTCTCCCGGCTACTCCGTGGGCATCCTGCTCCAGGAGCCGCCGCTGGACGAGTCCAAGACGGTGCTGGAGAACGTCGAGGAGGCGGTCGCCGAGACCAAGGCGAAGCTCGACCGCTTCAACGAGATCGCCGAGCTGATGGCGACCGACTACTCCGACGCGCTGCTCGACGAGATGGGCAAGCTCCAGGAGGCGCTGGACCACGCCAACGCCTGGGACCTGGACGCCCAGCTCGAGCAGGCCATGGACGCCCTCGGCTGCCCGCCCGGGGACTGGCCGGTGGTGAACCTCTCCGGTGGTGAGAAGCGCCGCGTCGCGCTCTGCAAGCTGCTGCTGGAGGCCCCGGACCTGCTGCTGCTCGACGAGCCCACCAACCACCTGGACGCCGAGTCGGTCAACTGGCTGGAGCAGCACCTCGCCAAGTACGAGGGCACCGTCGTCGCCGTCACCCACGACCGGTACTTCCTGGACAACGTCGCCCAGTGGATCCTGGAGCTCGACCGCGGCCGCGCCTACCCGTACGAGGGCAACTACTCCAAGTACCTGGAGACCAAGGCCGCCCGTCTGAAGGTCGAGGGCCAGAAGGACGCCAAGCGGCAGAAGCGCCTGAAGGAGGAGTTGGAGTGGGTCCGCTCCAACGCCAAGGGGCGCCAGGCCAAGTCCAAGGCCCGACTGGCCCGTTACGAGGAGATGGCCGCCGAGGCGGAGAAGACCCGCAAGCTCGACTTCGAGGAGATCCAGATCCCGCCGGGCCCGCGGCTGGGCAACGTGGTCGTCGAGGTCGAGCACCTCAACAAGGCGTTCGGCGAGAAGGTCCTGGTCGACGACCTGTCCTTCACCCTGCCGCGCAACGGCATCGTCGGCGTCATCGGCCCCAACGGCGCCGGCAAGACGACCCTGTTCAAGATGATCCAGGGCCTGGAGGAGCCGGACAACGGCAAGATCCGGGTCGGCGAGACGGTCAAGATCTCCTACGTCGACCAGAACCGCGAGAACATCGACCCGAAGAAGACCCTCTGGGAGGTCGTCTCCGACGGGCTGGACTACATCAACGTCGGCCAGGTCGAGATGCCGTCCCGCGCGTACGTGTCCGCGTTCGGCTTCAAGGGCCCGGACCAGCAGAAGCCGGCCGGGGTGCTCTCCGGCGGTGAGCGCAACCGCCTCAACCTCGCGCTCACCCTCAAGCAGGGCGGCAACCTGCTGCTGCTCGACGAGCCGACCAACGACCTCGACGTCGAGACCCTGTCCTCGCTGGAGAACGCGCTGCTGGAGTTCCCCGGCTGCGCGGTCGTCATCTCCCACGACCGCTGGTTCCTCGACCGCGTCGCCACGCACATCCTGGCGTACGAGGGCGACTCCAACTGGTTCTGGTTCGAGGGCAACTTCGAGGCCTACGAGAAGAACAAGGCGGAGCGGCTCGGCCCGGAGGCGGTCCGTCCGCACCGCGCCACCTACAAGAAGCTGACCCGGGGCTGAGGGCAGAAGGCCGGGAATGGCACGCCACATCTACCAGTGCCCGCTGCGCTGGTCCGACATGGACGCGTACGGGCACGTCAACAACGTCGTCTTCCTGCGCTATCTGGAGGAGGCGCGGGTCGACTTCATGTTCCGGCTCGCGCCGGTCGAGTACGACCGGACCTTCAGCACCGGCACGGTCGTCGCGCGGCACGAGATCGACTACCTGCGTCCGCTGGCGCACCGGCACGCCCCGGTGACCATCGAGACCTGGGTGACGAAGATCAACGCGGCCGCGGTGACCCTGCGGTACGAGGTGAAGGACGAGAAGCAGGTGTACGCCCGGGCCTCGACCGTCATCGTGCCCTACGACCTGGACGAGGGCAGGCCGCGCCGGCTCACGGCGGCCGAGCGCGAGTTCATGGAGGGATACCGCGACGACGCCGGGAACGGCGGTGACGCCGGGAACGCCGGGAACGCCGGGAACGCCGGGGACAAGGACAAGGACGGGGAGGCCGTCGCCGCATGACGGCGCTGTGCCTGGCGGGTCGGGGACAGGCGGCGGATCTCGCCGCCTACCTGACCCGCCTGCTCCGCTGGGACAGGGCCGCGGTCGTGCGCGCTCAGGCCGCCGGACAGGCGCTGGCCGTCTTCGGCAGGGCCCCGTTCGGCGCCGGGGTGCTGGCCGTGCGGATGTGGGAACTCGCCGGGCCGGCGGAGTTGGACGCCACGGTCTCCGCCGGGCAGTTGCTCGACGCGATCGACGAGGACGCGGAGCGGGTCGTGGTGCCCGCCGAGGTGACCGGGCCGTCCTGGGCCGGGCTGCTCCCGCCGCGGGCGGGCTGGCGCCGGCTCGCCGAACTGGACGAGACGCCCCTGCGGGAGGCGGCCGCCGCGGTGGTGGCCGAGTTCCGGCAGCGGACCGAGGCGCTGCCACCCGAGCGGCGCACCCGGGTGGAGCTCGACGCCCTCGCCGAGGAGATCTGGTCGCGGCGCCTGGACGGGACGCCGCTGCCGCTGCGGGCCGTGCACGCCGCGCACGCCCTCGGCTTTCTGCGGCCCGTCCCGGCTCTCGTCCCGGAGCGCCCGGGGGCGGCGAGCGGGGAGGGGCCGGTGCTGTTCTCCGCCGGGCGGTGGCTGCGGCTGCGCACCGGCCACGGTTCGGTCGCGATACGACGGGAGAACGGGCCCGGCCTGGCCGTCACCCCGCTTGGCTGAGCACGCCCGCCGCGATGCCCCCGCGGCCTCAGTCCGCCGTATTGATCATGCTGTTGGCGGCGTACACCAGGTACTGCCACAGCTGCTGCTCGTACTCCGGCGCCAGGTTCAGCTCGTCCAGGGCCACGCGCATGTGGGCCAGCCAGGCGTCGTGCGCCTGCCGGTCCACCCGGAACGGGACGTGCCGCATCCGCAGCCGGGGGTGGCCGCGCCGGTCGCTGTAGGTGCGCGGGCCGCCCCAGTACTGCATCAGGAACAGCGCCAGCCGCTCCTCCGCCGGGCCGAGGTCCTCCTCCGGATACATCGGCCGCAGCACCGGGTCCTGCGCCACTCCCTCGTAGAAGCGGTGGACCAGGCGCCGGAACGTCGCCTCGCCGCCGACCGCCTCGAAGAACGTCTGCTGCTGCACCGTGCCGTGTGGGATCTCAGTCACGCCCTCCATGGTCGCAGATCGCTCCGCGGGCGAACCGGGCCACCGGGCCTGGGCCGGAGCGGTCAGCCCCGGCGCAGCGTGATCGTCGTCCAGGCGCCGACGTGCACCCGGTCGCCGTCGGCCAGATCGACGGGCTGGAACGGGGTGAGGGGCTGCTCGCCGTAGTTGACCGTGGTGCCGTTGGTGGAGCCCTGGTCGACCACCGACCAGCCGCCGTCCGGGCGGCGCACCAGCACCGCGTGCCGGTGCGAGACCCCCGGGTCCTCCGGCGGGCGGGAGAGGTCGATGTCCGGTGACTCGCCGGTGCTGTGGCGCCGGCGGCCGATGGTCACCTGGTCGGCCAGCAGCGGGAGCAGCAGCTCGGGGGAGTAGGCCGGGAAGTACAGGCCGGCGGCCTCCGGCCCACTGCGGGCCATCATCGCCGTGTAGTACGCGCGGTCGGCGGCGACGGTGGCGGTCCAGTTCCCGGCGGCGGGCGGCTCCGGCGCGGCCTCGGGGGTCGGGGTGTGGCCGCCGATCGGGGGCGGGAGCAGGAAGTCGCCGCCCGAATCGGCATCCCCGCCGGGCGGGGACTCCAGCTCGCCGGTGATGGTCGCGTCCGGTGGCAGCGGCTCGGCCGGCCGGTTCATCTGCGACGGGCGCGAGTGGGTCCGCTCGTACGGGGGAGGGAAGGGCGGCCGCGTCAGGCTCACCGGGACGGGCGGCCGGGCGTACGAGGGCGCGGCGGCGGCCGGGGCGGCGAAGTGGTGCCGGCACTCCTCGCAGAACGCCTCCTGGTCCTCGCGGGGCGTGCCGCAGTCCGGGCAGCGCTCCGGCGCCCCCGTCGGCGACGGAGCCGCGGAGCCGGGCGCGGACGGCCCGGCCTGCGCGGGCATCCGCAGGCCGCACATGTCGCACCACTCGGTGCTCCGCGACTGGTGACCCGCAGGACAGGTCGGCATGTCGGTCAATCCCTCCCCGGACGGAACCCGGCTGCCTACTTCTTGACGCGTACCGTCTTTGTCGACCGCGTCTCCAGGGTCATCTCGTCGGCGTCCGCGACGTTCCGCTTCAGCCGAACAGTACCGGTCGCCGCGTCGAGGACGTCCACGACCTTGGCCAGCAGCAGGGCGGTGTCCTCGTTGCCGGAGGCCGTCGCGAGCTGCACCGCCCGGCCCAGCTTGGCGGTGGCCGAGTCCAGGTCGCCGGCCTTGCGGGCCTGGAGGCCGTCCCGGATCACCCGGGCGAGTTCCGCCTGTCCGGTGTAGTGCGCCACCTGCGGGTTGATCGCGGTGGACGCCGCCAGGTCGTCGGTCCACACCGCCCGCACCAGCCCCTGTGTGAGCACCTGCGGCGGGCCGCCGGGCGTGGCGGCGGGCCCGATCAGGGAGACCCGCGCCGCCAGCATCTCCTGGCCCACGTCGGCCGGCGGCACCGCCACGCACACGTGGTAGTCGCGCGACTCCTCGCCCCATGAGCCGGTCGGGTAGTTCCCGGCCCGCGGACCGGCCTCCGTGCGGCGGCCGGTGAGATCCTCCACGGCGGGGGCGACCTGCTTGACGAAGACCACCCGCGCCCCCTGCGGGGCCCACACCCGCAGGGCGACACCGGCCACGCCCTTGTCCATCGCGGTGGCCGTCATCCGCGTGAAGTCCTCGGCCAGGCCCGCCGGATCCGCCACGATGTCGGCGGTGCCGAGCAGCGCCGAGGCGATGCCGGTGAGCTCGGCGACCTCCCAGTCGGTGCCGACACCCCGGCAGTCGCAGGTGAACCGGCCCGCGCAGGCGTCCAGGGCGGCCCGCAACTCCTGCGGCGACTCGTGCTCGTTGCGCCCGTCGGTCAGCAGGATGGCGTGCCGCAGTGGGGCGTCACCGGAGGCCAGCAGCCGGTCGGCCACGCGCAGCCAGCCGCCGATCGCGGTGCCGCCGCCGGCGGTGAGGCCGCGCAGCGCCTGCCTGGCGGCCTGCCGGGTGGCCGGGGAGGCGACGGCGAGCCGCCCACCGCCCGGGTAGACCTCGGCGGCGCGGTGGGTGCCCGCGACCACCGCGAACGCCACCCCGTCGCGGAGGGCGTCGATGGCGGCGGCCGTCGCCTCGCGGGCGTTGCGCATCTTCGCGGGCGGCCGGTCCATGGAACCGGAGCAGTCCACCATGACGACCACGGCCGTGTCCCGGCCGCCGGGAGCGGGGCCGCCGGACGAGGTCACCGTGATGATCGCGTGGACCTCGCGGCCGTCCCGGGGCAGGTGGACGTTCTGGTGGACCTCCGCGGTGAACCGCGGCGCCTGCGTCTTCGGCACGTCGGCCATGCCAGGGCTCCCCCGGGTCGCGCTGCTGTGGACACCGTCACCGCCGGGTGCGTCACCGCTCGCCTTCGTCGGTCCCGGCCGGCTCAGGGTCCTGGGCGGCGGCGGAGCCGTCGGGGTGCTCGCCGTCCGCGGAGAACGGCAGCACCGCGACGGTGATGTTGTCGTGGCCCCCGCCGTCCAGGGCGAGCCCCACCAGGGCCCGGGCGCACGACAGCGGCCGGGTGCGGGCCTGGTCACCCACGGCGTCGGCCAGCTCGGCGGCCGACTCCGCGTAGTTCCACAGCCCGTCGGTGCACACGACGATGACCCCGGGCCGGTCCGGCTGGAAGGAGACCGTGTGCGGATCGAGGTCGACGGCGTCGGCGCCCAGCCAGCCGGTGATCGCGTGCGCACGCTCGTCGGCGTACGCCTGCGCCTCCGACATCAGTCCCGCCTCGACCATCCGGGCCGCCCAGGAGTCGTCCTCGGTCAGCCGGGCGGGCTGCTCGGCGGCGCGGTCGTCGGGGATCCAGTACGCGCGGCTGTCGCCGACCCAGCCGACGGTGACCAGGTCGCCGGTGACGACCGCGCTGACGCAGGTGCAGGCGGGGGCGTTGTCCTCGGCCGGGTCGGCCAGCGAGCTGACCGACTCGGCGGCGGTCAGCAGCGCGTCGTACATCGCCTCGCGCGGCCGGGTGCCGGAGGAGAGGGCCGCGTGGAGCCGGTCCCCGGCCGCCCGGGCGGCGGCCGCGGATGCCTCGTCGGGGCGGGCGGCGGAGGAGACGCCGTCGCAGACCACGGCGATGGCCGCCGGGGTGCCGTCCGGCAGCGTGGCCTCGGCCAGGGCGAAGGCGTCCTCGTTGCGGTGGTGGCGCAGCCCCCGGTCGGTGACCGCGGCGATGCCGGCCACCTCGCACTCCATGTGGTCGCGCTCCTTCGGCTGGGCGTGCCCGCAACGCTCGCAGTAGCCGTCCGCGTCCACGGCCCCGGTACCGCAGGCGACGCACCGCGGCTGCTCGGGCGTGGGCGCGAGCAGATCCTCGCGGGGATCGGCGACACCGGCCGGCGCGGCGACGGACGGCTGCGCCGGGCTGGTCCGGGCGGTGAGCGGGCCGGACGGGGCGGCGGCCGGCGCGGGCGGCGGCAGCAGATACGAGCCGGTGGGATCGGCCTCGGCCTCGGCGTCGGCGTCCGGCTCGGGCCCGGCGCCCGGAGCGGGGTCGGCCGATCCGGGCAGCGTGAACGGAGGGCGCCCGTCCGCGCCGAGCACCCCGGGAGGCGACACGGGGTGTACCGGGGCGTCATGGCGGGTGGGGCCGGGCACGGCGGGGCTCGGGCTCTCGTCCTGGGGGAGAGGGCTCGGGCTCTCGTCGTGGGTGGCGGCCCGCGGGGCCGGCGTGGCGGCGGGCGGCTGCCAGGGCCGGCGCTCCGCCGCGGCGGCGGGCGGTGACCCGGCGGGCGGCACGACCGGAGGCGGCGGCGGTGGCGCGGCCGGACCGGTGGCCAGGCTGGCACCGCAGTTGCCGCAGAACTTGTCCTCCGGGTCGCGGCGTTCAGCACAGGAGGGGCAGACGGTCAGTTGCGGCATCGGTTACACCCACGTCCGGGGGCGGAAACGGTTCGCCCGTTCCACCAGTTCGATCCTTTCCTCGCCGCGCTGGGCGAGCCGGGCCAGTACCCGGTACGAGCGTTCGAGCCCGAGGCGCAGCCCGTGCTCGTCCATGTCGGTGCCCAGCAGGGCGATGTGCGGAACCGTACCCGCAGACGCCCCGTTTCGTCCGGCAAGGACCCAGTCGAGCGCGCAGCCGAGCACCTCGGTGGTGAGCGTCTCGCGGCGCACCGCGTCGAGGCCGAAGGCGCCCAGCCGCTCCACCTGGGCGGCCGCGGCGCGCAGATCCTCCAGCAGGGGCTCCGCTGGGGAACGGGCGCGCAATCGGGCGCGCACGGCGGCGACACGCGCCGCCGTGTAGTGGATGGAGGACTCCGGCACCGACTCCAGGGCCCGCACCGCGGCGGCCCGGTCCCCGGTGGCCAGGCCGACCCGGGCGAGCCCGAACGCGGCGCTGACATGGCTGCGGTCCGTGGTCCACACCAGGCCGTAGTAGTCGGCGGCGTTGTCCGGCTGGCCCAGCACTTCCGCGCAGATGCCGAGCGCCAGCTTGGGGGCCGGCTCGCCGGGGAAGGCGTCGTAGATCGCGTCGAAGGCGGCGGCCGCGATCGCGTGACCGCCGTTGGCCAGCCCGCACACCCCGCGGTACCAGACCACCCGCCAGTCGTCGGGATGACGCTCCTCCAGCGCGGCCAGGGCACGCCGGGCGGCCGTCCCGTCGCCCAGCTCCAGCCACGCCCGCAGCTGCCGCAGCCGCAGCTCGACGGAGTCGGCGGGCGCGGCGGACAGGGCGGCGAGCACCTCCGCCGGGCCGGGGGCGAGAAGCGCCTCCAGGAATCCGGCGTTGGGATCGCCCGGATCGGGGCGCGGCACCGGCAGCGCCAGCGCGGCGGCCCGGGTGTCCAGCGGCGCGACGATCGGGGCCCGGGCGCCGGGCACGCTCCCCGGCAGCGGGCCGCCGATCGTCCCGACGTCCGCGCCGGGCGCCGCCGGGGAGGGACCGGGCCACTGCCGGGGGATCAGCGCGCCGTCGGCGGCCGGTACGGCGGTGCGGCCGGTGCCGAACAGGCCCCGGCGGCGCTCGGGGCGCCGCGCGCCCAGCACCGACACCTCCTGGCTGCGGACGGCCGGCAACTCGGTGTCCACCACCCGCACCTCGGGCCCGAACAGCGTGGACGGCGCGGGCCTGGGCTGCCCGGAGTCCAGGGCGGCCACCTCGCGCAGCACCCCGGTCAGCTGTTCGCCCATCTCCTCCGCGGAGGCGAAGCGGCGCTCCGGATCGGGGTCCGTGGCCCGCACCAGCAGCCGGTAGAACGACTCGTACCGGGAGAACACCTCGATGTGCTCCGGGCTGGGCAGGCTCTCGGCGAAGAGGGTGGTGTAACCGGAGAAGTCGAAGGTCAGCACGGCCAGGGTCCGCGCGACCGTGTACAGGTCGGAGGCGACCGACGGCCCGACGTCCCGCACCTCGGGGGCCTGGTAGCCGACGGTGCCGAAGATGGCGCTGTCCGCGTCGTCCATGCGGCGCACCGCGCCCATGTCGATGAGCTTGAGCCGGTCCTCCTGCTGTATCGCGTTGTCGACCTTGAAGTCGCAGTACAGCAGGTTGCGGCTGTGCAGGTGGGCCAGCGCCTCCAGCGCCTCGATGCCGTAGGCGATCGCCTGGGAGACGGGCAGCGGCCTGCGGCGCCCGTCCGGGCCGGTGTGCCCGGCGGCGATCTCCTTGAGCGACTTGCCGCCGACGTACTCCATGACGATGTAGCCGTCGAGGGTGCCGGTGCGGTGGTCGAGGTGCTCGACGAAGTTGTAGATGCGGACGATGTTGGGGTGCTCGATCTCGGCGAGGAACCGCCGTTCGGAGACCGCGGCGGCCACCGCGTCCTCGTCCCCGGTGTCCAGCAGGCCCTTGAGTACCACCCAGCGGTCGCTGACGGCCCGGTCGACCGCCAGGTAGATCCAGCCCAGACCACCGTGCGCCAGGCAGCCGGTCACCTCGTACTGCCCGTGCACCACATCGCCCGGCCGCAGCTTCGGCGCGAAGGAGTACTGGTTGCCGCAGTGGGTGCAGTACCCCTCGGTGCGGCCCGGCCGGTCCCCGCGGGCCCGGCCCACCGGGGCGTCGCACTTGCCGCAGAACCGCTTGCGCTCCGGGACCTCGGGGTTCGCCAGCACGGCCTGCCGCGGATCGGGCCGGGGTATGGGCGGCACGCTGACCAGCCCGCCGCCCAGCCGGCCGCGCGTCGAACCGGCCGAGCCGGAACGGGAACTGCGCACCGACACCGGGTGGGCGCCGTCCGTCTGGGCGCGGGCGCGCGACAGCCGGCCGGAGACCGAGCGCCGCGAGGAGGACGACCCGGACGACGGAGAGCCGCCGCGCCCGCCGCCCGACGACGTCCCCGAGCGGCGTCCGCTGCCCGAACCGCCGCTGCCGGAACCGCCG
>JBEHXI010000263.1:0-10160 GCA_048498775.1 Actinomycetota bacterium | reverse complement strand
CCGACCACGGTCGCGCCCGGCCCGCCCATCTCGCCGAGCAGGGCCACGCACGCCTGGCCGCGGTCCAGGCCGCCGTCTACGCCATCGAGCAGCACATGACCGAGGCGATCCCGCCACAGCGCATGGCAGCGCTCCTCGCCGACCGTGACCGCATAGCGTCAGCTCTGGAGGAATGACCGCCAACCCGGTTATGGGGGGCATCCCCTGGTGGAGGCAGGCCCGTGACGGCGCCCACCCCGTCCCCACCCTGGCATCAGAACGGCGCAGTACGAGGGAGCGGGCTCAGGGGCGGCAGCTGAGCCATCGGGTCCGGTAGTCCAGGCGCAGCGAGCCATCGGGCTTGGAGATCGGGGTATGGGTGGTGAGGTCGATGTTGACGACCTTCTTCTGGCCGGGACTGCCCTTCCAGTAGGTCATCTGCAGGTATCCGGAGCTCTTCTGGTACCAGGGGGCGTACTGGAAGAAAACGCGCTTCCCGTCCGGGATGTTGAGCTTGAGGGTCTGCTCACCGGTCTGCTTTTCCGCCCAGTCGGTGCGCTCGCCGTTCAGGCGCCAGCCTCCCCGTTCGGTGCCTTCATCGTGACCGTTCGTCCTGCCCAGCGCGGTGCTGTGTTCGGTGGTGCCGCTTCCCGTGAGGGACAGATTGAGCACCTTGGCGATGGCCGTCGTGATGGAGTCCGTCACGGACTCCTGGTGCGTGTCCGTCCGAGTGACGTCGTCCCTGTGGTAATCCCATTTCCTGCGTGAGACGGTCTCGTCGTGCGTCTCGGCCTTCACCCTGGCCCGCTCGGCACCGGCCTTCAGCTCGATCGCCCACTTCGGCCCGTCGCAGGCGCTGTAGGAGTCCGAAGCGACGGCCTGGGCATCGTCCACGTAGGTGGAGGCATGGGAGATGACGAAACGACAGGTCGCGTATCTGGCGTAGCCGGCGGCGTCGTTCTGTTCGGACACCCAGTCCTTGTTGGACATGCCCTGGTCGGGATTGTCATGGCCGTCCTCCGTCCCCACACAGTCGGAGATCCGCTGCCGAGCGGGTGCGGAGGCATGCGCCATCGGAGCGACAAACAGGCTCACGAGCCCGGCTGTGGCCAACCCGGTGGCGAGAAGACGAGGTCGGATCCGACGACACGCAGAACGCACAGGTAGGTCCTTTCACCGAGAAGAGCTGCCGAAAGGTGCAAGGGCTATCTGCGCAACGACCCGTTCGGCCATCGGCAACGACCACTCACTCAGATAGCCGGTCGCGTCCCACCGATCCGACGCATGGCACGAAGCGTCCGGGCGAAGACGGCCCCGGCGCCCCAGGCGGCACCGACCGATCGCCACCTGGCAGAGCAGCGGCCCGCCCCGCGGCAGCAAGGCCGGCGCGGACTGCCCTGAGGCGCTGCTTGCCGACGTGGGGCCGGACAGCGGTGTCGTGAAGGAGAACGCGACCGCTCTCCCCGCACCACCCGGAATCCGCTGGAGCACGCGCAACGCCATGCGGCCCGAGCCTGTCGGGCTCTCCTCGCGCCGCACCGTGGAACCAGGCCCTGGCCGGAACGCCGGTGAGCCCCCGAACTGCCCACTCATGTACGGAGTATGAGGCTGTCGTGAGGGCTCTTGTGGAACCCCTCGTTCGCGTTAGCGGGAGGCTCGGTTCTCCGATAGCGTGCCACGCATGGGTGGGCACAGCGAGCACCACGGGGGCCGGGATTTCGATCTGGAGGGCAGCGGAGCCGAACCGCTGGCCTTGGACGATCCGCGGCAGATCGGTCCGTTCACACTGATCGGCCTGCTGGGCGCGGGTGGAATGGGCCGGGTGTATCTCGGGGTCGCGTCAGGCCGCTACGCCGCGGTCAAGCGGGTCCTTCCGCTGCTGGCCGAAGACCCGGACTTCCTGCGGCATTTCCGGCACGAACTCGACAACCTGGCCAGACTCCCCGCAGGCGTCAGCGTTCCGCTGCTGGCCACCGATCGCACCGCGAAGCCGCCGTGGTTCGCCACCGAGTACATACCCGGACTCACCCTGTCCAAGGCGCTGCAGCTGCATGGCGGCCCGCTGCCTCGCGAGGCGCTCTGGCGTCTGCTGCACGACATGGCCACTCGCCTCAAGGCGCTGCACGCGCTGGACATGGTGCACCGGGACATCAAGCCCTCCAACATCATGCTGACGCTCGACGGGCTCGCCCTCATCGACTTCGGCATCGCGCGGGCCGTCGATCAGAGCCGGCTGACCAAGACCGGAATGGTCCTCGGCACGCCCGAGTACATGGCGCCCGAACAGGCGGAGGGCGCCAAGTCGTTGACCGGCGCCGCTGATGTGTTCGCCCTCGGAAGCCTGCTCTTCTTCGCGGCAACCCGCGAGTCGCCCTTCGGAAGCGGCTCGGGCCTTGAGGTGCTCTACCGCATCGTGCACAGCACGCCGGACCTCTCCGCGATACGCGGCGTGGACCCCGGTCTGGCCGATGTCATCGCCGGCTGCCTCGACAAGTCCCCATCCGCCCGGCCGACCGCCGCGGATCTGCTCGAACGCGCCGAGGGAAGCGCTGTTCCCACGGCTGCGACCTGGCCGGCGGCCATCACCGAGCGGCTCGAGCGGCGGGCCGCCTTCGCCGCGACCGTGCCCACCGTCAGCGAACCCGAGCCTGCCGTCGCGGACGTGGAGCCGAAGCCGGCGGCGGAGGCCGCGGAGACGGTCAAGGAAACGGAACCGGCGCCGGCGCCGGCCGAGGTCCCGGCAGCCACCGAGGATCGCGCGGAAAGCAGGCGTACACCCGAAGCGCGCAAGCGGTCCCGCAGGTTGATCATGATTCTGCCCGTTGTGGTGGGGGTTGGCGGCTTCTCCGTCATCAGCCTCCTTCCGTACGTGTCCGCTCCGGGCGCCGGTGGGAAGCCGTCCTCCGCGGCCTCGGTGTCCGTCTCCCCATCGGCACGGGGCAGCGGACCGGCGCCCTCGGCGCAGCCGGCGCATGCGACTGCGCCGAAATCCGCAGCCGCCTCGGCGGCGTCCACGGCGGGATCCGCCGGTACCGGGTCGGGTTCGAGGCCCGGAGCGGGGGCCGGGGCAGGGACAGGGTCAGGCTCCGGGCGGAGCGGTGGCACAGGCGGCAGCACGGGCGGAAGCGGAGGCACGGCGGGCGGGTCGTCCTCGGGCGGGTCCGGCGGAGGGACGGGCACGATCGGCTCGGCGGGGACCTACCGCATCAGGAGCGCGGCTGATGGCGGATGCCTCGAACAGGACACCAGCAGCGGTGCCCCCAGCACATACGCGGTGAGCAGATCCTGTGCGTCGGGGCCGAACCCGTACTCCGAGTGGACGTTCTCCCCCGGACCGAGCGGCACCTTCAGGGTGATCAACCGGGGCACCGGTGACTGCCTCACCGCGTTCATGGCGAACGGCTGGATCAACATGGACGCCTGCGGCTCCACCTCCGGCCAGTACTGGGAGATCGGCGCCAGGACGTCTTCCGGCAGCACTCTCGAAAGCACGACCTACTGGCAGTGCATGCAGATGGCCAACGACGCGGAGGTCGTCCCCTGCGACACTTCGCAATCGGCGCAGCTGTGGAGCGACGGCGGGTAGCGATCGGGCGGCTTCCTCTGGCTTCCTCTGGCTTCCTTTGGTTTCCTCTGGGCCGACGCGCGGACCAGAGGAGGAATCCGGCGATCCGGCGATCCGGCGTCGGCGAGAAGAAGGCGCTACGCGCCTCGACGACGCCCCCACGGTTTGACGACGGAGACCACGACATTGGTGCTGTAGAGCGCGAGTGCCACACACGTGATGATGACCAGGTTGTAGCGGATGAACCCGAGGTGCATCGCCGAGATCGACCCGGTCGGATGGTCCAGGGCCAATCGGCCGGCCTCGTGCAGGCGGGCCCTGAGTTCGGTGATCGACGCCACCGTCGCGGCCAGTGTCAGCCAGAACTTGGTCGTCACCCACCGGTGGGTGAACAACCCCCAGCGCGTCCCCAGGCCCAGGATCACGCCGCTGGTCAGCGACAGCAGGCTCAGCGGGACGATCAGGGCGTCGCCGAGCAGGGGCATGGCGCGGTAGGCGGCACGCAGGGTGTCCGGCGCATCCGTGTACAGGGCGGTCGCGGCGAGGGCCAGGAGGCACAGCATCAGGCCCAGCCACCCGATGGAGGAGATCAGGTGCGAGATCACCAGCAGTTGGCGTGCCCGTGGCGTCAACCGCCGCATCACGCGGGCCGCTTCGCGCCGCGTACGAGCAGGGTCACGGCCAGACCGGTGAACCAGACCATCCCCGGATAGCGCCCCAGCGGCAGCAGGACCGTCGTGGGCTCGGCGAGCAGCGAGGCCACGGAGAGTACCGACACCACGGCCACGGCCAGTCCGAGCCATGTCAGCCAGCCCGGCAGGGTGCGGGAGGCACGTGCGGCGGTGGCGATGGCACCGATGAGGAGACCGGTCGTGGCGACCTGGGCGGCGGCGCCGGTGATGAAGGTCAGGTCCATCACGGCCCGGTAGACCCGCAGGTCGGCGCCGGTCCCGGGGCGGCCCAGGATCCACTGCGCCGAGGCGGACAGCAGCAGGAACGCGGCCGCCGTGGTGCCGCAGGCGAGGACGAACCCGGCCTGGGCACCGTTCGGGGCGCTGCGGCGCACGTATCGTGCGGCGTACGGGACGAAGGCCAGGAGCGCGAGGGCGCTGACGGCCTGGCAGAAGGCCGCGACGGGGGTGCCGCCGGGGCCGGCGGTTGCCAGGTAATGGGCGACCTGCGCGTCGCTGGAGTACGGCGTCACCAGGGGCACCCCGGCGCCGGGACCGGTCAGGCCCGGCGCTACGAGGGAGGCGACGAAGAACAGCACGTAGCACAGGGCGGTCGCGGGCATCATTCAGCGGCCTGCCCGGTCCGCCCCGAAGGACTCGTTGAGGACCGACGAGCGGCGCCAGTACTCGTCCTCGTCGATCTCGCCGGACGCGAACCGGCGGCCCAGCACGGCCATGGGGTCATCGGGTCCGGCGGGGCGCCCGGGCCCGCGCCGCCCGGCCCAGCCGGTGCGCCGCAGCACGGTGATCACGGTGGCGGCGATGGCCACCCAGATCACGGGAAGGACGAGGATCCACGGGCCGGGGCCGTAGTGCCAGGGGGCCGCGAGGGAATGCATGGCGGTCAACTCCTTGATGGGACATCGCAGTTCCGGTGACACCACGAGCGTCCCGGCCGGACGGCCCGCAGGCGTCCTCCGCTCGGCGCGACCTGGCGTACTCCCCCGGGAGTACGGAAGTACGCGAGCACCCGAGTACGCGGATTCGCTCAGCCGAGCCAGCCGGGACGGACCAGCCCGGACTCGTAGGCGAGAACGACCAGTTGGGCGCGGTCGCGGGCACCGAGCTTGACCATGGCCCGGCTGACGTGGGTCTTGGCGGTCAGCGGGCTGACCACCAGGCGGCGGGCGATCTCGTCGTTGGACAGTCCGATGCCGGCGAGGGCCATCACCTCCCGCTCGCGCTCGGTCAGGCGCGCGAGGTCGACCGTGGGGGCCGGCGTCTTCGAACGCGCCGCGAACTCCGCGATCAACCGCCGGGTGGCGCCGGGGGACATCAGCGCGTCACCTGCGACCACCGCGCGCACGGCGCGGA
Organism: Actinomycetota bacterium; assembly: GCA_048498775.1. Classification (GTDB taxonomy): domain Bacteria; phylum Actinomycetota; class Actinomycetes; order Streptomycetales; family Streptomycetaceae; genus JBEHXI01. Next base: position 4,571 of record JBEHXI010000263.1, on the reverse strand, counting down.
TCAGTTCGTCCGGCTCGGTGTCCTTGACGAGGAAACCGGAGGCGCCGGAGCGGATGGCCTCGAAGACGTACTCGTCGAGCTCGAAGGTGGTCAGGATGACCACCTTGACCTCCGCCAGCGCCGGATCCGAGGTGATGCGGCGGGTGGCGGCCAGTCCGTCGAGCAGGGGCATGCGGATGTCCATCAGCACCACGTCGGGTCGCAGCCGGGCGACCTGCCGCATCGCCTCCTCGCCGTCGGCCGCCTCGCCGACGATCTCGATGCCGTCCTGGGCGTTCAGCAGCGCGCCGAACCCGGCGCGTACCAGCGCCTGGTCGTCGGCGAGCAGGACGCGGGTCATTGATGTCCCCCTCGTGCCAGGGGCAGCCGTGCGGCCACCCGCCACCCACCGTCGCCGCGCGGCCCTGCGGTCACGGTTCCGCCCAGCCCCGCCGCCCGTTCCCGCATCCCGACCAGGCCGTTGCCGCCGCTGCCGGTGTTGCGCCCGGCGGCCGGGCCGTCGTCCTCGACCGTCACCGCGACCGCCTCCGCCCGCCGTTCGACACGCACACGGGCGGTACGTGCCCGGGAGTGGCGGATGATGTTGGTGAGGGCCTCCTGCACGATCCGGAACGCCGCGAGATCGACGCCGGGCGGCAGCGGAGCGGCGCTCTCGCCGACCGTCATCTCGACGCGCAGCCCTGCCGCCTGGGCCTGCTCGGCGAGTTCCGGCAGGCGGGACAGCCCGAGGGCCGGTTCGCGTGGTGCCGCGTCCGGCGCACGCAGCGCGGCGAGCACCTGCCGGACCTCGCCGAGTGCCTCCTTGCTGGCCGTCCTGATGGCGTCGAGCGCGGCGTGCGCCTGCTCGGGGTGCTCCTCGAAGAGCGCGAGCCCCATGCCCGCCTGGACGTTGATGACGGACAGGCTGTGCGCGACGACGTCGTGCAGTTCGCGGGCGATCCGCAACCGTTCCTCGCCGGCCCGCCGCTGCTCGGCCTCGGCGCGTTCCCGCCGCGCCCGCTCGATCCGCTCCCGCCGCGTTCTGGCCAGTTCGGCCGCGGCACCGATGACCAGCAGCCAGGCGGCGATCCCCGTCTCCACCACCCAGGCGTCGGCCGCCGCGACGCCGCGCGGTGGCACGAGCCAGCGGCTGAGCACCAGATGACCGGCGTAGAGCCCGCCGAGCGCGGCCCAGGCGTGGCGCCGCCGGCCCTGCAGCACGGCGGAGAAGAACGCCACGACCGGGCTGATGAACACCGGTCCGTTGGCGAAGCCGGCCGCCAGGTAGGTGAGGGCGGCGGCGGCCGCGCCGTACACGGCCACGGCGGGCATCCGGCGCCGCAGGACCAGCAGCGCCGGCCCGATGACGAGCAGGAGCCAGCCGAAGGCGTTCAGGTGGGGATGGCCGGTCTGGTGGCGGTCGACGGCGGCCGATCCGCCGAGTTGCACAACGAGCACGCCGAGTGCGGGAAGGACGCAGAACAGCCGGCCACGCAACGAGCCTCGCCCGCTCACGGGCGGCGTCCCCATCCCGGTCATGCCGCCACGCTACTCAACGGGACGCGTGGACCGGTCGGAAACGGCGCGGGGCGGCGTGAGTCCTCGGGGGTTCCGCGTGCCCGTACCGGCAGCGCGCGGCGGGGCCGACCGCCGATGGGGCGGCGGGCAGTTCCGGTCATCGGGGTGGCAGGCTCACCGGCTTGCGCTGGGTGAGTCGCCAGTGGTTGCCGAAGGGGTCGCGGAACGCCGCATCGATCCCGTGGAAGCGCTCCTCGGGTTCCTCGATGAACTCGACGCCCTTGGCCAGGGCCGTGACACGGCCAGGCCCCTCCCCCCCCCGGCGAATCCCCGCAAAGTGCGCGATACGCCCGCGCTGGATATCGTCGGCACCGGGGAGGGAGAACCCCGTCGTCACGCCCACGCGAGGAGTCCGCCGTGCCCGGTCTGACCCGCAGGAGCCTTGACTCGCCCGATGAGACGCGTCCGTTCGAGGGCGGCAAGGGCGAGTTGGCCGTCGTCAACGTCGAGGGCGGCACCGTCGGGCGAGGTGTCTTCCGGCCCGGCTGGAAGTGGTCCGAGCACGTCAAACCGATCGCCGGGACCGACAGCTGCGAGGCCCCGCACCTCGGCTATGTGGTCTCCGGGCGGATGAAGGTCGTGATGGACGACGGTGCGGAGCTGGAGATCCAGCCGGGTGATGTCGTCGCCATCCCCCCGGGCCACGACGCCTGGGTGGTCGGCGACGAACCGTGCGTGCTCATCGACTGGCAGGGCTACACCGACTACGCCAAGCGGTAGGCGCCGGGGTTGAACCGGCGGCCGCCGATCTCCGTAAGAAGTCCGTAAGAAACAGCGAGCGCCGACTCCGGCGGCGCGGCACCGGACACGGGAGAAGCACAAGCAATGCGATCCGCAAACGACTCGGTGGGGATCGGCCTGTTCGCAGCGGCCGTCCTGATGACGGTCGGGACGTTCGGCTACCTCGTCTATGACGCGGCGACGACGAAACTCACGACCGTGAACGGCCGGACGGTCTCCGTCAAGACGGCGCAGGAGGAGAAGGACGCCACAACGGCGCACTGACGCCCCGGCGGAGCACGTCCGAGGAGGCGATGCCCTCCTGCCGCAGCCGGGAAGCGGTGTCCTGCCGCGTCGGCGGGCCGGTTCACGGCCGCCGGCGCGGTGGGGGGATGGGGGGATGGCGGGAGACGCCGAGCGCGGCACATGGGACGGCGCGGTCCTGACCACCGCCTTCCCGCTGCTCACCCCGGCCGGCCTCGCCCCCGCCGGCGCCGCGATACGGTCGCGACATGGCTGACTCCCGCTTGACCACACCCTCCTTTCTCGTGCTGGGCATCATCGACAAGCTGGGCGAGGCCAGCCCGTACGACGTGAAGGTGGAGGCCGCCCGCACGGTGGCGCCGTTCTGGTCGATGCCGCACGCGCAGGTGTACGCGCAGTGCGACCGCCTCACGCAGGCGGGGCTGCTGTCGGAGGTCCGGCAGGAGGGCGGGCGCAACCGGCGGCTGATGCGTCTGACGCCTCAGGGCAAGGCCGCCCTGGACGAGTGGCTCGGCGACACGACGTTCGTGCCGGTCGAGGCGCGGGAACGCAGCATCCTGAAGCTGTGGTTCGGGGCGCGGCCGCAGGCGCTCGCACCGGTGCAGCTCACCGAGCACCGCCGCACCCTGAAGGAGTACGAGGACCTCGCGGAGAGTGTCGGTGAGCTGCTGACACCCGGGCAGCGGGAGGCTCTGGAGTTCGGCATCCGCTACGAGCGGATGATGGTCGACTTCTGGCAGTGGGCACGACAGCACCGAGAGTGATCTTTACGTGGGCGTTGACGCCCCCGGCGGGCCGCACTACCTTCTCGATAGTCCAGATTGGACTATCGAGGGCCCGAGGGGGAAGGAGCCGCCGTGACGTGGTTGAGGAGGGTCATCTGGAGGCGCGTGGCCACCATCGCGGTGGTCGCGGTCTGCGTGGCGTACGCACCGATCGCGATGACCGAACTGTGGCCGTACGCGCGTCCGGGCGCCCCGGCGATCGGTGAGTGGATCCTGGCCCACACGGTCTCATCGCGTTATGTCGCCGACGCCCTGGCGACCCGCGTCGGGCCGTACGGACGCCACCTGACCGCGATGATCGTCCATTCGGTGCTGGGCGGTGCGCTGATGCTGCTCGGCCCGGTGCAGTTGCTGTCCGCGGTGCGGCGGCGGGTCCGGCTCCACCGGGTGATGGGTGTGGTGTTCGCGCTGACGGTGTACGTCTCGATGGCGGGGGCCGGGGTCTTCCTGGCGCGCACCGCTCCGGGTGAGGCGTTCAGCGGGCCCGCCTTCTGGATCGTGCTGGCCACCATCCTGGTCGGCACGGTGATGAGCGTGACGCTGGGGATCGCCGCCGCCCTGGGCAGGTTCCCCGACCTCCACCAGCGGTGGATGCTGCTGTGCTACGGCTTCCTGATGACGGCGCCGCTGCTGCGCCTCGAGTGGGGAGCCCTGCCCGCGTTCTTCCCCGGCCTGTCCATGGAGGACATCAACCGGATCGCGGTCATGCACCTCGGTTCGGTGGTCGCGTTCGGCGCGCTGCTCGCCTCCCGTTCCCTGGACCGGCGCCGGACGGCCGCCGGGGTGGCCGGCACCTGGGCGCCGTGGCCGGTGCTGGTGGCGGCGCACCTGGCCGGAATCGCCGCCCTGGCCTGGATCACCAGGTCCTATCTGGGCTGGGGCGCCCAGGGACACCGCATGCTGGCCGGGTATCTGGTGCCGTATCTCGCCACCTACGCGGTCATGGTCGTCCGCCACCGGCGCGCCGGCCGGGCGGGACGCGACTGGCCGCGCGAGGAGTGGCGGCTGCACCTGACCGCCCTGTGCCTGGCTCCGGTGTTCTCCGCGGGCGCGGCGGTGCTGTTCGAGCGGTCGATGCGGCTCGCCCCGCAGGTCGCGATGTCGGCGGGGATCGCGATCGGCTGCGGGATGCTGGCGTTCGCGGCCACCGCCGTCGTCAGCCTGCGGATCATGTACGGCCGCGAGGTACTCAACCGGCGGGCGGCGGCGGGGGCGGGGAGGTAGGAAAGGGACAGAGAACGACGC
>JBEHXI010000262.1:0-10199 GCA_048498775.1 Actinomycetota bacterium | reverse complement strand
GGTGTCCTTGGGTGTCCTTGGGTGTCCTTCGGTCGTCGTTCACAGCAGGCCGGCCGCGGTGTCCACGGCCTCCGCGACGCCGCCGCGCGCCGGGTAGAGCAGCGAGCGGCCCGCCACCAGCCCCTGGACGGTGGGCAGTCGCAGCGCCTTGCGCCACCGTTCGTAGGCGGCGTCCTGGTCGTCGCCGACCTCACCGCCGAGCAGCACCGCGGGCAGCGTGGAGGTCTCCATCACCGCGGCCATGTCGTCGGCGTCCTCGGTGACCGGCACCTTCAGCCAGGTGTACGCGGAGGTCCCGGCGAGCCCGGAGGCGATGGCTATGGAACGGGTGACGGCCTCCGCGCTCAGGTCGTTGACCACCCGGCCGCCGACCCGGCGGCAGATGAACGGCTCGACGAACACCGGCAGCCGGCGCGCGGCCATCTCGTCGATCGCCCGGGCGGTGGAGACCAGGGTGTCCAGCGAACCGGCGTCCTGGTAGTCGATGCGCAGCAGCAGTTTGCCGGCGTCGAAGCCGAGGCGGGCGATGTCCTCGGCGCGGTGGCCGGTGAAGCGGTCGTCGAGTTCGAAGGACGCGCCGGCCAGCCCGCCGCGGTTCATCGAACCCATGACGACCTTGCCCTCCAGGGCGCCGAGCAGCAGCAGGTCCTCCAGGATGTCGGCGGTGGCCAGCACCCCGTCCACGCCGGGGCGGGCCAGCGCGGTGCACAGCCGCTCCAGCAGGTCGGCGCGGTTGGCCATGGCCAGCGCTCGCTCTCCGACGGCCAGCGCGCCGCGGGCCGGGTGGTCTGCGGCGACGATCAGCAGCCGGCCGCTGCCGCCGACCAGGGGCCGGCGGGCGCGGCGGGCGGCGGCCTCGGCGATGGCCTCCGGGTGCCGGGAGCGCACCCGGACGAGGTCGCTGACGCTGATGCTCACGGGGTGTTCTCCCTCTCCGGTGCGGCATCCCGCGGGGCGCGGGTCACCGCGGGCTCCGGGCGAGGAGGTCGTCGACCTCGGCCGCGGTGGGCATGGCGGCCGAGCAGGCCAGGCGGGAGGCGACGATCGCGCCGGCGGCGTTGGCCCGGCGCATGACGTCCGCCAACGGCCGCCCGGCGAGCAGCCCGTCGCACAGCGCCCCGCCGAACGCGTCGCCGGCGCCGAGGCCGTTGACGACCTCCACCGGCACCGGCGGGACCTCGGCGGTGGTGCCGTCCCGGTGCACGGCCAGCACCCCGGCGGGGCCCTGCTTGACCACGGCCAGTTCCACTCCGGCGGCCAGCAGGGCGGCGGCGCAGCGCGCCGGTTCGCGCGTCCCGGTGGCGATCTCGCACTCGTCGAGGTTGCCGACGGCGACGGTGGCGTGGCGCAGCGCCTCGGCGTAACAGGCGCGGGCCTGGCCGGTGTCGGGCCAGAACATCGGCCGCCAGTCGAGGTCGAAGACGGTGGTGGCGCCCGGGGGGCGGGCGCGCAGCGCGGCCAGGGTCGCCGAGCGGCTGGGCTCCTGGCACAGGCCGGTGCCGGTCATCCAGAAGATCCGGGCGGCGGCGATGGCCGCGGTGTCCAGCTCGTCGGGGTGGATCTCCAGGTCGGGGGCCTTGGGGAAGCGGTAGAAGTACAGCGGGAAGTCGTCGGGCGGGAAGATCTCGCAGAACGTGACGGGGGTGGGGTACCGCTCGACGGCGGTCACCCAGCGGTCGTCGACGCCGAACTCCGCCAGCGCCTGGTGGATGTAGGTGCCGAAGGGGTCGGCGCCGGTGCGGCTGATGACCGCGGCGGACCGGCCGAGCCGGGCGGCGGCGACGGCCACGTTGGTGGCGGACCCGCCGAGGAACTTCCCGAAGGTCTCGACCCGCGGCAGCGGCACACCGGTCTGGAGCGGGTAGAGGTCCACGCCGATGCGGCCCATCGTGATCAGGTCGTAGGGCGCGTCGGACGGCTCGGTCATCGAAGCGGGCTCCTCGGGTCCGTGGCGGGGCCGTGGGGCGGTGCACGGGTGCGGCCCCGTCAGGTCTAGCCCGCGCCGCCCCGGCATGTCAACGCTTTGTCCTTACATACGAACGTCCGGACGCGGAACGGGACCCCAACGGACCAAGGGTTTGCGGTCGTTACGTCGAGATGAAGTGATGTCATAACAAACCCTTGACAGCGGTCCCGCAGCAGTAGTTGGCTCCCCTGCAGAACAGGCCGCCTTCGGCCACCACGGCTCTTCCCCGTCCCGACCCGCATCGACTCCCCCGACTCCCAGCCGAGTTCTCCCCGCAGCGAGGTGCAGGACCGATGGAACCCACCGCCCGATCCCCCCGGGCCCGCAGAACCGCCGCGCTCGCCATGGCCGCGGCGGCCGCACTGCTCATCGCCGGCTGCTCCAGCAGCTCCGGCGGCAAGAAGGCCGCGGAGGGCGGCGCGGCCGCGGCGGCCGGGCATGCCGACACCCCGCGGATGAAGGTCGCGCTGATCACCCACCAGGCCCCGGGCGACACCTTCTGGGACCTGGTGCGCAAGGGCGCCGAGGCCGCGGCCGCCAAGGACAACATCCAGCTTGTCTACTCCGCCGATCCCAACGCTGCCAACCAGGCCAATCTGGTGCAGAACGCGATCGACCAGAAGGTGGACGGCATAGCGGTCACCCTCGCCAAGCCCGGCGCGATGAAGGCCGCGGTCGCCAAGGCCGAGCACGCCGGCATCCCGGTGGTCGGCCTCAACGCGGGCCTGGAGGACTGGAAGTCGCAGGGCCTGCTGGAGTACTTCGGGCAGGACGAGAGCATCGCGGGCCAGGCCTTCGGCGACAAACTGAACTCCCTCGGCGCCCACCACGCCGTCTGCGTCATCCACGAACAGGGCAACGTCGCGCTCCAGGACCGCTGCGACGGCGTGAAGAAGACGTTCAAGGGCACCACCGACACCCTGTACGTCAACGGCCAGGACATGCCGTCGGTGAAGTCCACCATCACCGCCAAGCTCCAGCAGGACCACTCCATCGACGAGGTCGTCACCCTCGGCGCGCCCTTCGCGATGACGGCCGTGCAGTCGGTGTCCGACGCGGGCAGCAAGGCCAAGGTGGCGACGTTCGACCTCAACAAGGACCTGGTCGGCGCCGTGCAGAACGGCACCATCCAGTTCGCCGTGGACCAGCAGCCGTATCTTCAGGGCTACCTGGCGGTCGACGGCCTGTGGCTGTACCGGACCAACGGCAACACCAGCGGCGGCGGCACCGAACCGGTGCTGACCGGACCGGCGTTCGTCGACAAGGGCAATGTCGCGGCCATCGCCTCCTACGCCCGGAACGGGACACGGTGATGCCCGAACGGACCGTGCCGGCGGCGGCCCCGCCGCCGGCCACCGCCGTGGAACCGGCGGGCGGCCGCACCGCCCCGCGCTCGGCGGCGCGCCGGCTGCTGGCGCGGCCGGAGACCGGCGTGCTGGCCGGCGCGGTCGCCGTGTTCGTCTTCTTCTTCGCCGTCGCGCCGACCTTCCGGCAGGCCGACTCGATGGCCACGGTGCTCTACCAGTCGTCGACCATCGGCATCATGGCGCTGCCGGTGGCGCTGCTGATGATCGGCGGCGAGTTCGACCTGTCCGCCGGTGTCGGGGTGATCAGCTCCGCGCTGACCGCGAGCATGGTCAGCTACCAGCTGACGATGAACGTCTGGGTGGGCGTCGTCGCCGCCCTCGTGCTCTCGCTGGCCATCGGCGCGTTCAACGGCTGGCTGCTGGTCCGCACCGGGCTGCCGAGCTTCCTGGTCACCCTGGGCACCTTCCTGGTGCTCCAGGGCCTCAACCTGGCCGTCACCAAACTGGTCACCGGAAACGTGGCCACCGACGACATCAGCGACATGGACGGCTTCACGCAGGCCCACGCGGTGTTCTCGTCGGAACTGCACATCGGCGGCGTGGCGTTGAAGGTGACGGTGCTGTGGTGGCTGGCCTTCGCGGCAGTGGCCACCTGGGTGCTGCTGCGCACCCGGTACGGCAACTGGGTGTTCGCGGTCGGCGGCGACGCGGGCAGCGCGCGGGCGGTCGGCGTGCCGGTGACGTTCACCAAGGTCACGCTGTTCATGGCGGTCGGCTTCGGCGCCTGGTTCGTCGGCATGCACCAGCTGTTCGCGTTCAACACCGTGCAGTCCGGCGAGGGCGTCGGCAACGAGCTGCTGTACATCGCGGCGGCGGTCATCGGCGGCTGCCTGCTGACCGGCGGCTACGGCTCGGCGATCGGCCCGGTCATCGGCGCGTTCATGTTCGGCATGGTCACCCAGGGCATCGTCTACGCCGACTGGAACCCCGACTGGTTCAAGGCCTTCCTGGGCGTGATGCTGCTCGGCGCCACGCTCGTCAACCTGTGGGTCCGCCGCTCGGCCACCCGGAAGTGAGCGCCATGACGAACACCGCGGCCACCCCGCCCCTGATCGACCTCACCACAATCGGCAAGAGCTACGGCGCCGTGCGCGCGCTGCACGGCGTCGACCTGGCCGTCCGGGCCGGCGAGGTGAGCTGCGTGCTGGGGGACAACGGCGCCGGCAAGTCCACCCTGATCAAGATAATCTCGGGGTTGCACCAGCACACCGAGGGCGTCTTCCGCATCGACGGCGAACCGGTGCGGCTGTCCGGCCCGCGCGAGGCGCTGGACCGCGGCATCGCCACCGTCTACCAGGACCTGGCCACCGTCCCGCTGATGCCGGTGTGGCGCAACTTCTTCCTCGGCTCGGAGCTGACCCGCGGCCGCGGGCCGCTGCGGCGCCTGGACATCGCCCGGATGAAGGAGACCGCCGACGCCGAACTGCGGGCCATGGGCATCGTCCTGGACGACCTGGAGCAGCCCGTCGGCAGCCTGTCCGGCGGCCAGCGCCAGTCCGTGGCGATCGCCCGCGCCGTGCACTTCGGCGCCCGGGTGCTCGTCCTCGACGAGCCGACCGCCGCGCTGGGCGTCAAGCAGTCCGGAGTCGTCCTCAAGTACGTGGCGGCGGCCCGCGAGCGCGGCCTCGGGGTCGTCCTGATCACCCACAACCCGCACCACGCCTACCTGGTCGGCGACCACTTCACCGTGCTGCGCCTGGGCACCCTGGAGCTGAGCGCCCCGCGCGCGTCGATCGGCCTGGAGGAACTGACCCACCACATGGCGGGCGGCGCCGAACTGGCGGCGTTGCGGCACGAGCTGGCCCGGACCTCCGGCGTGGACGTGACCGCGCTTCCCGGAGGCACCCCCGCAAGCGCCGAACCGCCCCCGCCGTGAGCCGGCCGTGAGCCACCCCGCCGTGACCAGGATCGCCGCCCGCCCGTTGCACCGCGTGATGCCCGGCGAGAGGAGACCGCAGTGAGCGCCGACAGCTCCCCCACCCCCGTCCTGGACCGCATCCGGATCGGTTCCGCCCCCGACTCCTGGGGCGTGTGGTTCCCCGACGACCCGCTCCAGGTGCCCTGGCGGCGCTTCCTCGACGAGGTCGCCGACGCCGGATACGGCTGGATCGAACTGGGCCCGTACGGCTATCTGCCGACCGATCCGGCCCAGCTCGCCGACGAGGTCGGCCGGCGCGGCCTGAAGGTCTCGGCGGGCACGGTGTTCACCGCCCTGCACCGCGGCCCCGCGGTCTGGGACGACACCTGGCGGCACGTCAGCGAGGTCGCCGCGCTCACCCAGGCCATGGGCGCGGAGCACCTGGTCGTCATCCCCTCCTTCTGGCGGGACGACAAGACCGCCGAGGTGCTGGAGAGCCCGGAGCTGACCGCCGCGCAGTGGACCGACCTGGCCCGCGGCATGGAACGGCTCGGCCGGCAGGTGCGGGAGCGCTTCGGACTGCGGATCGTGGTCCACCCGCACGCCGACACCCACATCGACACCGAGGAGCACGTCGCCCGCTTCCTCGACGCGACCGACCCGGCCCTCGTCGGGCTCTGCCTGGACACCGGGCACTACGCCTACTGCGGCGGCGACAGCGTCGAGCTGATCGAGACCTACGGCGAACGCCTCGGGTACCTGCACCTGAAGCAGGTGGACCCGGACATCCTGGCCGAGGTGGTGGCCGGCGGTGTGCCGTTCGGCCCGGCGGTGGCCCGCGGGGTGATGGTGGAGCCGCCGCACGGGGTGCCCGACCTGCCGCCGGTGCTGGCCGCCGCCCAGCGGCTCGGGGTGGAGCTGTTCGCCATCGTCGAGCAGGACATGTACCCGTGCCCCGCGGACCGGCCGCTGCCCATCGCCCGCCGCACCCGCCGCTACCTGCGCGGCTGCGGCGCCTGAGCCCCACGCAGCACGACGACACCGGGGATCCCCGGTCCCGGAAGGAAGGGCACTCATGCGCATCGGACTCCTCGGCACCGGACGGATCGGAGCCTTCCACGCCGCGACGCTGGCCGGACATCCCGCCGTGAGCGAACTGCTGGTCGCCGACGCCGACCCGGTGCGGGCCGCCGAGGTCGCGGCCCGCACCGGCGCCCGGGCGCTGCCCTCGGCCGACGCCGTGATCGCCGCGGGCGTGGACGCGATGGTGATCGCCTCGGCCACCTCGGCCCACGCCGAGCTGATCGAGCGCTCGGTGGCCGCGGGGCTGCCCGTGTACTGCGAGAAGCCCATCGCGCTGGACCTGGCCGCGACCGTCGCCGTGGTGCGCCGGGTGGCGGCGGCCGGGGCGGTGCTGCAGATGGGCTTCCAGCGGCGGTTCGACGCCGGATACCGGGCGGCGCGGGAGGCGGTGCGCGGCGGGCGGCTCGGCCGGCTGCACACCGTACGGGCCGTCACCTCCGACCCGGAGCCGCCCCCGGCCGCCTATGTGCCGCTCTCCGGCGGGCTGTACCGGGACTGCCTGATCCACGACTTCGACGTGCTGCGCTGGGTGACCGGCCGGGAGGTCGCCGAGGTCTACGCGGTGGGCGCCAACGGCGGCGCCGACTTCTTCCGGGCGGCCGGGGACGTGGACACCGCCGCCGTGGTGCTCACCCTGGACGACGGCACCCTGGCGACCGCGACGGCCACCCGCTACAACGGCGCCGGCTACGACGTGCGGATGGAACTGGCCGGCACCGGGGGGCAGATCGCGGTCGGCGTGGACGCCCGCACCCCGGTGACCTCGGTGGAGCCGGGCGCCGCGCCCGGGGTGCCGCACCCCTGGCCGGGCTTCCTGGAGCGGTTCGCCCCGGCCTACCGGGCCGAACTGGACGCGTTCGTCTCGGTGGTGGCCGGGTCGCTGCCCAACCCGTGCGACGGGCAGGAGGCGCTGCGCGCCCTGCTGGTGGCGGAGGCGTGCGAGCTGTCCCGGCGGGAGCGCCGCCCGGTCGCCCTGGCCGAGATCGAGCGCCGGGCCGGGGAGTTCGCGGCCGCCTCGTAAATGCTCCTGGGAACCGCCCCGGTCAGGGCAGCAGGGCCTCGATGGCGCCGGTGACCTCCTCGGACTCCGGTTCGGTGCGCGGCCGGAAGCGGGCCGCGACCGTCCCGTCCGGGGCGATCAGGAACTTCTCGAAGTTCCACTGGACGTCCCCCGCCTGGCCGGAGGCGTCCGGGACCTCGGTCAGCTCCGCGTACAGCGGCTGGCGGCCGGGGCCGTTGACGTCGGCCTTCTCGTACAGCGGGAAGGTGACCCCGTAGGTGGTGGAGCAGAACTCGGTGATCTCCTCGGCGCTGCCCGGCTCCTGGCCGCCGAACTGGTTGCAGGGGAAGCCGAGGACGGTGAAGCCCCGGTCGGCGTAGCGCTTCTGGAGGCGCTCCAGGCCCTCGTACTGCGGGGTCAGGCCGCACCGGGAGGCGACGTTGACGACGAGGAGCACCTTCCCGTGGTGCTCGGCGAGCGAGGCGGGCTCTCCGGTGATGGTGCGCAGCGGGATGTCGGCGAGGTTCGGCATGGCGTCATCCTAGGCGGCTTCCGGCCGGAACGGCCGGGGATCAGGCCGGGGATCAGGCCGGGCGCGGCGACGGGGTGAAGCGCACCGGGAGCCGCTGCGGGCCGCGGATGAGCATGCCGGTCCGCCAGGACAGCGCCGCGGGGTGGGCGTCCAGCTCCAGGTCGGGGCAGCGCCGCAGCAGCGTCTGGATGGCGATCCGCGCCTCCAGGCGGGCCAGCGGGGCACCGAGGCAGAAGTGGATGCCGTGGCCGAAGGCGAGATGGCCCTGGGCGGGGCGGCGGATGTCGAAGCGGTCCGGCTCGGGGAAGCGCTCCGGGTCGTGGTCGGCGTCCGCCAGGGCGACCAGCACCGGCTCGCCGCCGCCGGGGATGGTGGTGTCCCCGATGGTCAGCGGGGTGGTGGTGAAGCGGTAGGTGGGGGTCTCGACGGGCCCGTCGTACCGCAGCATCTCCTCGACGGCGTTGTCGATGAGCGCCGGGTCGGCGCGCAGGGCGGCGAGCTGGTCGGGGTGGGTCAGCAGCGCCAGGACGCCGTTGGAGATCAGGTTGACGGTGGTCTCGTGGCCGGCGACGAGCAACAGCCAGGCGGTGCCGAGCAGTTCCTCCGGGGAGAGCCGGTCGCCATCCTCGTCGGTGGTGCGGATGAGCGCGCTCATCAGGTCGTCGCCGGGGCTCTCGCGCTTGGCGTCGAGCAGGCCGTCGAGGTAGACGGCGACCTCGCGGGCGGCGCCGGTGCGGGTCTCGGCGTCCACGCCGGACAGGGCGTCGTTGGTCCAGCGGCGGAACGCGGCCCGGTCCAGCATCGGCACGCCGAGCAGTTCGCAGATCACCGAGATGGGCAGCGGGAACGACAGCGCCTCGGCGAGGTCGGCGCGCCCGTCGGGCCGCGCGAGCATCGCGTCCAGCAGTTCGTCGGCGATCTCCTGGACCCGCGGCGCCATCTGCTCGACCCGGCGCGGGGTGAACTCGCGGACCACCAGCCTGCGCAGCCGCAGGTGGTCCGGCGGGTCGGAGCTGAGCATGTGCGGCCCGGCCGCCGGGGTGACCAGCGGGAAGGTGGGCGAGGCGTTCTTCCACTGCTTGGAGAGTGTGGGGTCGGCGAGCGCGGTCCGCCCGGCCTCGTAGCCCACCACCAGCCAGATGTCGGCGCCCTCCGGGATGCGCACCCGGTGCACCGGCCCGCGTCGGCGCAGGGCCGCGTAGACGGGATAGGGGTCGCGGACGAAGTCCTCGCCCAGCTCCAGCAGATCGACGGTCTCGGCGGTCGCCATGCTCTCCCCCAACCCTCGGGCCCACCTCACCATAACCGCGCCCGGTCCCCAACGCACGTGCGAATATCCGGGGTTGGGGGCGGACGAGGGTCTTTTCGCTCACACCTCCGGGGCCGTTCACAGCTCCGGGTCCGTTCACACCTCGGGGCCGTTCACACCTCCAGGTCGGCGAGACGGCCGAGGAGGTCGGCGACGCGCTTGGCGACGGTGTCGCGATCGCCGTCGGTCAGCGCCGTCCCGACGGCGCAGGCGACCGCCCCCGCGGCGATCCAGCCGGGCACCGCCTCCAGGGTGAGGCCCCCGCCCGGCACCACCGGGGCCTGCGGGAGGGCCGCCCGGACGTCCGTGACCCAGCGGGGGTGGTGGGCGGAGGCCGGGAACAGCCGGACGGCGTCGGCGCCGAGTTCGAGGGCGCGGACCACCTCGCCCGGGGTCGCCGCCCCGGGCAGGACGGGGACGCCGTAGCGGTGGCCGGTGCGGATCACCTCCGGGTCGGCGAACGGGCTCACCAGGAACCGGGCCCCGGCGTCCACCGCCATCCGGGCGGAGGCCGGGTCCAGCACGGTGCCCGCGCCGATGACGGCGTCCTCGCCGACCTCGCGGACCAGCGTGGTGACCGCCTCCAGGGCGAAGGGCGTGGTCAGCGAGATCTCCACGCTGGTCAGCCCCGCGGACAGCAGGGTGTCGGCGGCCGCGGCGGCCTGGTCGTAACTGCCGGCGCGGATGACTGCGATGATCCGCTGGGCCAGCGCGGCCCGGGTGATTTCCCAGCGGTACAAGGCCGTTCGCCGTCCTTTCGAAGGTCCAGTGGGGGTCCAGCGCGGTGCAGCAGGGTGAGACGGTGGCTCGAAGGGTGCAACGAGTCGGCGGGGTGGCACGGTACGGGCGCCGGTGGGCGGCGGCCGGCGGCGCCCGGACGGCGTCGGCGCACGGCGGCGGCCGGGCGATGGCAGGGCACGGCTCCCGCCGCACCACCGATTCCTCCCCCGTGCGCGGCGCATGGGAAACGCTAGCGCCTGCCACTGACCATCGTGCCAGCCGGACACCCGCGCTGTTACGCGTCCGTGCCATACCCGGCCGGTGTCCGGCCCTATCCGGTCCCCGTCCGGGCCCTGTCCGGTCC
>JBEHXI010000261.1:0-10203 GCA_048498775.1 Actinomycetota bacterium | reverse complement strand
CGGCCAGGGCTTCGAGGGCCTCGCCGAGGGCGCGGCGGTCGGGCAACAACGGGGAATCGGCGGGAAATCAGCGGGGAACGTCGGCAGGCACCTCACCAACGGGCAGGTCGCTCACGCCTCGGATTCCCGCCACCGGTTCAGCGGCTCTCCGTTCGGTCCGAACGCGTTGCCGAATCCCCACTCGACCTGCACGCCCACCCCTGCCGGCCTTCGGGCGGGCCGGGGACGCGCTGCCGGGTGGCGACGGTGACGGCGCGAGCGGAGTCCCCGCGGCGATCCAGCGACCGGGCTGCGGTTGCCGTCCATGGCTGCCGTCAAGGCCAAAGCAAGAGGCCCCCTGGATGATCTCCAAGGGGCCTCTCAGTGCTGTGCACTCGGCAGGATTCGAACCTGCAACCTTCTGATCCGTAGTCAGATGCTCTATCCGTTGAGCTACGAGTGCTTGGCTTCCCGGTTTTTCTTGCCGGTCGGCGTTGCGGGAACAACATTACATGAACGGTGGCTGGACGCGAAATCCGTTCTCATTGGCACCGCCATTGCCCCTCTGACCTGGGCGTATGCCGTGGAGGGGGCGTGGCGGCGACTCAGGGGCCGGAACGCGCGGCAGCCCCGTCCGGTGCGGACGGGGCTGCCAAGGAAGCGGAGGCTCCGGGATTTGAACCCGGGATGGGCGATTAACCCAAACCGCATTAGCAGTGCGGCGCCATAGACCAGACTAGGCGAAGCCTCCAGCACGCCCGCGCGCAGCGGGCGTGTGCAGATGATGGCACAGTCCAGGGGGCTGATACCAATCGCAGCTTACGGTACAAGCCGTCCCATGGGGAGGCAAAGGACTTCCCTTCACCGGCCCGGACAGTCGCCCGGCGCGCCCACCTTCGGGTGACGCGGCGCGGGAGGTGCCGGCGCGGGCGGTAGAGAGGGGCGCGGCGCGTCCGGCGCGCCCGTCCCGATCCGCCGCCGCAGTTGCCCGAGGAGCCACCGGTGTTCCCTGCACGTCCGCGTTCCCGTTCCCGTTCCCGGGCGGGCGAGCGCCCCGGCGCCCGCGCCCACGTTCCGCTTCTCGCCCTGGCGGCCCTCGCGCTGGCGGCCGGGCCGGCCGGCGCGGCCGGGCCGCACCCGGTCCGGCCGGCACCGCGCGACCGGCTGGTCGTCACCGTCGACGACGGCGGCGGCTCGACGGCCACCACCACACTGCGATGTCACCCCTCCGGGGGAACGCATCCCGCCGCCCGCGCCGCCTGCCTCCGGCTGGACCGGCTCGGGGGGCCGCTGGGCCCGGTGCCGCCGGCGCGGCTGTGCACCATGATCTTCGCCGGGCCGCAGGTCGCGCGGGTCACGGGCCGGTGGCGCGGCCGACGCGTGGACCGGACGTACCGGCGCTCCAACGGCTGCGAGGTCCAGCGTTGGGAGGCCATGGAGCCGGTGCTCCCGGACCCGGCGGCGCACCGGGCGCCCGCCGGCTCTCCACTGGCCGGATCCGGACCGCTCGCTGTCCGATAGTCGTCCACTTCGATTCCACTTCTGTCACACCGATGTCAAACGTCCTTCACAACCCACTCGGCGGCCAACCGGGGCGGAACGCCGCCCCGTACACTCCTCTAGTGACACGCCACGAGGGGAACGGCAAGATGGGCCGGCGGCACTAACCCGGTGCCCCATCGCCGGGCGAGGCTGAAGAACGTGCGGTATCAGGGAGGACGCGTCTCTTGAGCAGCAGGCCATCCCGAGGCGCTGCTCGCCTCGCGGCAATACTCGACGCGCTTCCCGACGCGCTGTTGCTGGTGAACGCCAACGGAACCGTTGTCAACGCCAACTCGATAGCGCTGGAGACCTTCGAGACACCCGGTACGGCCCTGGTCGGGCGCGGCCTGCTCGACCTGCTGCCGTCCTTCGACTCCCGGCGGATCCCCGGCTCGATGCGCCGCCCGGACGCCGAGGAGGGGCCGCGGACCAAGCCGACGCGCATGATCGCCCGGCGCACCGACGGCAGCGAGTTCCCCGTCGAGGTGACCAGCGCCAACCTGGAGGACGCCCGCACCCCGTACGCCGACCCGTACGGCTCCCCGCCCCCGTACACCGGTGACGAGTTGCTGATGCTCGTCGTCCGCGACCTGACCGGCACCCTGGACACCGAGGCCGAGCTGGCCCGGCAGCAGCGCCAGACCGAGATGATCCTGCGCGCCGCCAGCGAGGGCGTGGTCGGGATCGACACCGAGGGCAAGGTCGTCCTGGTCAACCCGGCCGCCGCGCAGATACTGGGCTTCCGCGCCAGTGACCTGGGCGGCCAGGAGCTGCACCCGCTCGTCCAGCACTCGCGGGCCGACGGCACCCCGCTGCCGTTCGAGGAGACCGCGCTGGCCAGCACGCTGGCGTCCGGGCGCAAGATCCGGGTGCGCGGGCAGGTGCTGTGGACCAAGAACGGCCGCGCGGTGCCCGTCGACCTGACCACGGCCCCGGTGCGCGAGGGGGACCAACTGGTCGGCGCGGTGATGACGTTCACCGACCGCACCCGGTACGACGCGCTGGCCGGGCGGTACACGCAGCTGCGCGCCCTGCTCGACGCCTCGCTGCGCGGGCCGCTGGAGGAGCTGAAGGCCGAGCTGACCGGGCTGGCGTCCGACCCGGCCGGGCAGCTGTGGCCCGAGGCGAACCAGATCCTGCACCACCTGGCCGCCGGCTACACCCGGATGACCACGCTGATCGACAACGTCCTCGCCTACCACCAGCTCGACCTGGGCAAGGAGAAGCTGGACAAGCGCCCGGCCGCGCTGGACGCCGTCGTCGCCGCGGGCGTCGAGGGCGCGATCGAGCTGATCGGCCCGGGCCGCGCCCAGTACGCGGTGCACGCCCCGAACCTCACGGTGACCGTGGACGCGGCCCGCATCGCCCAGGCACTCGCCCACCTGATCGCGGACGTGGCCGGGGTGGACGCCACCGGCAACGCGCCGGTGGTCGCCGGCGCCGACTCCACGATCGTGGTGGCCGCCGCGCAGCGCGGTGACGTCGTACGGATCGAGGTGCGCGGCCCGTTCGCCGGCGGCAACCCCGTCCATCTGCCGATCACCCGCGGGATCGTGGAACGGCACGGCGGCGTACTGCAGACCCATGAGGTCCCCGGGCAGGCCGGCAGCGCCTATGTGCTGGAGGTGCCGGCCGGCGAGGGCGGCGGAACGCCCACCGAGAAGGAGCCGGCCACCCCCCGGCCGGAGTCCGAGACCACCGTCATGCCGGTGCCCAGCGAACCGGTCCGCGGCACCCGGCCGGCGCCCGGCGCGCCCGCTCCGGCGGCGGGGAAGGCGGTGGCCACCCCGGTGCCGCCGCGGCCCCGGCGCCCGGTGGACGACAGCCAGGGCGGCCCGGGCACCGCGATCGCGCTCCCGGCGGGGCCGTCTGCCACGGCCGCGGAACCGTCCGTTCCGGCCGGAGGCGAGGGCGAGCAGCCGACCGGGCGCCGCCGCGCCCTGCACCGTGCCGAGGCGGAGGCGCCCGGCGACGGCGGCGCGGGCCAGAACGGCGGAGTCTCGGTGGCGCAGGCGCAGCCGGTGCCGCCCAGGGGCCGCAGAGCCCGCCGCCCCCTCTCGGACGGTCATCCGGAAGGCCACCCCGACGGCCGGCAGCAGGCGCCCGCCCCGCCGTCCGCGATGCCCGCGCTGCCGCCGGCGGCGCAGGACGCGGGTGCGGGGGCGCACGCGGCGGTCCCGGTCCCGGAACCCCGGGTCGTCGCCCCGCAGTTGCCGGCCGCGGCCGCTCCGGTCGCGCCCGGGCTCCAGCCGGCCGGGATGGTCGCGCTGTCCGGGCCGTCCGCGGACCCGATGCCTGCGGTGGTGGACCTCCCGGAGACCCGGCCTGCCAACGGGTCGGCCGTGCCCCAGCAGAACGGCCGCCAGGTCCCCGGGCTTCCGGCGGGCACGGCCGGCCCGCAGCGCTGGCAGCCCGTGCCGGGCCAGGCGCCGGGCAACGGCCGTCCCGGCGCTCAGGCCGGACGGTCGGACACCGGTGAGATCAGTGTGCGGACGCTGGGTCAGGGCGTGGCGCTGGCCCGGCCGGACGGTGCGCCCGGGCCCGGGCCGATGCCGGGCTCCGGCGGCTCGGGCCGGCGGCGCAAGCTCGCCGCTCCGGGCGGCGGCGGTGCCGTGGCCACGCCCGCCTCGGGCACCGCGGCCGCTCCCGCGGCGCCCAACGGTGTCGCCCGCCCGCACCCGGCCCCCGCCGAACCCGCCGCTCCGGCCTTCCCCGCCGACCCCCAGGGCGGCCGGGCCTTCGCCATAGGGGCACCCGCGGAGGGGGCCGAGGGGCCGGAACCGCTGGACGGCCCGAACGGCGCCGTGGAGGTCAGCGCCGCCGCCCCCGCGCCGGGCGCCGAGGCGGTGCCGGGCCAGGACGCCGCCGTGCCGGCCGGGCCGCGCCGGCTGCTGGTCTGGCCGGAGCCGGACGTCTCCACCCGCCAGGCGCTGACCGACCGCGGCTACCGGCCGGTGACGGTCCGGTCCCGGGAGGAAGTGGACGCCCAGGTCGCCGAGTACCCGGCGGCACTCTTCGTCGATCCGCTGACCGGCCCGATCACCCGTACCGCCCTGCAGTCGCTGCGGGCGGCGGCGGTCGCGGCGGAGGTCCCGGTGCTGGTGACCGCGGGGCTCGGCCAGGCGACCCGGGAGGCCGCCTACGGTGCCGACCCGGCCGTGCTGCTCAAGGCCCTCGCGCCGCGGGACAGCGAGCAGCATCCGCCGCGGGTGCTGCTGGTGGAGGCGCACCAGGACATCGCGACGGCGTTCACGGCGTCACTGGAGCGGCGCGGGATGCAGGTGGCGCACGCCGCCTCCGAGGAGGACGCGGCGGCCCTCGCCTCCCAACTGCGGCCGAACCTGGTCGTGATGGACCTGATGCTGATCAGCCGGCAGCGGCTGGGGATCATCGACTGGCTGCGGGCGAACGGCCTGCTCAACCGCACCCCGCTGGTCGTCTACACCTCGGTGGACATCGACACCGCCGAGCTGCCGCGACTGACCTCCGGCGAGACGGTGCTGTTCCTGGCCGAGCGGTCGACCAACGCCGAGGTCCAGGAGCGGATCGTCGACCTGCTCAGCAAGATCGGTACGGAGCTGTAGCCGGGGGCGGACGCGCCCGGCCGGGAACGGAGAAGGGCCGGGGACGGATGCGGTGCACCCGTCCCCGGCCCCTGGCACCGCTCACAGCATGGTGACGTCTATCTCCCCGTCCGCGTACTGGCGTCGGATGACCTTCTTGTCGAACTTGCCGACCGACGTCTTCGGCACCGCCGGGATGATCGCCCAGCGCTCGGGGACCTGCCAGCGGGCGATGCGCTCGGAGAGGAACGCGCGCAGCTCCTCGTAGTGGGTCGTGGCGCCGTCCTTGATGACGACGGTCGCCAGCGGGCGCTCGCCCCACTTCTCGTCGGGAACGGCGACGACGGCCGCCTCGGCGACGGCCGGGTGGGCCATCAGGTGGTTCTCCAGCTCCACGGAGGAGATCCACTCGCCGCCGGACTTGATCACGTCCTTGGCGCGGTCGGTGAGGGTGAGGTAGCCGTCGGGCGAGATCACGCCCACGTCACCGGTGCGCAGCCAGCCGTCGCGGAACTTGTCCTCCGGGACCAGCGGCTCGTGGTCCGCGCCGCCGAAGTAGGCGCCGGCGATCCACGGCCCGCGCACCTCGAGTTCGCCGGCGCTGGTGCCGTCCCACGGCATGATCTCGCCGGCCGGGCCGACCAGCCGGGCCTGGACGGACGCGGGGAAGCGGCCCTGGGTGAACCGGTACGCCCACTCCTCCTCGCCGCTGACCCCGGCGGGCGGCTGCGAGACGGTGCCCAGCGGTGAGGTCTCCGTCATGCCCCAGGCGTGACAGACCTGGATCCCGAACTTCTCCTGGTAGGCCCTCATCAGCGACGGCGGGCAGGCCGAGCCGCCGATCACCACGGTGTGCAGCGAGGAGACGTCACGCGGCCTGGCGGTCAGCTCGGCGAGCAGGCCCTGCCAGATGGTGGGGACGGCGGCGGCGTGGGTGGGCCGCACCGTCTCGATCATCTCGGCGAGGGGCGCGGGCTGCAGGAAGCGGTCCGGCATGAGCATGTTGATTCCGCTCATGAACGCGGCGTGCGGCAGGCCCCAGGCGTTGACGTGGAACATCGGCACCACCGGAAGGGTGGTGTCGCGGCACGTCAGGGCGAACGACTCGGCCATGTTGACCTGCATCGAGTGCAGGTAGAGCGAGCGGTGGCTGTAGATGACGCCCTTCGGGTCGCCGGTGGTGCCGGAGGTGTAGCACATGGCGGCGGCCTGCCGCTCGTCCAGCTCCGGCCAGTCGTAGGCGGTGGAACGGCCCGCGATGAGCTCCTCGTACTCGTGCACCGTGGGGCGGCAGCCCTCCAGTACGGAGGTGTCGCCGGGGCCGACGACCACCAGGTGCTCGACGGAGCCGAGCTGCGGCAGCAGCGGGGCGAGCAGCGGCAGCAGGGAGCCGTTGACCAGGATCACCCGGTCCGCCGCGTGGTTGACGATGAAGGTCAGCTGCTCGGCGGGGAGCCGCAGGTTGAGCGTGTGCAGCACCGCACCCATCGACGGGATGGCGAAGTAGGCCTCGAGGTGCTCGGCGTTGTTCCACATCAGCGTGGCCACCACGTCCGACGGCCCCACGCTCAGCTCGTCGCGCAGCGCGTTGGCGAGCTGCGCGGCGCGGTCGCCGATCTCGGCGAAGCTGCGACGGCGCGGCCCGTCTTCCGTCCACGTGGTGATCGTGGACCGGCCGTGCACGGTACGGCCGTGGGTGAGGATGCGAGAGGCGAGTAGGGGAACGTCCTGCATGGTGCTGAGCACGGCATGCCTCCATTGGCGCGCGTGAGGGTGGTGCCGTGATTCTGAAGGCATACCGCGCGGTATGTCACTACCCCCGGAACGTTACGAAGCTCGCAATTCCGGATCCGTGCGCAACTTGACCAAGGCACGGGAGACCGCGCTCTTGACCGTCCCGACCGACACTCCGAGCACTTCGGCCGTCTGCCCCTCGGTCAGGTCCTCGTAGAAACGCAGCACCACCATCGCCCGCTGCCGCGGCGGCAGGCGCCCGATGGCACGCCACACCGCGTCCCGGTCCGCCTGGTGATCGGCCGGATCGGGAGCGGACGCGACGCGTCCGGGCGGCTCCGGCAGCTCGGCGCAGGCGAACTCGTCAAGCCGCCGCCTGCGCCACTGCGAGGTACGCGTGTTGACCAGCGTGCGCCGTACATAACCGTCGAGCGCCCCCTGGTCCGCGATGCGTTCCCACGCCAGGTACGTCTTCGCCAGCGCCGTCTGCAGCAGATCCTCGGCGTCGCAGGGATCCGGCGTCAGCGAGCGGGCGGTGCGCAGCAGCACCGGGCGCCGGGTCCGCACATACGCGGTGAACTGCTCAGCGCTGGTGCACATGGGCATGGTCATGACCTCAACGCTAGGAGCGCCGCGCTCGCCGGGGATCCGCCGCAGGTCCCGAAGCCTGCTCACCCTGAAGTCGTAGGAGCCGGGGCCATCGCACCTCCCTCGGGTGGAGGCCATGTGGGGGGCCGGTAAGGGTCCGGGCGGGGGTGTTGCGGGGGTGGGGCGGCGGGGGTGCGGAACGGGTGCGGGCGTGCCGCCACACCCCGCGGGGTGTGGGGGCGCGGGCGTGCCGCCGTCACCACCAGTGCGGCGGGACGACGATGGCGACGGGGGCGTCGACCAGGTCGCGATCGATGCGCAGGGCGTGCCCCGCGTGCCGCTCGGTGGCCTCGCCGTCGAACTGGTGGATGCGCCGGTGCGGGCGCCAGGCGGCCCGGGGCAGCACCGGTTCCGCGTAGACGTCGGGGCGTTGACCCCAGCGGGCAAACCACACCAGATCCGGCAGATCGGACCGCCCGGCGCGGCGCGCGGCCTCGATGCCCGTGATACCGGAGTTGGAACTGCTGTAGAAGCCGGGCAGGTACCCCATGGCCCGCATGCTGCGGCTCCACGCCTGCGCGAAGGTGATGACCGGCTCGGCACAGCGCCAGGTGTGCGGGTAGTACGACTCCACGTCGAGGTAGACGGGGCTGCGCGGCGCGATACCGAGCCCGGCGGCGGCGCGGAGTGCGTCCGCCGCCTCCGCTCGGCCCTGGGCGTAGGCGTGGCGGGGATCGATCCGGTGCCGACGGTGCTGCCGGGTGGTGACGCATGGCGACTGGGAGCCGACGTACACCGGCAGGATCCGCCAGCCCATGCCGCTGACGGCCCGCATCCAGTCGCGGTCCAGGTGCGGTTGGCCGCAACTGCGTCCGCGGCCTCCGATGTAGACGCCGACCGCGCCGTACCGCGAGGTGCCGCGCCAGGCCTGCATCGTCTCCAGGTCCGGTGCCGAGCAGGCGTCGAACCCCCAGCCCCGGAAGATCCGCGCCCCCAGTCCGCTCAGGTCTCTCGACTTCCGCGCGATCGGCGAGCGCCGGGTGCCGGCCGGCGCTGCGGAACGGGTGCCGACCCGCGCTGCGGCGGTACGCGGGCCGGTGTGCGGGCCGGACCGGTGGACGGGGTGGGTGGCGGTGCGGGCGGCGGTGCGAGCGGAGCCGGGTCCGTTGTGCCTCAGGGGACGGAACGGCCGAGTCCTGGGCCGAGTTCTGGGCCGGCTTCGGCTCCGTCCCGGCTTCTGGTCGTCGGAGCGAGCGGCCAGGCGGGCTGCCGGTACGGGCTGACCCGGCGCCGGATGGCCCAGTGCCTGATGGCTTGGCGCCAGGCGGCTTGGTGCCAGGTGGCTTGGTGCCGGAAGGTCCGGTGCCGGAAGGCCGGGTTGCGGCAGTTCAGGCCGGGCTGCCTCCGGGACCAGGGCACCGGAGGACGTCGGCCAGTCGGAGGCATGACTGTCGTACGGGTCCGGTGCCCAGGCCCCGGGCGGGGCTCCCACCTCGTCGGGTGCCGCGGTGGCCGGTTCCGGCATGCCGGATGACACATCCTCCGCGACCGCGGCGGAAGGCGTGCCGGCGACAAGGCAGGCAAGCGCGGCCAGCACAGCCAGCACGGCCGGGAGAAATCGGATCATCCGGTTGTTTTCACGCATGGCCCGAGTGAAAACGCCGCACCACCCGCTTCAGCGCAGCCACGCCCAACACTGCGCGCGGTTCGCCCGTCTGCACGCCCGCCGCAGCTCTCGCCGTGGGGCCGGCGCGGTCACCGGCCCCACAGGCCGTGATCAGCCCACTGATCACCCCGCCCCACTTCGCCCCCCATATCCCGCCCCTTGCATCCCGCCCCTTGAGGTCGCGGCGACATCATCAGCCGCCTCGACCACCCCCGGCCACCGGCCCGCTTGACCGAACCCCGCCCGCGTCGCTCCCCGCGCCGCCGACCGTCCACACCCTGTGGACAACTTTTCGTCGTATGCACCAGCACGTCTGCATGCCGCGTGACATTCGCGGCACCGGATGGCCCTCATCGGCCTGTCATGCTCATCGGCTCGACATGGAAGTGGCCGTATCAGCGTTGACCCAAGGAATTCCCCCTTCCCTTTCCGCTCTTTCCTCATCGGCATAGCGGAACTGGTCCCGGGCATATCGAATGAGGCTCCGCCGGGAGCGCACCGCACTGCGCCTGCCGGCATCACCGTCACCTTTGCCGCTGCCGGTCCCGTAGCCGCTGAAGCCGGCAGCGCGAAGACCCCGAGCGTTCACACCGCCGCGGCGCATCCCGCGTACGGCGGCGGACGAACCGCTCCCCCGCGGCCGGGATCACCGAGACAAGAGCCAGACCGATGGCCAAAAACCCCAACCGGCGCCGCCCCACAGGTCGTTACCGCGTCCATCATGCGGCCGTCCTCCCGCTCAGGCGATCACGGCCACGACGCCCCGCGTCGCCCCGCAATCGCTTCCGAAAATCGCATGACTCTCACCGGACCTCCGAGGGAGCGGCCGGCCGAACCGCTCCACCGGTATCGCGGTGTCGCGAGAGAAGAATTACCCACCCGACCCCCCGGAATACAGGCTTCTACCTCATTTCGCTCGTACGTGTGAGCCGGTATCGATAAACTCCCCATCGCGCCAAACCGCCACGAGTTCGGCTCGGTTGGAGCCTATTGCCCGCACACCGTCAAACGCCGCGGCGGCCCGACAGCCCGTCCCCTCCACCCGCTTCCGATCATGGACCGGCCGCATCCCGCCGCCGCCCGCTTCCGATCACCGGCCGGCCGCTTTCCGCCGCCGGCCACTCCCCGCCG
>JBEHXI010000260.1:0-10245 GCA_048498775.1 Actinomycetota bacterium | reverse complement strand
GGCCGGCCTGAACCAGTACGGCACCGGCCTGACCGGCCCCCACACCCTCGACGGCGACACCACCGTGACCGGCGGCGACCACCTGCACTCCGTCAACGTCAAGCCCAAGACCGGCCGGACGTTCCTGTTCGCCGTCCCCACCACCTGGCTCAGCGTCGCCGACGTCCACCGCGGCATCAAGGACTCCGCGCTCGGGACGCTGCTGCGCGGCACCTTCGGAGGGGGCAGGCCGGGCCCGCAGGCGGTCGCCTCGGAGGCGTACACGGTGGCCTGGGTGCGCGAGGACGTCGCCCGGGAGCTGGGACTGATCGACGACACCAGTTTCCCGCCCCGCGTCGCCAGGGCCTGGGACGCCGTCTCCGCCGCCGCCGCGGCCTGGACGGACGCCGACAAGGCGTACTGGAACCGCCGCCGTGGCGCCCTGCGGCTGCGCGAGGAGCTCGACGCCGCCAACGAGCTGACGGGGCGTCAGAATAGCGCGGGCGACGCGGAGCTCAGCGCCGGTGAGTGGGCCCGGCGCACCCTGGACGACCTGGAGGCCGCCGCGGCCCGCGCCACCGGCCCGGCATCAGCGACCGGCACGGACCGGCCCGAGGCCGCCACCGCACGGCCGGCCGCCGCCCGCGCCGTCCGCGCCGTCATCGAAGCCCGCCGCGCCGAACTGGACATGCTCCGCGCCGAACTGGACACGCTCCGCGCCGCCGCGGACCGCGCCGCGGCCGAATACCACCGGGTGCGCGCCGCGACCGACCGGCTCACCCGCTGGCACCGGCTCAACGCCACCGAGGAGGGACGCCGCCGGCTCGACGGACTCCCCGAGCCGCCCGAGGTCACCTTCCACGCGCCGCCGAAGCCGGCCCGCCCGGCCGGGCCCGCCCGCCCCGTCTACACCCGCACCGGCGGCACCGGCCCCGGCGCCCGGCTCGCCGCCCCGGGACCGGACCGCACCGGATACACCCTCCACGAGCTGCCCGAGGACGGTGACGCGTTCTTCCACGCGCTCGCCGAAGGGCTGCGCCGCACCGCCCCGCACCTGCTCGCGGAGGCGGGCATCGATCCGGCAGCCGCGGCCGACCCGGCGGCGGCCGCCCGGGCGCTGCGGGAGCGCTTGGCCGCCGCGCTCACCGACCCGGCCAACGCCGACCTGCTCGCGTTCACCGCCCCGGACACCGGCGACGCCTTCACCGCCGCCGAGGCCGAGGCCGCCGGGCTGGACCTCGGCCAGGACACCCCGGCGCGGCGGGAGTTCGACGGTCTCGGCGGACTGATCCCGCACGCCGTGGCGCTCAGCGAACGGGTCAGGGCCGAACTCGCCGCCGCCCAGCTGCGCCGCCCCGGCACCACCGGCGCCGGCTGGGACCACTCCGCCGCCGACCTGCTGCCCCTGCTCGCCGCCCGCGCCTTCGGCATCCGGATCACCGTCGTCTCGGGCGACGGCGGCTTCCAGGACTTCGCCGCCCCGGGCGCCGCGGGTGCCCGCCCGCACCTCGTCCTCAGCCTCGCCGACCGCCACTACCGGCTCGCCGTCCCGGACCCGGCGGCGCCCGCCACGGTCCCGGAGCCCTGACCGGCGGCGTACCGCCGTACCCGCCGGGCTTGCCCGTGCGTGCAGTGCCGGATGCTCCTACGGGCGAGTTCCCGGCCGTATCCGGCCGGGACGACCGAGGCCCTGGCGAAACCCGGCCGCCCGTACGGTACTTTGCACGACGGCGGCCCTCGCGCTGACGTGTCCGTGGGAACAGCCGGACAGGAGACCACAGATGACTCTCACGCTCGACCTCCACCCGCTCTTCAGAAGCGACCGCGACGTCGACCGCGCCGTCCGGGAGATCATCTTCAAGGCGGCGGCGACCAGGGCGGACCGGGTGGAGATCATCCCGGGCAAGGGCTCGGGCAAGCTCAGAGCCCGGGTGCTGGCGATGCTCGGCCAGCCGCACCTGAAGAAGCTCTATACGCGTTTCGAGGCCGATCCGGCCAACCAGGGCCGGATCATCGTCCACTTCAGGTGAGCCGCCCGTCCCGGGGCACCGTGCCACCGCGGGCCTGCCACCACCACGCCGAAGCCGTCACCGGAGGAAGTTGATGACGCGATGGGGCACGGTCTTCTCCCGCCTCCGGAACCCCGGCGGGGACGTGACCGGCCGGGCGGCGGGAGGTGAGGGGCCGGCCGACGAGCCGCCCGTCCTGGTCGACCAGCGGCACGGACTGCTGCTGATCCGCTGCTCGGCCCAGGCCGCGCCGGGCCCCGAGGACGTGGCCGGGCTCGCCCGGTCCCTGGCGGCCACCGGGGACGGCGCGTCCACCGCGACCGTGGTGATCGGCGCCGACGGCGAGGTGCCGGCCGCGTTGTGGCGGCGCCTGGCCGGAACCCTGGACACCCTCCGGGCCCAGGGCGCCACCACCGTCCGCCTGGTCCTCTCCGGCGCCGGCAGCGGAACCCCGGAGCAGCCCGCCCTCGCCCAGCAGATCGCCGACTCCTGGCAGTTGCGGGTGATCGCCCCGGACGGCCCGGCCGTCATCGTGCCCGGCGGCTCACTGTTCGCCCCGCACCACCCCGCCGCCCCACGCGGCTGGCGGCTGTTCACCCCCGGGGGCGATCCCGAACCGTGCGGCCACCGCCATCCGGCGCCCGCCTGGCAGGAGGCCATCGGACGGCTGCCGGGCACCACCGCGACCGGCTGCGTGGTGGAGCAGATACCCGCCGGCGTGCTGGTCCGGTCGCCCCGCGCCCGCCCGCCGCGACCGGGAGACCTCTGCTACGCGGCGCCGGTGGACCCCTCCCACCCCCTGATCGTCGTCGGCGTCCCCGGACCGGCGGACACCGCGGACATCCCCTCGGACGACCTGAGCGCCCTGCTCGCCGCCCTCCCCGCGGCGATCCGCGCCAAGGTCCGGCTGGCCCCCGGCGACCACAAGGACCTGCTGCCCGCCGCGCAGGACGTCGCGGACTCGCTCGGCATCGAGGTGGAGCTGCTGACCGGACTGCCGCTGATCGACGACGGCCCCCCGGAGGACACCGGGCCCGCGCGGCCCGCCCTGATCGGCCGCGACGCCGGACTGACCTGGCGGCCCTTCGTCGAGGCGGTGGTCTGCCGCCCGGCGGCGGACGACACCCAGCCGCCCCCGGAACCCCGCCTGCTGCGCTGGCGTCCACCGGTGCCGGCCTTCGGCGACGGCCGGCGGCGCACCGTCCCGCTCGCCGACGACTGGCAGGCCACCGTGGTCCGGGCCGGTCTGCACCTGGGCCGCGAAGGCCAGGCGCCGCCGCTGCACGCCCGCCCGGTGGCGGCCGACCACCTCGCCATCGAACTCGGCGTGCCCGGCGAACCACTGGACGACTCGGTCTTCCCCGCCCTGTCCCGGCTGCTGTTCGACCTCGACCCCGCGGTGCGCGAGTACATCACCGTGCAGGCCCTGGGCCGGCCGTCCGACGGCGGACGCCGGCTGCGCCGCCTCGCGGTCCAGCACGGGGTGCGCCTGCTGCCCCCCACCGCCCCGGCCGTCCGGCCCGTGCCCCAGGTCCGCACGGCCATGACGGTGGGCCCGGCCGATTCCGACGAGGCGTCAACGGATCATGTTGGGGCGGCAGTTGCGGAGGCCCCCACCGCACCGCCGCCCTCCGCGGCACCCGCGCCCGCCGAGGCGGGCCTTCCTGCCGAGGCCGTCACGGCGCCGTCCGCCGTGCCGCCCGCTCCGGCGGAGGCGGGCCTTTTCGCCCCGGGCACCGCGGCGCCCTCCGCGGCACCCGTGCCCGTCGCGGCCCCGTTCGTGGCCCCGGCGTCCGCCGCCTCCACACCGGTGATACCCGCGCCCGCCGTTCTCACGTCCGCCTCCCCCGAGGCACACGTCTCCGCGCCCGCCGCCTCTGCTGCGGTGACGCCTGCGCCTGTCGCCTCTGAGGGGCACGTCTCCGCTGCGGTGACGCCTGCGCCTGTCGCCTCTGAGGGGCACGTCTCCGCTGCTGTGACGCCCGCGCCCGCTGTACTCACGTCCGCCGCCTCCGAGGCGCACGCCTCCGCGCCTGCCTCCCCCGAGGCGCTCGCCTCCGCTGCCGTGACGCCCGCGCCTGCCGCCCCCGAGGCGCACTCCCCGGCGGGCACCGGCACCCCGGCGGGCGGCGCGGCCGGCGGCATGGCCGGCGCCCCGAACGCCGGTCTCCCCGCCGAGTACCGCGACGCCGTATCGCGCATCGTGCACGCCGCCGAGGCGTCCGAGCACGACACGGCGGCGGCGCTCGCCGAGGCTCTGGAGCGCCGGGTGTTCACCGCGCACGGCGCCTACGCCGCCGCGTCGCTGGAGATGCGGCGGCTGCGCGCGCACGTCGCCCGGCTCGGTGGCCGCCACGGGCTCGCCGCCCACCTGTACCAGGACGTGGCGCTGCGGCTGCTGACCACTCGCGGGGCGGCCGATCCGGAGGCCGGGCGGGCGGCCTCGAACGCCGATGCCTGCTGGCGGGCGATCCCGGATCCGGTGGAGGCCCGCCGGGTGGCTCCGGCCATCATCACCCTGCACGGCCGGCTCTCCGGTGACGCCGCCCGCCGGATGCGTGCGTCGGCGGAGCGGCGTCTCGCCCGGCTCACCGGCGCCGGGGCACCGGCCGAGGCCACGGCGGCCGCGCGCGAAGCGTCCCCGCCGGAAGCGTCCCCGCCGGAAGCGGCACCGGCCGCGGCGGACCGGTCGCCCTACCGCCTGTCCGGCACCGAGAGCAGCGGCCCGGCCGGCGCGAGCCACGCCGAGGCCACCGCGTAGCCACCGCACAGTCAGACGTGGCCGCGGCGGCCCGGCCCGGCCCGGAGCCGGGCCGCCGACCGGTCAGGTCAGGTGGGGCTCCATCCCCAGTCGTCGGCGGTCGAGCCGCACGGCTCGATGATCAGCCGGGCGTCCGGCCCCGCGCCGGGGCCGCCGTCGACCCCGAGGCACAGCCCGTGGCCGGCCAGGTTGCGGATCCGGTAGTGGTTCTGGTCCCCGTACGCCAGATACCACAGCTGGTTGTCCTTGGTGGTGGGCGCGCACGGGAACTCCGACACCGGTGTGCCGGCCGGATTGTCACCGTAGTTCGGAAGGTCCATGCACATCTCGTCCTTGACGTTCCGGATGGTGAACAGCCGTGCCCCGCCCGGCCCTTCGCCCGCGTCGACGACCTGGAGGGTCCACATCTGGTTGTCACCGCTGCCGGGCTGGCAGTAGTACTCGTTGACGGGCCCGTTGACCTTGCCGTTGCCGAAGTCCGGCAGGTCCGCGCAGAGTCCGGTGCCGAGGTTCTTCAGCAGCATGTCGGCCGCGCCACCGAAGATGGCGGGGACCGACGGGGGCCGCTTCCGGGCGGAACCGCTGTGCTGCCGCGCCGGGACGGTCCTCGCGACGGGCGCCGGGCTGGTGCGGGGCGGCGCGGACGGTGTGGCCGACGCGGAGGCCGACGGTGTGCCCGAGGAGGACTGCGACGCGCCGGCGGAGGGGGCCGTCCGCCAGGTCGTCCCGTCGGGCGCCGCGTTCGCCACCGCCTGCGGATGTTCCTTGCCCTTGGGCGTCCCGGTGCCCACCAGCAGGAACGGCACCGCGAGCAGCGCGGCACCGCCGATGGCGGCGGCCACCACCACCTTCGTCGGCCGCCCGGACGGCGCCTCGCCGTCGTCTCCCGCGTCCGGGACGGCCGGCGGCCCGGGCCGGCCCGCCTCCCAGACCGCCGGGGCGCCGCCGTCCGGCGACCGGCGTGCCAGCGCGCCGGACACCGGGAGCGCCACGGTGTCGGCGCCGGACGGCAGGTCGCCGGACGGTCGGTCGCCGGACGGCGCCTCCGGTTCGGGTCCACGGGCCGGAGTCAGTCCGGAGGACGCCTCGGTGTCCACCGCGGGCAGGGCGACCGCTCGCCGGATTTCCGGTTTCTTTCCGGTGCCGGCGTCTTCTCGCTGCGCGGACAAGGCCACGCCTCCTTCGTGAAAGAGTGAGGGGCAGAAACGCGGATCGAGCCGGAATCGTCCTTGTCAGCCGGGATAGTAGCGGCCGCCGGGCCGGACGGTGGACGCCTGTCGCGCCGCATTTTCCGCCCCCGAAATCCCGCCCGGAAGGCGACACCGCAGGTCGGGCGCCCGATACGCGGCCGCACACCGGGAGAGGAATGCTCCGCGTCCGCCCGAGAGGCGGTCCGGAAATACATTCCGCGGCTGTATGGAAGGGCAGAATTCACGGGCCGCCGGATTGCGGGCCCCGGAATGTGTGCGCGCCGCCGGTCAGGAACCGGCCCGCGCGGACGGCAGTCCCCTCTTCCGGGCCCGGTCGAACCGGGCGCCCACGGCACCGAGCACCTCCAGCAGCTCGGGCGGGTCGAGGACGCGGAAGTCGGCGCCGAGCAGGCCCAGCACCAGGGCCGGCCAGTCCAGGGAGTCGGCGGTCATCCGCACCCGGCAGCGTTCCGCCCCCGCCTCCTCCACCGTTCCCCACCGGCCGAGCCGTTCGCGCACCGCCGAGGCCGGGGCGTCCACCAGGACCTCCACCCGGTGCGGGCGCGGCAGGCTCTCCAGGCGGGCGCGGACGAAGACGGCGGCGTCGGAGGCGGGCAGCTCGCGGGGCCGGAACCGGGAGCCGGTGCCGCGCGGGGCACTGATCCGGTCCGCCCGGAAACAGCGCCAGTCCTGCCGGGCGCGGTCGTACGCCACCAGGTACCAGCGCCGTCCGAGGCGGACCAGCCGGTGCGGCTCGACCCGCCGCTCGGAGCCCCGGCCGTCGGCGGCGGTGTAGGAGAAGCCGAGCTCCTCACTGTCCCGGCAGGCGAGGGCGACGGCGGTGAGCACGGTCGCGTCGACGGCCGCCGCGTCCGGCCCGCCCCAGTCGGCGGGCACCGTCATCGCGCGCAGCGCCTCGACCCGGCGCCGCAGCCGCCCGGGCATCACCTGCACCACCTTGGCCAGCACCCGGACCGACGACTCGGCGATGCCCTCCACCGCCCCCTGCGCGGCGGTCTGCAATCCCACGGCCAGGGCCACCGCCTCCTCGTCGTCGATCACCAGCGGCGGCAGCGCGGCGCCCGCGGCCAGCTGGTAGCCGCCGTCCACACCCCGCTGCGCCTCGACGGGATAGCCCAGCTCACGCAGCCGGTCGATGTCCCGGCGCAGGGTGCGCACCGACACCCCCAGCCGTTCGGCCAGTTCGGTGCCCGGCCAGAACCGGTGGGTCTGGAGCAGGGACAGCAGCCGCAGCGTCCGGGAGCTGGTGTTCGCCATGCCGGTGATTCTCCCTGCCTTTCAGGACGGAAAGTGACCGCATCACCCGCCGGCGGACCAGGCGCACCGCCCCGGCCGACACCCGAGGTCGTCGGCCTATGCTCGCTGTCATGAGTCGTTGGGAAGAGCTGACCGGTGGGACGTCCGGCGAGGACTACGCGGCACGGTTCGCGGCCCTGGCCCGCAGCGGGAAGGACATGCACGGTGAGGCACGGTTCTGCGCCGCGCTCGTGCCCGCCGGAGCGCGGGTGCTGGACGCCGGGTGCGGCACCGGGCGGGTCATGATCCGGCTCGCGGAGCTCGGGTACGACTGCGTCGGGGTGGACCGTGACGCGTCGATGCTGGCGGTGGCGCGCAAGGAGGCACCGGCACTGCCCTGGGTCCAGGCCGACCTGGCCGAGTTCGACGCGGCCGCGCTCGGCATCGCCGCGGACTTCGACCTGGTGGTCGCCGCCGGCAACATCTTCCCGCTGCTGGCCCCGGGCACCGAGGCGGCGGTGGCCCGGCGGCTGGCCGGGGCCCTGCGACCGGGTGGTGTGATCGTCGCCGGATTCGGCCTGGACGCGGCCCACCTGCCGGTGCCGCCCGGCATCACGCTGCCGGAGTACGACGCCTGCTGCTCCGCCGCCGGCCTCACCCTCGTCGACCGCTTCGCCACCTGGGACGCCGACCCCTACGAGGGCGGCGGCTACGCCGTCAGCGTCCACCGCCGCTGACGCCCCCCCCGCTATTCCGTCGCCTCGCGACGGCTGCGGCGGTTCGCCTCGCTGACCCGGGCACGCAGCAACTCCCCTGGCGCCAGCGGCTCCACGCGTGCCGGGTCGGCGTCCCACTCCCGTCCGCCGCCGAGCGGGCGGAGCTGAAGGTACGGCCCCTCATGGCCCATGACCAGGCCGATCCTGTCGAGTACCGGGTCGCGGACGGCCGTTCCGACGGTGATGCGCGGCTCACCGGTCACCGCTCGGCCCCCCTGCCGATCACCTCGGCCAGCGCGTGCGCCACCGGCGCGGAACACACCCCGAGCTGGACCAGGGCGTACCGGGCCGTCCGGCCCGAGCCGTCCCCGTGCAGGTCGCCGCGCCACGGCGTGCGGACGTCCATGGCGGGGAGCTGGATGCCCGCCCGGGTGAGCGCGGCGGCCAGGGCGTCCCGGGCCGCCAGCGCCTCCCCGATCTTCGGCTCCGCCGGACTGCCGGAGCGGGGGACGGGGCCGGGAACGGGGCCGGGAACGGGAACGGGGACGTCCATGTCGCTTCTCCTGATCATGCGGGCTGCTCTCCGGTCGCTTCCTGCCCTGGGCTACCGTGCGTGGCCCACGCACAACCGGGGGCACGACGAGCATGGCCCCGGGGAGGGGACGCGGACGGCGGCGGCGGAGTGTCCTTCCCCGGGGCGCGGGCGTGGTTCCACACCTGCCACAGGGCCGCACACGCGCCTGGGCCCGGGAGAGCGGCGTTCAGCCCGCCGTCAGGACGACTGCCTCCAGCAGCTGACGCCGGACTCGTACGTGTCGCTCAGGTTCCACTGCTCGACGCACATCGACGCCGCCCCGGGCGACTGGACCTGGTCCGTGTACGCCCAGCCGGCCACGCCGTGGCTGTGGATGCCGGTCTGCCGGCCGGTGCTGCCCAGGATGCTCAGCACGTAGTCGTGGGACGAGTCCGGCACGTAGTACTGGGCCCAGTTCGTCCCGCACGTGTTCGACCACCACATGTCGAACCCGCCGCCGAACGCGGTCAGGTTGGGGCTGACGAGGATCCCGTCCTGGTTGCAGCCCGTCGTGACGGGGTCCCCGCAGCCCTGCGAGGTGCGGGTCAGCGCTGGGGTGACCGTGGCACCGGTGGCGGCGGACGCGGTGCCCGCCCCGGCCGCCAGGAAGCCGCCGGCGATGAGCACCCCGCACCCAGCGACGCGGCCGTACGGCGCAGTTTCACGATGTGATCCTCCCCGAGATCGTTTCTCCGTGTGTGCCGCCTTGGGGTACAGCAACAGTCTTGGAGCCGGTACCACCTGGGAAGACGCCCCCGGACAAACGCCGTACAGCCTCGGACAACCGCTGAACGCGCCCAGGCGCCGGGCCGGACAGGCACCTTGGGGCGATGTCCTACATATTCTCGTTTTTTCACTCCTTGTTGGGAACGTCCTATCCCTGTCACGTTCGGTGAACTAGCGTGCACACAGTGCGGGCGATGACGAGCGAGACATGCCCGAGTGCCGAGGGAGCGCGGACCAACGGAGGGGAGCGCCATGCCGCAGCGATGTGTGGTCACAAGCCGGAGCCAGGAGCCGCGCAAGCGGTTCGCCGAGGAGTTGCGGGTCCTGCGGGCGAAGAAGGGCGTCAGCCTGCGCCAGCTCGGTGAACGCGTCGGCTGGGACTGGTCCCTGTTCGGCAAGCTGGAGAAGGGCGAGACGCTCGGCGGCCCCGAGGTCGTCCAGGCCCTCGACCAGTACTACGGCACCCCCGGGCTGCTGCTCGCCCTGTGGGAGCTGGCGGCCGGGGATCACACCCGGTTCCGCGAACGGTACCGGCGCTATATGGCCCTTGAGGCCGAGGCGGTGAGCCTGTGGCACTTCGCGGTCAGTGTGCTGCCGGGCCTGCTCCAGACTCCCGGCTACGCCAGGGAGGTGCTGGCCGCGGGCGGGCTCCGGGACGAGGAACTGGAACAGCAGGTGGACGCCCGGATGAGCCGCCGCGAGCTGCTGGAGGGAAGCGGCGCGCCACCGTTCCGCACGATCCTGTCCGAGGCGGTGCTGCGGACACCGCTGCGCGACGCGGGGGAGTGGCGGGGGCAGTTGGACTATCTGGCGGGGGTGGGGGAGCGGCGGGACGTGACGGTGCAGGTGCTGCCGTTCAGCGCCGGACCCCACGGCCTGGACAGCACCGATGTCTGGTTTCTCCGGCAGCAGGAGGGACGTACCGTGGCGTATACCGAGAACGCCCACCGGGGCGAACTCATCGAGGAAAGCAGCTCGGTTGAGCGACTGCAACGTGCCTACGATGCGGTGCGCGACCTGGCGCTGACCCCGG